>JBBREZ010000277.1:0-9183 GCA_038225095.1 Caldilineales bacterium
GCCACCAATACGCCGCTGCCACGAACGGCAACGTATACATCTACCCCAGTGCCAACGAGGACATCGACCAGCACACCAACCAGCACACCAACCTATACGCCAACCAATACACCGCGGCCAACGGCGACGAATACCGCGACGAATACACCAACCAATACGCCCGTGCCGCCAACGGCTACAGCGACTAATACGCCAACGGTCACGCCGACGCCAACCGCAACGGCGACAAATTCACCGACAGTAACACCACAACCAACCTTGACTGCGACCGCCACACGGACGGCTACGACACTGCCAACTGCGACCAGAGCGCCGACCTATACGCCAACCGCAACCCCGTTGCCAACGTTCACACCGACGCGTGCCCCGACCCGTACGCCACTGCCCACACCGCTGCCAACCGAAGCCATTCCGTCATCGGTCACTATTGTGGTTGGTACACCACAACCACTGAACCAGCCTTGGGCGATGGTTTCCAACCCTTATGATCACCAGGTGGCCGTGCGCGCCGACGCCAGCGTCAAAGCCGAAATTGTGGCTGCATTGGCAACGAAGGCTCAGGTTGCGGGGATCGCGCGCACCTTCGATAATGCCTGGGTCCTGGTCCAATTGCCAAGCGGCGTCCAGGCTTGGGTGCTTGCCAAAGCCGTTGCGATTGACCCTGCCTATTTTGCAACATTGCCTGTTGTGACGCCGCACGCGTACATGAAGAAATAATAGTGGTGAGGCCTTGCCACCTGAACTTGATCAGGATTGCCATTGCTCTGACAAGGCCTCGCCTGCTAGTTTATGCAAATTCGCCTATCGTTCGTCACACGCCCACAAACAGACGACTGTCTTCGTCCACTAATGGATCAATTTCACCAATCGCCGCGGCGCGCGCAAAGGCAATGCCCGGATGTTGCGCCCGGCGTGCGCGGGCCAGCACATGAAAACTTCTGACGCTGCCCTGCTCCGGCAACTCGCTGCCCAACTGGTCATAGTACCGCGCATAACGTGCCAGTTGTTCACGAGCGCCAGGCACCAGCGCATACAACTCTGCCGCTGACAACCCCTCGCGATAGCCGTGGCGGATGATCACCATTTCACCTTGCCCATTGGCAACCACACCCTGCGGCCCTAGCGCATAGACCAACGAGGCGATTTGACCATAAGCGCCGCTCTTCACGGCCAATTGATACCACCCCAACTGATCGACCTCACCTGCGCAGGCATAGTCAGTGTTGGCAACAAGCTGTTCCGTGAACTGCTCGGTGTAGTTGCGCCATGCGGTAAGCTCGTTGCTTGTCGGCACAGGCGGCTTGGCAAGGTGAGGGTTACCCAATGAACTCAGCGAAAAGCCAGTGCTTTGTATGACCGCAAAGCCGCGCTGCACCAGTTGTTCTGTGTGCGCCAAGGTCGCTTCAATGCCGCGCTCGGCCAAAATCTGGGCGAGTGCTTCTGCTAACGCCGCGCGTGTCACAAATCCAGCCGATGCATTGACAGGGGCGCCGACGATTTGCTCAATTTCTGTCTGACCCGCCGCGCTCAAACTCAGGCAAGCCAGACCCCACATCGCGTCACGGCTGGGCGCTAACTCGTTGACCAAGCTTGGATCGCGGGCAAGTTGACCGGCCAGCGAAAGCCGTGCCCCAGCCTCCGCTTGTCCAGCCGCCGTAACGGGTAGAAAGACGGCCGCTTGGTCGCCATCAAAGTCAGCGTCCAGCAGACGGCAGGCCAGCGGATGGAGCCGGATCACCCGGCCTGCCTCGCGTATAGGATGAAAGGCGAGCATACTGGTTGGCTTGATCGTGGGCGCACGATTCAAAATTACCCACGAACGCGCCATAATCGCATCCAATGCTTGGATTGCGGATGGGGTGCGCTGCTGCACGGCTTCCCTGTCGCCCAGTTCACGGCTGACGAACGGGCCAAACAGCGTCCATGCCAGTTCGTCAGCCAGACCCACCTGGTCATAGCGTAGATCAAGGCCAGGAGCCAGCACGCTGCGCCCGCTAAAGAGCACGCGATTATCAAAATGGAGATCGGTGGGCAGCAGTAGCGCGTCCGCATAATTTCTGATGCTGCGTTCCAACTGGAGCACAGCCTGTTCGACGAGCGTTTTGGGCGCGCCACTGTTGCGCAAACGCGCCAGCTTTGTATTCGCTTCGACCACGGCGTTATATGCCGGCATGGGCGGCGCTGGCTTGTTTACCGCTTGCTCTGCTGTCGATAACGGCGCATCATCGGTTTCGGACTCAGTTGCAGCGGGAAAGGCGGCAATCTGATTTAATAGGCGCTCCTGCAACCAGGGATGGGCGATTGGCTGGACCAGATTTAATGTACTGATGCCCATTGGTGGGGCAAAAACAAAACGCACCTGCCCTTTTTCCAGCGTTGCTTGAATCCCCATCGCGGCCAAGCGCACTTGGACCGCAAGAAAACGCGGCGTAGGTGGCCCAGCTTGTTCGACCGCGCCGGTGGCGACGCGGTGGGCTAGTGTCTCGCCTGTTGCCTCAATCGACCCACGACCCGCGACCCGCGTATTAAAATGCTCGCGGATCGTCTCAAGCGCGCCAATTTCGTGCAAGGTTTGAACTTCCATCGCGCCTTGGCGTTGGGCTTGCAACCTCTGCGTCTCATCGACCGCAACCGCGAGTTTGTCGCGCACCAAATGATTCGTGCGCCCCCAATAAACCCACCCCACCGTGCTTGGATTGGTCAGTAATTCGCCATTTCGGCCCTGTCTGAGCACTTCCATGCCGGCTTCCGGTAAATTAGCCTGGGCAAGTTGTCGGCGAATTTCCTGTTCACTGGGCGCATGAAAAGGGGGCGCCAGGATCGGTTCGCCCGCGACCCGGGCCAGCCGTCCCAATACGGCTTCGCGCAGTTGACCGAAGGCCATGCGCGCATGCAGTGTGCTGCTCGTAAAGATCAGCTCCACCGGCGTACCATCCGCCAAATGCGGCATTTCCGCATCGGGCAGGATGCGACTGATGATGCCTTTGATGCCATGCCGGTTGCTCAGTTTGTCGCCCGGCTCAACCCAGGCATCGCCGTTGCTCAGATGTTGCGCGCCCGATTCACTGAGCACGATGCCATCGGCAAAGGTTGCGCTGCCCCAGGGGATAAAGGCTGTGAGCAGATTACGCCCGCACCAGAAATCTGGAGAATTCGGTTCATTGCCAGTCTGGACCAGCGCTGGCTCTGGCTGTGCATAAGGCAACCATTGACGCAGCATATTCGCACCCATCAGCAGATGAATGGGATCGTTGTGTTCTAGACACGGAATCATCGACGCACTCAAACCGATGGCGGCCTCTGCAGCCGCATCGACAACAACCAATTGGTCATCGCGAATGGCCGCGCCCAACGCAATGCTGGGGATGCGGGCAATGTTGGGGCCTTCTGGCGTCTCAAAAGGACAAACACGCCCCAACCAGCCTGGCGCCATCACGTGGGTGGGATTGTCAATATACAAACGGCGTAAATGTGTTTGCCGCGCCAGCCAGTTGGTGGTATCCAGATATTGCGCGTACGGATTGGTCGTCATAAATTCGGCCAACCACTTAGCCAATGGCAACCAAGCACGCAGCAAGGCTTGATCCCACGGCAGATCGGGCGGCGCTGCACCGAGCCGCTCGGCGATTAGTTCATACAACATTTCGCCAACACACTGAACCTCGGCGCTGTCGAGTTCACTGTGCGCCGCCAGCGGCACGACCGTGCGTTCTGCGCCGTCGCTCACAAAGACGCCATGCTCATCGGGCTGCGGCAGATCCGTATAGACAACTTCGACAGCTTGCTGGTACGCGCTCCCGGTCACGGCAATCGTCACCTGACAGGTGTATGTACCCATGGCGGCAAACTGATAACCGACCAACGGGAGCCGTTCGCCTAGCAACTGGGGCAGACGCTCCTGCATAAAACGGTCAAACGATGCTTTGTGCCAGAAAGCCGTTATGTTTGATTGATTCATAGTTTTCCTCTAAGCTTACCTGAATGACTCACGTTACGCACGAACCAAGAAAAAGCAGTTACACAGAGCACGCGGAGAAAAACTTGCACAGAGTACACAGAGAAACACAACCTGCTCTCTTGTTGTCTCTCTGTGTACTCTGTGTAACCGCTGTATCTGAGTAACTTGAGTAAATGACCGCGATTCGTGGATGAACGAGAAAAATTAGCCATTGACAATTCACAATTGACAATTCAAAACTCCTCCGCTTGCCATGCGCGCGCTAACTGTTTCTTGCTGTAATACAAGCGCGACTTTACCGTACCTTCTGGAATCCCCAATTGATCGGCGACACTGCGCAAATCCATTTCGGCGTCGTAGACCAGACGAAAGATCTCGCGTTTGTCATCAGACAATTGATTGACCAACTGTTGTAAGCGCTGAGTTTGCTCGGCTGCTTCTAGACGCGTGGCCGGTTCCAGCGCTGTTGCATCGATCATCCAACCCGGCACAGAAATTTCTTCCTCTTCACCTCCTTCATTAAGCGTTTTCGCCTCTAGCGGTTGTTGGGGCCGGCGGCGCTGGGTGCGCAATTGATTGAGCGCCAAATTAGTGGCAATGCGGTAGAGCCAGGGTTTGACGGCGCCACGGTGATCCCACTGCTCTGCGCGTGTCCAGACCCGCAGAAAGACCTCCTGGACAAGATCTTCTGTGACAACCGTGTCGCGCACCATGCTCATGACATGGCGATAGATCAGTTCGCGATAACGGTCGAAAAAAACCGCAAACGCGTCGGTGTCTTGTGCCTGAATTTGTTGGATGAGTTCCTGGTCCGATTGATCCATCGCACCTCCTATGGCATAAGACACCGCAGGCCAGACGAAAGTTCATTGTGAGCCGAATATTACACAGATTTTCGGGTATATCCCCAATTTCGGGCGCAAATGGAATTTGGCCGCTGACAGTAGGAAGTCGCCGCAGCGACTAGGATTCCAGTGCCTGATGGCACTTCCTACTGTCAGCCGCGGGATTTATCCCTGCCGCGAAAAAGTTATCCATCGAAGCTATTGTGATAAACTATAACATGACTTACGCCGCGATCGAGGGCGACGTGCCGGGGACGGACGGGGCACAGATCACGGATAGAGCAGGCTTGGTCGTCCCGCCCGTCCCCGGCACGTTTGGGTGAAAGAAAAAGTATGGATCACATGACTATTGCGCAACAACTGGCCCGCAACGCAAACACGATTCGCGACATCGTGAATGGCATCACCGACGAACAGGCGCACTGGAAGCCAACGGCCAATGATTGGTCGCTTTTGGAAGTGATCAATCACCTGTATGATGAGGAGCGTGAAGATTTTCGGATGCGCATCGATTTTACGTTGCATCGGCCTGGGGAAGACCCGCCGGGTATTGATCCCGAAGGCTGGGTGACGGCGCGTGGGTACAATCAGCGCGATCCAGCCGAGTCATTACAAAATTTCCTGCGCGAACGCCAACAATCGGTGGCCTGGCTCGAAGGATTGGTTGCGCCCGATTGGGAGAAAAGTTATAAGCGTGCGGAATTTTCGATCTACGCCGGCGAGCTACTGGCCTCCTGGCTGGCCCACGATTTTCTACATCTGCGTCAGTTTACGGAATTACACTATGCTTGGGTCAAGCAGCAAGCAGCGCCATTCAGCGTTGCCTATGCGGGGGACTGGTAGAAGGGTAACACGTTAGACCCGTTCTAGTAATCTAACCAAACAATAAAAAAATCCATCCCAGATCTGGGATGGATTTTTTTATTGTGGAGGAGGCGACGGCCGGATTCGAACCGGCGATGGGGGTTTTGCAGACCCCTGCCTTACCACTTGGCGACGTCGCCTAGGCGCTGATGCATTGATTGTACCACGGTCATAAACGCTTTACAAATTACTTGGTAACCCGTTATCTGTCAACCTTGGCTAGGCCTTGTTAGAGCCTTACCTGGCGTTGTTGGATAACTAAGTGGATCGATCATGGCTTCAATCAAGGTGGGGCGATTATTGGCCAACGCAGCTTTGATTGCGGCGGTGCAGGTAACTTCATCTTGTACCTGATAGGCATCCAACTTATAGGCAGCCGCAATTTGCCTAAAGTTGGGATTTACGAATTCGGTGCCGTACGTGGGTGTACCCGCGCGCTGTTGGGCGGAACGGATGAGATCCAGCGCGTTATCGTTGAAGAGCACAATCACAACTGGCAACTTCAGTTCTGCCAATAGCCCTAATTCACCCAATACCATGGCGAGCCCGGCATCGCCAGTCAGACAGAGTACTGGCTGACCAGGCAAGGCTAGACTGGCGGCCATAGCCGATGGCAGGGCAGAGCCCATACAAGATAGCCCATTGGAAACCAGGTAACGATTGGGCATATAAGCCGGCCAAGTTAGACCGGCGAGAATTTTATGCGAACCCACATCGGTGGTTACCAGGGTCTCACGCGCACTATGCTGGCGCACAATTTGGAGCACAGTTTGCGGCAACAGACGACCTGGGGCGGGGGCGGGTAATGCCTGTTGCGCCAGTTGCTGGTGCAAGGCGGCCACACGAGTGGCACCCCAATCCGGCGCTGAGTGGCTGGTCAAATCCGCCAATGGCGCCAAGATCGGCTGCATCGCACCGATGAATTCAGCCACGGCTGGCAACCCAGGATCAATGTTAGCCCAAGGCGCAATCCAAACTAGCGGCGCAGCCTGCTGCCAGGGTTTGACCAATTCGACGACATCAAAACCCACGGCGATGATACAATCCGCTTCATCCAGAATTTGATAGGCCGGGTCGGTGCGCGCCAGGCCAATCACGCCGGCAGCCAACACATGATCATCAGGCAGCGCGCCCTTGGCTTTGGGCGTCACGATCACAGGCGCATTCAGGGTTTCCGCCAGAGCGCGTAAAGCCGCGTACGGTTGTTCGGGTTCCAGCCCCACCCCGGCCACAATCACTGGTTTGCGGGCCTGGGCTAGCAGCTGGCGCGCGGTTGCAAACTGATCTTTTGAAGAGAATATTAGTGATAATACAGCCGGGGGCGCTATCCAACGGGTCTCCTCTGGCATTGGCTGGGCGGCGGTTTCATTGCTGATGCGCAGATGAACCGGCCCTGGTCGGCCAGACATCGTCAGTTGCAAAGCGGCTTGCACTGTCGCGCGCACCTTATCCGCTTGTACAGGGAAGCTCCCCTTTGTAATCGGCGTGAAGAGCGCTGCTAGATCAAGCACTTGGTGCGTGTGGTTGGGCAGGAGATGTTCTGGTGTCTGCGCTGTGATCACCAACACTGGCGCACGGTCTAGATAGGCATGGGCGACACCGGCGACCGCGTTGGCTGCGCCAGGGCCAAGCGTCGTTAGACAGGCGCTTGGCTTGCCAGTCAGGCGCGCGGTCGCATCTGCCATAAAAACGGCTGAACTTTCATTGCGCACCAAGATGAAACGCAGGCCATACCGGCGCAACGCATCCAGCACCGCCACATTCTCGCCGCCCGGCAAACCGAATACCGTGTCGATTCCAGCGGCTTGTAACGTTTCTGCCAGTATATCGGCAACTGTCAGCATTGAGGCTCCTGAGTAGGGGAGTAGGCAGTAGGAAGTTGACGAAGCTTACTCCCTACTCCTCTACTCCCCTACTTCCTACTGCCTAAAGCAAATTGTTTCTCTGCCATATCGGCAATCGACTGGCCGATGCTGATCGAGGCTGTGGCGGCGGGCGAAGGCGCGTTGAGCACATGGATCATGCGGCCCGCTTCGACAATCCGAAAATCATCGACGAGAAAACCGTTGGGTTCTAAGGCCTGCGCGCGCACGCCAGCGCCGGCGGGGTAGATGTCGTCATATTGGAGTTCGGGGAGTAATTTTTGCAAGGCGGTGACAAAGGCCTTTTTACTAAACGAGCGCTGAAATTCACCCAGACTCATGCGCCAGTGTTTGGATGCCATTTGCCAAAAGCCGCGGTAAGTAGCAAATTGCCAGGCATCGGTCAGCGAGAAACTAGATTTGTTATAACCCTCGCGCTTGAAGGCGAGCACCGCGTTGGGGCCAGCCTCGACGCCGCCGTGGATCATGCGCGTAAAGTGTACGCCAAGAAAGGGGAAGCGCGGGTCGGGCACGGGATAGATCAAGTTTTTGACCAGATTCTGCCGTTCTGGGATCAATTCATAATATTCGCCGCGAAAAGGGATAATTTGCAGCCCCGGCTCCACGCCACACAGGCGTGCGATCCGGTCGGATTGTAGACCGCCACAATTGATCAGGTAGCGACACTGAATGTCACCCTGGCTGGTGCTCAAGCGCAGTTCGTTGGCTTCGACATGGCAACCGAGCAGCCGTGTTTTAGTCTGGATCGTGCCGCCAGCTTGCTGAATCAGTTGCGCGTACTTTTGCGCCACTTGCTTATAATCGACAATGCCCGTTTCTGGCACCAACAGCCCGGCCACCCCGGCTACATAGGGTTCGTATTCTTTGACCTCTTCGGCGCGCAGCCGGCGCACACCGTGGAGCTGGTTGGCGCGACCGCGCTCTTCTAATTTTTCGAGCAAGGGTATTTCCTGTGCGTCCGTGGCGACGACCAGTTTGCCGCACCGTTCGTGGGCAATGTTGTGCTCTTCGCAAAATTGGTACATCGCCAGGCGACCGGCCACACAGTTGAGTGCTTTCAACGAACCGGGTTTGTAGTAAAGCCCAGAATGAATGACGCCGCTGTTATGGCCGGTCTGATGGGCGGCTAATTTATCTTCGGCTTCGATCACGATCAAACTGGTCACACCGCGTTTCGTCAACGCCATCGCTGTTGCCAGGCCGACAATCCCGCCGCCGATAATGGCTATGTCGTATTTAGGTGAATTCATACAAGCGCCTTTAGGGTAAGAAGAATGAATAACAGATGTGACACAGCGACAACGGTTACACAGAGCGCACCGAGAAATAGCAACAACTTGCTTTATTATCTGCTCTCCGTGTGCTCTGTGTAACCGCTTTTTCAGAGTACGTGTGCATATGGGGTGCATTTCAATTTGGGACACAAATGAAATTTGGCTGCTGACAGGAGCAAGTCGCGCCCCCTGGGCGCCCGGCGACTAAAAATTTAGTACCTTCAGGCACCTGCTATTGTCAGGTGCGGAATTCATTCCTGCCCTGCCCCCAATTGAAATGCACTCCGTCGCATGAATAATGCTCAGATTTACTGGTCATTATACTCGCGGTGCCAGCAAAGGTGATATTTTCAGACAAA
>JBBREZ010000278.1:0-9152 GCA_038225095.1 Caldilineales bacterium
GGGGCAAGTTGTGCGGCATAGCAAGGGGCTGTGCGTTGGTAACTGCTGGGTTGGGCACAGCCGTAGAAGGCGGGAACCACACTTGTAGCTCGGCGGGGCTGATCGCATAGCCAGCGTGGGTCGCCCACTGTTGGGCGCGCACCAGATCGAGTTGCGCGGCAAAGAGGTGGATAAGATGGAGGATATACGTGCGGGTTGGCTTCCACTGGCGACCATTTTGTGTGCGGGCGTGTTCCCAACGCGAGAGCAAGGTGCCGTCAATCACTCGATACTCGGCCGGTAGGCTGGCGCGGCCCAGTTGATCGAGTGCCTCGGCTAACTGTTCTTGGCTCCAGCGTGCCTGTTTACGCAGGATTTGTAACTGTTCGCCAAATTGTTTCAGGTCCATATTTGACCAAGCTCCAGCTTGTACAACTGTCCTAGGCATTGTACCAGAAATTGTGCCTGGACTACGGGGCGAAAGTTTGCTAGAGTAGACATTATCTGGACGCTCATCCGCCGCAAGTGTGCAAACCCAGTGTTTGGTCAACATGCAAAACACCGACTTGCCTACTTTTTACAGGTAAGTCTATCCAGAATAACCGATCCTGTGCCTAATCAGTACGAAAGTGGGTGGCGCAAGAGGTTTATCGCCAAACGTAAAGTTCAATTCAGCGCGACTGCAGGAGAAATCTATGCTTTTCCTCACCAAATGGTTCCCATTTCCAGCCAGTTTGTATCATCAACTAGCGAAACAGACGCCACACCTTTCGCCGGTTCGGCAATCTCCCCTCATTGTCGAACCGGTAGTCTGTAACTTCCAGCTTATCACATCGCTACCCTTTCCGCCAGTCGGTGTAATTCATCTGCAAGTGATCGGTGCGATCGACCGGCACAGCTACGAATCATTGATCGCCACGGCAGGTGTGTTGCACAGGGCAGGCTGTCGCCACTTGTTACTAGACCTGCGCCAAACGAGCAAGATTGAGTTGTCAGGCGTATTTGCGCTGCTCAACATTGCTCGGCTTTATGCCAATCAGGCGTTGTTGGACCCTGAATTGGGGTGGGGTGCGTTGCATGCGGCGGCAGCGGAGATCACACCCGCCCTGGGCAAACACGTCAAATTGCTTGCGCCAACGCCGGCAGTACGCCAGATGCTCCAGCGGGCAAGTTGTTGTCAATTTTTTGAAATTTATGCTGAGTTTGACGTGGCGTTGGTTGCCTGCTCAAACCAATCAGAATCGGCAACTTAATCCCTATAGAAGTTACTCAGTTGGAGCAGACCCTTAGGGTCTCTGGTATGACCGTTCAACTGCGTAACGCCTAACCTATACAGACACCAAGGGCAGCGGAAATTTAGGTCAGATCAACGCAAAGGAGCCGAAGATGTTTAGTCCACTGATGCAAGAAATGGTAGGCCAGGTGATGCAGGCGGATATCCAGCAGGCGTATGAACAGGCCCAACTGGCCCATCAGTGCGGGCCACAGCGCGCACCGTCAATTGGTGCGCGCTGGCAGCAGGCAATCTTGTCAGGGTACACCTTAACCCAACGTGGTTGGCGTGCAATCAGCGTTCGCAGCCAGCGCCGCCTCACTGGACACGCCCATAGCGGGCGTTAATCAAGCATGAAAATTTCAACAATCGTGCGTTAGACATCGATCAGAAGGAGAACAATATGCATACTCAGCTGTTTTTAGAAACTGTGGCCCGCGATAGCCAACGGGACATCAAACGCACTTATGTACAAGCCCAGTTGATGCGTCCAACTACGCCACAGCTATCCACTTGGGCGATGGTTTGGCAACCGTTACGGCTGTGGCGAAGCACGCTCCACTCTGGGCTTGGCAGCTTACGCGCCCTTTGCGACTTGGTTTTAAGCGGCGGACTTGCAAAGCGAGTCTAGCCCAAACATTGTCAACCGTCAGTCGTTCATCAATCCATTTGTTCAAACCAAGAAAGGAAATATGTTTATGAAACACCTCAATTGTTCTGCACTTGGCAGCGCTGTGTGCCTGATTCTGCTTGTGTTGGCCGGCTGCATTGCACCAGTTGCGCCCGCCCAGTCGGCTGTTCAACCGGCCGTGCTCAACGTGAAAGCGCTTGACTATCGTTACGAAATGCCGGCACAGATCGAGGCCGGTCTGGTGACCGTGGTGATGGAGAACGCAGGCCAGGAACCCCACCATGCCCAACTTGTCCGCCTCAATGACGATGTGACGGTGGAACAGTTCCAGGCGGCTTTGCAATCAGGGAATCAACAAGCCGTCACGCGGGTGATCACGCTTCCCGGTGGGCCTGCGGCCGTCGATCCAGGCATGAGCCAGGCCGTTACGTTGAACTTGACGCCGGGGCAATATTTTCTGCTTTGCTTCGTGCCTAGCCATGATGGCGTGCCGCACATTGCCAAAGGCATGATCGCACCGCTGACCGTGATTGCGCCAAAGGCTGGCCAACCGGTGGCGACCGCACCGGTGGCCGACCAAACAATCAAGTTTGTTGACTTTTCGTATGTGCTGCCCACCGACATCAAGGCCGGCAAGCAAGTTTGGCAAGTGGTCAACGAAGGCACCCAGCCGCACGAGGTAACCCTGATCAAGCTGGCTGAAGGCAAGACCATGGAAGATGTGATGCGCTTTATGATGCAGCCAGCCGGCGCACCGCCCTTTGCCAATGTCGGCGGTTTTCAGGCCATCGACCCCGGCAAGCGCGCCTATCTACACTTGAATCTGACGCCCGGCAACTATGTAGCGCTCTGTCACATTCCCGACCCGGCGAGTGGCAAACCGCATGAGCAACTGGGCATGGTGCTGCCTTTTACGGTTAAGTCGTCATAACAATAAACGTGCTGGGAATAAACGTGCTGGGGAAGGGCGACGGCTTAGACTTGCCCGTTTGCGCAACATCAGCAATTGCTGGCCAAATTGATTGCGGTCCATCATAGGGCAGCCTGAACGATGGCGCTTGGACAACTGTCCTAGAGAATGTCTCTGAACAACAGGGTCATCGCGAACGCCAGACCTGACAGATTTTTCGTCATTTTGTCCCTTTAATTAGCTTACTTAATACTTAATATTACCCCGGCCTTTTACAAGGTGCGTCGCCGCCATCGAGTTAGGTTGACCACATCCAGGCGCGGCGCACCTGTCAGGTCTTGGTCGCGGCGGTCGCACCTACACCGACTGTTCAGACCGTTGCTTCGTTTAATTGGTTTACCGTGCCGCCCAGGTGGGATACCATTTTGCTATTATTTGTTTTATCAGCAGATAACAGGAGACTCGAACCGTTACATTAGTGAGTATCCCTGCCTTTATCGCTATTGGGGCATTGCGAGAAACCGTACCATTATGGCTACTCACAGTTGAGCAACGAAACAACATTTTGTGGTCTCGCCTAATTGGGCAATGTGTTGCATAATATAAAGGATATAACTAAATCCATCCCATAGGAATTTCCTTTTTGAGTCATTTTTGACATAACGGCGGGATGGTTGAGAATAATGGGGTTATGGCAAAGGGAGCGGAGAGCCAGAAGGAAATCTTCAAACAAATCTTCCGAGATGGGTGGGCGGCGTTCAAAGCGCGGCATCCTCGTTACGAAGCGGTGGATGAAGTTGTGCAAAAGATGCTGGGCTGCGGCGCGTTTGCAAACGGCTACGCGGTGTATATCTGTCCGGACTGTTTTGCGGAAAAGAAGGTGCCCTTCAGGTGTAAGAGCTCCTTTTGTTTGTCATGCGCCAAGACCTACACGGCCAACTGGGTCGAGACGATTCAAAGTATGTTACATGAGGGGGTTGGATATCGCCATTTGGTGTTGACTGTGCCGGAGGCGTTGCGGGGGTTGTTCTATCGGTATCCGGCAGAGCTGTATGAGGGTTTGATGAAGATCGGGCCACAGATGACGGATGATGCGGTAAGTACGGCGAAAGGGAAGGTGTTGGAATTGGGGTATATTGTCGTGTTGCAGACGGCAGGACGCGCCGCTAACTACAATCCGCATCTGCACATCATCATGACGGATGGTGGACTGGACCCAGAGGGCCGGTGGCATGGGTTAGGCTACATGCGGTATCAAATCATCCACCGCAAATGGCAGTATTATCTGTTGGGCATGGTGAAGGCGGTGTTGTCTGAGGTGGTTGGCGTAGCCGAGTTAATCGATGCCTTATGGCCGCAGTATCCGAAAGGGTTTGTCGCCCATTTGCAGGAAGAAACGGTGCCCAAAATTGCAAAGCTCGCACAATACATTGCCAAGTATGTCGTCAGTCCGCCGATGGCGCTTGCGCGTTTAGTGGCGTATGACAGGGAGACCGGGCAGGTGACCGATTGGTATCGTGACCATCGTACAGGCCAAAAAGAAGGGGTCACGCTGGACCGTGAGCAGTTTATCGGTCGCATGGTGCAGACCATTCTCCCCAAAGGCTTTCAGCGGGTCAGATACTATGGTTTGCAGGCGACTTGCAAACTCAAGAAAGTTCGGATATGCTTACAGACAGTGCTGCAAAAGCTGGTGCAGGGTGTGTTTGGGTGGGCAGAAAACATTGTTGAGAAGTTGAGCTATCCAGAACGGATGAAACGGGCCTACGGTCTGGATCCATTGACGTGTGTGCAATGCGGAGCCGAGCTGTGGCTGTGGTATGTGTGGCACCCTGACTATGGCGTGATTTATGATGAATTAACACAGCTTCGCGCCGGTAAGTATGACTCGCCGCCTGTAGTAAGCATGCCAAAGGAGAACAATGAATCAGCGCAAATTGTCCAACCGCCTTTGTTTGAGTGGCCAACATCATTCGTCTACGCCTGACTCAAAGCCCCTGAAGCATAGCGAAGGGTTCAATTTAACAGCGTGCTGGCGACCCCTACTGCGTTGATCGGCTTGCTGTTGGCTGCCGGTCAACTGCTTGCCCTGCTATCGCTCTTGGCGCCTTCGGTCATGGCCCGTTTTGGCAAAGAACGCATCATCATTGGCGCCATGTTGGGGATGGCGCTGGTCTTTCTGCCCGTGCTGTTCATGGCGCACTGGCTCTCCGTCGGTGTGAGTTTCATTGGCATGGTCGGGCTGGTCGCAATTTCGGGACCGGTTTACCAGCTTTACAGCATGGAAGTGGTTCAGCCCCAGTGGCATACGTTGATCGCCAGCGCAGGCTCCATGGCAGTGGGCGTCAGCATTGCCGTCATCGCCCTGGGCGGCGGCAATGTGATTGTGGGGTATGGGTATCCGACCCTCTTTGCCTTGGGCGCGCTGCTGGTGCTGGTGGCGGCGCTGATATTTGGGGCTTATTTTCGCAAATCACGCCGCCAACTACCCCTGGTCACCGCGGAAGCTGGACTGGGGTGATTTCAGTAGGCATTTTCACTACGCTTACCGTTTTTCTTGTTTCCCTTACCCTAAGGAGGTAAATCCATGGTCATTCTGATGGTTCGATACAACGTTCGTCCCGAGAAAGCCGCCGAGTACGCAACGTGGGCGGAGGCTAAAGTTCCTGTCGCCTTAAGCGTCCCGGGCCTGGTGGAGATCAAGGCGTATAGCAATATCACGGGCGATCACCAGACGACCGTCCTTGACGTTTTTGAGAATCTGGCCGCCTTCGCCGCCTGGCGGGCAGACGAGGCGGTAAGCCAAATCTTTGCAGAATTGCGGCAGTATGCGGACAACGTGCATACCGAACTGCTCAGCGACAAAACCTAAATTTATGGATTTTACGACGCAGGCGGAGGCGCAGGCGGTGTTTGACTATTGCGAGCGTCTGGGCTTTGGGGATGTACACGGCTTGGATGCAGATCACGATGGGGTGGCGTGTGAGGCGTTGCCGTTGTTGTGGGCGGTGGTGCGGTGAATGGGTGTGTATCCAACTGATCTTGAGGAGCACGAAAGACCCTGCCCGTTATGGCACAACCGTGGTCAAACCAGCCGATTTTGATAGTTTTTGGGCGGAAGTGTTGGCGCAAGCGGCAAAGATTCCTTTGCATGCTACACTCACGCCCGTACCACTCCGCTCGACACCAGAGGTAGAAGTCTTTGAAGTCCATTATGATAGCTTAGACAACGTGCGGATAGCCGGTTGGTATTGCCTACCCCGCACCCGACCGAAGCCATTGTCCGCCCTGGTCTTTTTTCCAGGGTATATAAGTGAGCCTTCGCTCGCAAAATCGCATGCAACCCAAGGCTATGCGACCTTTGGTGCAGCGCCGCGGGGCAAGCTGCGCAGCAACGGCCAGTTCAACCCTGGCTATCCCGGCCTCCTGACCCACAACATCATTGATCGCCACACCTATGCCTACAAGGGTTTTATGTCGATGCCTGGCGCGTGATCGACTTTCTTCAGACACAACCAGAAATAGATGCCAGGCGCATCGGCGTGCGCGGTGGCAGCCAAGGCGGCGCGTTGACGTTGCTGGCCGCGGCCATGCACCCGGAAATTGCCGTCGCCGCGGCGGGCGCACCGTATCTGGCCGGCGTGATCGACGCCATTCAATTGACCAACTCGCAGCCCTATCAGGAGATCAACGATTATTTGCGCTTCTATCCGGCGTCGAAAGCGGCGGTTGAACAGACGTGGTCGTACTATGACTGCATCAACTTTGCGCCGAAGATTCGTTGTCCAATCCTGGTGAACATTGGCCTAAATGACGATGTCTGTCCGCCCGAAACCGGCTATGCGGTCTTCGATGCGATTGGTTCGGGCGAGAAGAAACTCTATGCCTATCCTGATTACGGGCATGATGCTAACAGCTATGCGCACGAAGCCGTGGTGGATGCGTTTTTTCGTGAAAAATTGCAGCCAGGCCAATAGATTGTTGCTTGAACAGTGACGAGTGAGAAATAAATATGACAGTGATCGCGAGCGTTGCGCCGGCGCATTTTGAGGACTATTGGAACAGTGTATTAGCTGAATTAGCAAATTTACCTATGGCTGCGGAATTGACGGAAATGCCGCTGCGTTCGACAGATTTTGGCGCCGTTTACGATCTGCAACTGACCAGCGTGGGGCCGTATCGGCTCTTTGCCTATTATTGCGTACCCCACGGTGACGGGCCGTTTCCGGTCATCTACTATTTGCCACGTTATGGCAGCGTCAATCAGGTGCCGCCCTATGAGCAGCGCCAACGTTACATCTGTGTCCAGCTTGCCCACCGCGGCCAGCGCTTGTCCGATCAACCGTTCGCCGCCACGTATCCTGGCTTGCTGACCACCGGCATTGCGGATGCGGACACCTATGTCTACCGCAATATTGTGGCAGATTGTTGCCGCGTGCTGGATTTTCTGCAGACACGCCCAGAGGTAGACCAAAAACGAATGGCGCTGGTGGGTGATGATCTGGCCTTGATCACGGCGGCGCTGCGGCCGGCGGTGGACGCGCTCTACTGCACCCCGGCCATGTTTTATGCGCTGCAACAACTCGCGCCGCGCACCAAAGGCTATCCGCTAGAGGAAATCAACGAATATGTGCGTACCTATCAAGCGCAGGCTGAACAAATCTGGCGCACGCTGGCCTACTTCGATCTGCGCCATTTCGCCCCCAAAGTCCAGGCCGACAGCGTGTTAGTAACCGGCAACGAGCGCGATTTCTTTTCACCAACAATCCTACAAACGCTGCTCGCTGCCTTCAGCGGCGCAGTGACCGCGTATGTCAGCACGCACTCGGCGTATCAGGACGGCATGCAGCAAGAAGCATGGTTGCGCGCGCGTTATGGCTATACCGAGCCGCTGCTGCCGCCCCCTTGGCGTTTGTAGATACCATGCGTGCATTGCACACACCAAGACAACTTTATTTTCAGGACTTACGCAGCTTCCCTTCGTAGGGACACGAACTATCGTGTCAGTACGTCTGGCAGAAATGAGCTGCTGCGTTATTCCTATTTTATCACCAAGCGATTGGTGTGTGCGCTGCACTCGGTATGAGGTAGGGCTGAGTGCAGCACACGGGGCAGTAACTGATGCCAAGGGCGAAAGATCAATTGCCCCGTGCAATGCACTCTGATGATGCGCTAGCGCAGCCAGCGAGCCAAGTTCTGCGCCACAAATTCATCGTCGTGTAGATGCGGATAGGCCTGATAGACGCGGTCGATTTCTGCCATTTTACCCGGCGAAAGCAATTCATTTGGGTTTAAACACCAATTGCCTTGCATCAAACCCTGGCGGCGCAATACTTCGTGAAGGCCAGAGATACAACCGTGGAAACTATGAACCGGGTCAAAAAACGCAGCGTTGGCGTCGGTCACTTGAGCACTGTAAGTCAACCAGCGTTGATATCTATACCGCCCGCGCGCCGTTCCACTTTGATCTGGTCGAGCATCTCCACTACTTTGCGCGTCCACACCGCCCAATGACCTAATAAACCGCCGACGATGGGCACGGGCGGTTGACTTGGAGCAAAGGCAAAATCCGTTAATAGGTCAGCGATAATGTTATCGTCGTTGCCGGTGTAGAGGGCAAGATTGGCCGCCTGTCCGGCATCAATCACGGCGCGAACCACATCCTGCGTGCGATAGCGGTCAAACGGCGCGATTTTGATGGCGACCACATTCGGGAGCTGCGCAAATTGACGCCAGAAGTGGTAGCTTAAGACGCAACCCCCCACTGCTGGTTGCAGATAAAAGCCAAAGAGCGAGATAATCTCGGCCACCCGCGCACAATGGCTCAAAATTTCTGTGTCGGTTGCCTGTTTAAACGCGGCGAGACTCAGCAAGCCAGCGTGATAGCCATAGCGTACCGCCAGTTCGGCCTCGCGCAACGCCTGTGGGGTCCCACCAATCAGGCCCGCCACTTTGAGAAACGGACGCGGCGCTGTACGCAATGACTCAGCGATTGTTTGGCTGGCAAGCGCCAACACGGGTTCGAGCAGGCCCGTTTTCGGATCATGGATCTCAAACTGTGTGGTATGGACGCCTACTGCCAGGCCACCCACGCCCGCGTCACAATAATAACGGGTCAAGGCAACTTGATAGCGCTCGTCTAGTCTGCGCTCAGCCGTAATTGCCAGTGGATGTGCTGGGATCACCTGTCCAGCCTGCACATGGGCGGCGAGTTCGCGCGGCAAAAACTTCATTAAAACCTCCCATCCCGCGCTTCAAAATGGGTTGGCTTGTTCAATAACACGCCCTCGGTCTGCACCCAGCCTGCCGTCCACTCGATCATCTGGCGCAGCGATACGCGCGGATAGCCGAACAATTGC
>JBBREZ010000279.1:0-9141 GCA_038225095.1 Caldilineales bacterium
TCTATCTCTCTATCTCTCTATCTCTCTATCTCTCTATCTCTCTATCTCTCTATCTCTCTATCTCTCTGTCTGCCTATTGGGCGATCAGCCTGAATTTACGCGCGCCGAATGGCTAGCAGCGTGATGTCGTCCGATTGTTCAGCCTCGCCAATATGACGGCGCACACTCGCTTCGACCTGTGCCAACAGCTCTGCAGCTGATGTAGCCGATTGTTCTAATAATCCAAACAGGCGTTCTTCCGTAAATAGCGCGCGCTGTGCGTTGCGTGCTTCTGTGATGCCGTCAGTGTAGATCAAGAGTGTATCGCCAGGGTCGAGGTGCGCTTGCTGAATGCCAAAATCGAGATCGGGCAGCAGCCCAATGGCGGGGCCGGTAGCTGCCAGTTGCGCTTTTACGCCGGTGGAACCCACGATCAGCGGTGGATTGTGGCCGGCATTGATATAATTCAGTGCGCCCGTCGTTGGGTCAAGCACGGCGAAGAAAAGCGTGGCAAACATATTCGTATCGCCATGCGTGTTGGCAATGTAGTTGTTGGTGAGCACCACGGCGTTCTTGAGGGCATTGGCGCCAATCGATGGCAGATTGCGGCGCGCCCGACCAGCACGATTGGCCGGATCGGGCGCGTTTTCTGGCTTATCATCGTTGAGCATGTCCATCAAGTTTAAGGAATAATGCTGTTGGGCAAACGCCCGAATCAGGCTCCGACACAAGGCCATAAAAAGCGCCGCCGCCACGCCTTTGTCACATACATCCGCCACCACCAAGCCGAGGCGCCGGTTTTGGATCATCGGGAAGGCGTCATAGAAGTCACCCGCCACTTCGCGCGCTGGCTGGAAGTGCGCTGCAAGTTCCCAACCTGGCCATTGCGGCAGCGTCTGCGGCAAGAAGCTCGTCTGGATTTGACGAGCGATCTCCAGGTCACGTTCGATTGTGATCGCCATGCATGATTCCTTTTACTGTTCCTGTTGCTCTACGTAACATGACTGATGCTCGACTGACTGTTACCCAAGGTTTAATGGTGGATGATCCATTCGTTGTGTCGATCAGCTCATAAATTTGACAAGGGTCAAGCAATTTCCCTGGTTGGGGTCGGCATGATAGCGAACCTCGTCCATGATTTCGTGCATTAGATAGACGCCTAAGCCACCAATGGGGCGCGTGGCCCAATCTTCATCGAGCACTGGCGTGGGCGCTTGGCTTGGGTCAAATGGCATCCCCTGGTCTAAGATCGTGATCTGCACCTGTTGCGCCTCACGCTGGAAAGTCAGCGTAATCGGGCCAGGTGTTTGATTCGCATAGCCATGAATGATGATATTCGTACAGACTTCATCTGCCGCTAGTTTCAGTTGATAACAAAGTGCTGGCTCGATCGCATTTTGCTGGCACGCCTGCTCGACAAAGCGACGTAGCACGGCCAGATTTTCTAAGTGAGCCATTTGGGTAATTTCCAACTTTGCAGCCATCTGTTTTATGTTCCCAAACTGGCTGGGAGGGTGGTGGGCACAATCGCTATATGGCTGTTTTGGATCTTCTGCTCCAAGCTGCGCTTGATACTATCGATGCCCCGTTGAACTTCGCTCATTTTTTGATTGCCGTCAAATTCTAAAAAGATTTCGACGTAAACGTCACCGCCAGACCGCCGCGATTGTACGCCATAAAAGCGCTCGTAGTGGTCAAAATGCGTCGCCAACTCTTGGAGGATGACAAACTGAAGGGTTTCGTCGAGTGTGCGATCCAATAAATCGTAGATTGAATTCGAGGCGACGCGATAGGCCGAGGTGAGCAGAAAGCCGCACAGGATCAGCGAACCGATCGGGTCAATATAGATTGCCCAGGGTTGATCGCGCAGCAACACACTCAAGCCAAGCGAGGTTATGGTGCACAGATTGGAAATGGATTTGATGCGGTATAAACGCCACTGCGATTCCATCAACGGTGAAGGTTCTTTGCGGGCCAGCCGATAGTTGCTTTGCCAAAAATAGACGTTGGCGAAGCAGGCAACGGCTGAGATCAACAACCCTAACCAGACTTGGCCGACGCGAGTGGGGTGTAAGAAGCGACCAAAAGCAATCGAGATGACCAGGCCAAAGGAGAGCATCATGGCGCCAGCTACGGCTAAACTAGACAAATTCTCTAATTTTCCATAGCCGTAATTGTAGACATCGGTTTTGCCTGTCGTCAACTTACGCAAGCTGAGCCAGGCGAGCAGCGTAGCAATCGTTTCCGAAGTTGTCTTGAAGAAACCGGCCAGCAGCGTTGCCGATTGGCCCAGGATCACGGCAGCCAGGTCGGGGAAAAAGGTCAATAGGCCAAGCAGGAATGCTGCGCGTACAGACCGTTCTTTTTCCCGCAGCGCGCTGAGCCGATCTGGTTGCACTTCAAGGTTCATCATTCTGCTTGTGCCGGCATGAAAGGTGTTGCCGCGCCTGGGCGCAACACTGGAATCAGATTCTGCAGGAGACCGTAGGCGAAATAGCTGAGCGGCATAAAAACCCAGGTGTGAAACTGTAACATGCTAACCAGCCATATCCCCGCGATCACAACGCGGACCGGAATGGGCGCCTGAAACGCAATTTGGCCCGGTGTGGGGAAAGGGAGCGTGCTCACCATAAAGAGCGAAACTATGGCGACGAGCGCTGCTGCCAGCCAGACGTTGCCCGTGCCAAAACTGAAGACGATCAAGCCCGCGAAAACACCGGAGATGCCAATCGGCATGCCCACAAAATGCGATCTTTTTTCATGTGAAGTGTGGGCTGTATAGCGCGCCAACCGACTGACGCCACAGCAAACGAATAAAGCCGTGGCGCCGAAGCCCCACCAGCCGACCAGGTATAGCGAATATTGATACATCAGTAGCCCCGGCGCCACACCAAACGTCACCACATCCGTCAGCGAATCTAACTGTTTGCCAAATGGGCTGTTCACATGCAACAGGCGCGCAACGCCGCCATCAAAAATGTCTAACCAAGAGGCGATAAATATCAACCAGAGCGCAGTTGGATAGATATGCGATCGATCCAACGCGATGACGAGCGCTGCAAATCCGCAGAGCAAACTACCCATCGTGAGCGAGTTGGGGATCCACACTCGGTTAAACCGCATATCATTCCACCTTTCAATTAGACCTGATTTGGAATAAATAACGCACGAGGTAAATAGTAGACAGGCCACATTGGCTTATTCACTGGTCAACCTAGATTCTTTTTAATGCCAATAACGTTAGCGCTATAACGACTACATAACGTAGCCCCTTGCCTAAAAGTACCCAAACGGTAAAAACAGAAAGACTAAGCTTGAGCGTGCCGCTGATCACAGTCAGCGCATCGCCGACAATCGGCGCCCAAGAGAAAAATAGCACCGGCGCACCCCAGCGCCTGTACAGATCCTGCGCTTTTTGCAGTGACGCCGGCTTAACCTGGATGTAACGCGCAAAGAGAAAGTCACCACCCCACTTGCCCACATAGTAATTGGTAAGCGCGCCCAGATAGTTGCCGGCTGTCGCCACCATCAAAATCAGCCCAATGTTATAGCCCCGCGCAACCATCAGCGTGACGAATACTTCGGAGCCAATCGGGAGCAACGTTGCCGCTAGAAAGCTGACCGCAAACAAGCCCAGATACCCAAACGTCGAGATAAATTCTTCCGTCATCTGCTTGCTTGTCGAAAGACAATTGGTCTACTTATAGACAAATCTAATAAACTCCGCACAATTGAGGAGGTCGCATTCTCTAATGCGACCAGAGCAGCGTTCTCTAGCGCTGCCTCCCCATTGTGCAAGGTTTAAATGTTTTGTCTATTTAGTGGCTATTTCTCTGTATATGCTACTTGCTTTAATTTCACTCCGGCGTAGCAGGCGCAAAATTTTTGATCGCCGCCAGGATTGCGCGCTTCTTTGGCTCTAGCATCTTACGACCGGCTTCTAGAACAATTGGAATCGCATCGGCATCCCACATTTGGATAATTCGATCAAAATGGACATCAATCAGCACGATCTCATGATGGTGTAAATCAATCGCCAGTGAAAGTTCGCGGATTTCGTTGATGTTGGTTGTGCGACCCATAAACGAGACGACATGTTCGAAGAAACTACCGGGGTTTTCACCGTTGAGGTGTTGGCGGAACGCGACGGCAATGATCACATCCATGCCTTGATTGACGGCTTCTAGCACCGGCAGCGAAGAACTAAAGGCGCCGTCCACCAGCCACTGACCGTCAATTTGAATCGGCGGCAAAAGCGGGAAGCCAGCCGAAGAGGCATACACGGCATCGGCCACCGATCCCTGCCGCAGCACCACACCATCGCCCGTTAAGACATCGGTCGCCTGAATCGCCAGGGTGGGCCGCAGATCCTCGATCTGGAGATCCTTGAAAATGCCTTGGTACACCTGGCGAATGCCCGCGGCTTTTAGAATGCCACTGTCGTTATCAAATCTGCCCAAAGGCAAGCCGGCCATGCCGAGAAAAGTGCGATAATCTAGATTGGTAAAGAGCTTCCGATCGACGAACTCACTCAGCAATGTTTGGATCTGAACGACCGTGAACCCCGCCCCCCAGGCTGCGGCCGTCAACGCGCCGCCACTACAGCCAGCGATAAAATCAATATCAATGTTGTTTTCGCCTAAGAATTCAAAAAGCGCCAGCGATGCGAACGCCTTGATGCCACCACTGCCCAAAACGACGCCAATTTTGGGTCGGCGCGCAACCACGGGGATACGCTTGTCATGCGCAGCAAGCTCTGTTGTGGAGATTGTCATACCACCTTCCGAAAATCGTCCAGCAAAAATTCATTTCTCAACTGCCAAAGCTGGCTACCGACGCGTCAACGGTGGAGAAAATCTTAAAGATGCCGCTGAAGCCGGTCATGTCTAACACTTGACGCACCCCATCTTGAATGGCGGCTAGCCGAAAATCGCCGCCACTGCGCCGCGTTTCTTTCAACGTGGTCAGGAGCGCGCGCAGACCGGCGCTGCTCATATAACTGACTTGACTTAAGTCAGCGATCAATTGGTGCTGTCCGTCTTTCAACTGTTGGCTTAAAAGGGTGGAAAATTCTCCCACGTTCAGCGCGTCAATTTCACCAACCGGCCCGATGATCATAACCTTGGCTTGCTGCGTTACACTAATTTCCATGATTTCTCCAAAATTGCAACCGTGATCCGTTGCTGAACTTGTGATTGGTTTAGGAGGGACCCGAACCCCAGCCCGCCCCCTCCCAGCAGGGGAGGGCGGGGGGAGAGGTCATCCTACTAAATTCGCTGCCACCCAGCGATAGGCAGTGGTGATCGGATGATTTGGATAGCGTAGGACAAAGATATCTGCACTCGCCAAGGCCATCATCTCATCTGAATGCGGTAAGATGGCCGCCACTTCAGCATTGTAGGTCTTTTCGACGTGGGCTTTTACTTCGTCTGCGTCAAACACGGACGGCACCTTGTTAACGATCAGCAACAGCCGGGGCACATCGAGCTTGCGCGCCACGGCTACGGTCACGCTCGTGCCCTGATAATCCTGTTGGTCTGGCCGCAGAATGATCGCAAGGGCATCAGAGATGGCAATCGAAAGCAGCGTTTCCTCATTCAAGCCTGGATGGGTATCGATCAGCAGCACGTCTAAATTCAACTCGCTGACCAGATCTTGAAAACCGTCGTTAAGCAAGCCCACATCATAGCCCTCGCGCAACACGCGTGCGATCTCACCGGCCTTGATGCTCGAAGGGATCAAGTAGATTTGACCTTTAGCCGCTGGCCCCAGGCGTGCGGTTACATCATAAGCGGCTTGCCGGATGGTGCATTTACCGTACAAATAATCATTGACGGAGTATTCCATCTGGTCTTCATCCATCCCAAATAGTACATGGATGCCCGGCGATTGGATGTCGGTGTCGATCACGCCCACGCGCCGCCCTTCGATGGCGAGCAACGCCGCCAGATTGGCTGTGGTGTTCGATTTGCCTGTACCACCTCGAAATGAGTGGACAGAGATGATTTTCGGCATATAATTACTTTCTCTGTTGAGAATCTCCCAACATGGATCAATCGAAAAATAAAAGCCTGGGTCACCAACGTTGCCCGCTAGCCCTGTGGCTTAGCCTGGCGTGCTCGCCTTCTCGCGCGACGCTTGTGCGCGCAATTTGCGTGCTTTGTCCTGCAACGCCCGGAAGTACTCGGTTTCGGTGATCTCGGCTACCTGATGGGCCATTTTCGTCTGGTCGATGGCAATGCGAAGTTGCTGTACTTCTTGTTTCAGGCGTTGCTCGCGTGCATAGACTTCGCCAATCATGCGTTGGAAGACGCGCGCCAGTTGGCCAAGCGCATCGGTGCGTTGGGTCACTTCTTCCACGCTTTCTGGCGCGTAGACGCCCGCTTCGACGGCACTGGCCGCCGTTGTGAGGCGGGCAACTTGTTGTAAATATTGATAATCTTCGACCAGATTAGTTGTGCGTGCGCGCAACAACTGACACAAGATCTGGATAATACCCGCAGCGACTTCTCCACGGCTGGCCATGAGTTGATATAAATGCGTGCGCTCAAGCCGCAAAAGTGTAACCGCTTCGACCGCCGTCACTGATGCGCTGCGCGGTTCTGGGTCGAGGGCGGCCATCTCGCCGAAGACGCTACGCGGCTCCATAATGCTTAACGTGCGGCCCCCGCTGTGGACGCGCACGCGCCCCTCGACAATAATGTACATGGCATCGCCGTGATCGCCTTGTTCGAAGATGGTTTCGCCTGCTTGGAAAACAAGCTCTTGGAGCAGGGTGACTACCTCGGCCAAAATGGCGTCCGGCGTCTCGGCAAAGAGCCTGACTAAACGCAAAATGGTCAGCTTTTCTGGCGTTGAAAGCATAGATTTAACCTCTGAACATACAACCCCAGTTCTGTAGAAAATGGGGCAATTCCGACAAGATTTTACCGGGTGGAACGTAAAATCTTGTTGCAGGAGCGTCGAGAGGTAGTGGTATGAATTTTAACAAAATAGATCGATAATCATGTTGTGGAGTAAGCATCCTCAGCTGCGCTGTTTTTGCGATAGGGACGCAGCTGAGGATGCTTACTCCGCTTTACCAAAATAAATTTTCAACTTTCATTAAACTAGCGCTCGACGCTGGGTGACTACTTGCTCAAATAGAATTCATTTTAGAATAAATTGTTATTCTATGAATTTCGTCTGGTTTCATTGTCGGTAGTTGGCCGTCGTGTTGGATGCTGCGCGATGGAGTCCTGCAAATCGGCGACTGGCGTAGGGGGCGCCTCTAAGAAACCAATTTGGATAAAATACGCTAAGAACTGGCTAAATTGTTTTTGATCGATAGGCGGACAGGCAATGGAGGTGCCAGCCAGCGATTCAAGCGTGTTCTGACAGTCGAACTGGGGTGCTCTGCCGTGTTCGAATAGTTCGGGTAGGGTGAGATGTTCGGTCGATGAACGGCGTCTGGCCAGGAGTAAGGTAAGGCCAGCCAAGGCATTGGCCTGCAATTTTGCCCGCTGCGCCGAGAGTTTAACTTGCCAATCTTTGAGGGGAACCTCTTGGATCGGATAGCCAAATGCCCGAATCCAATTAAAAAGCTGACTAAAGTGGAGTGAACTTGAATTAATCAGGTGAAACGCCTTTTTAGCGGAGGCTGCCTTTGGCGATTCTTGCTGGAGCGCGATATGTACGATCGCCTTACTAACATAATCGACTGGCGCCAGGTCCCAGGCGGCTTCCAGGGTTGGCCACGCGCCAAGTTGGATACAACCTTTGATGATTCGGCAAAGAAAGTCGTCGGTATTATCCCAGATCCCCGTTTGGCTGTCGCCGATGATCAAGCCTGGGCGATAGATGTAGACAGGCAAGCCGCGCGCACGCGCTAGCGTGACTAGTTTTTCGGCCACCCATTTGCTTTGAAAATAGCCCAACAACAATTCTTCGCTTTCATCAAGATTATTATCTTCATAAATAACCCGGCCATCAAAATGCTTGCGGGCTCCGAAAACAAAGACGGTAGAAACATAATGCAGCGGCTTTATTTTGCTGCGAGTCGCCAAGCGCAGGATCTCTTGGGTGCCATCAACATTCGGCGCTTTCAGGGCGCTGTACGGTTGAATGAAATTAACGATGGCGCCATTGTGATAGATCACATCGATCTGTTCTGCCAATGACTGAAACGCTGCCTCCGTGAGCCCAAACAGTGGTTGCGCAAGGTCGCCAATAATCGGGATAATCCGGGCGCGAAAGGCCTCATCCCACATCGAATTGGCGGCAAGCTTGTTTTGCAGCCGGTCCATGCCTGCGGCTTGATCCGGCGCACGGACCAGGCAATAGATGTCTGCCTGTGTCTGCTGAAGGAGTTCATAGAGCAAGTAAATCCCTAGAAAACCGGTGGCTCCGGTCAAGAAGAGCGACTGGCTAACGTTGGGCTCGCTCGCTGCCAACAGGGCCTGATCAAACGGAATGGTTGGATCAAGCATGGCTTCCCGCTCCAGATCAGTCCTGCGGATTGGCGCCGCCGCCTTTTTGATTGGCGGGCTAAGCTTGGACTCCGCGCTGGACGTGGAGGGGCGCTCAGCCACGCTGGCCTGCACCTTTGTGGGGACGGGTTCATTGATAGCTGTTAATGTGTTCATTAAAAATCCATCTCGACACGCGCGTCGCTGAATCTTGCCGCTGGAAGTTTTGGGAACAGTCCCAGGCCTCAGCAGCAGCGTGGCATATACTTGTAATTGGTATTCTTGGGTCACCGCTTGACGAATATTGCCGATGATCTCATCAATATTCAGGTTGCGTAGATATGTGCGTTTGACTTCCTGGATCACTACCAAACGTTCTTCTCCCTTAATGTCTACCGAGAAAGCCGCACCCGAACTTGTTTGCAGCGCTTCATGGCTCTTTTCTACAGTCTGTTCAATATCTTGAGGATAATGGTTGCGCCCACGGATAATGATCAGATCCTTGATGCGACCGGTGACAAATAACTCGGTTCCTTGTAAGCAACCCAAATCGCCCGTGCGCAAAAATGGCCCTTCACCAGTGTCGGCCACATAGGCTTGAAAGGTTTCGGCGGTCGCTGCCGGCTGCTGCCAATAGCCCTGGGCAACACTCGGCCCCGCCACCCAGATTTCACCCACTTGGCCTTCGGCACAGCGCGTTAAGCTGTCGGGGTTG
>JBBREZ010000280.1:0-9129 GCA_038225095.1 Caldilineales bacterium
GATTACATGCCGCTCTCACCGGTCTATCCAACGGCCCTGTGGAATCTGTCGATGGACGCCGCCGACTGGGCGCGCATCGAACAATTGCGCGCCGTGGAAAAATATGATTGGCGCAAGGTGATTGCTTTCCGCAATAAAGAAGATAATGGTCACGAGCAGCCGTGGTTGCGTTTCTTGGCTGGGGATAATCCTACCTATCCAGAAGAAATTTTGCAGGCTAGTTACGGCGTCGTCTGTCGGCGTCTGGCCTTGATCCGCGCCGATCAGGCTGATTTAACCCAGGTCAATATTCATCATTGGCAGGAACATAATCCAGTGGTGACCGAGGCGCTTGTCCAATTGACCCTGGGCGCGCCCCAAGCGATCTACAACGGTGGCCTGTTGCTGTGTCGTGTGCGCTATTTTGATGCGGATCTCCAGCGCCCTGGTCTGCCCGCCGATGTGGCGGCATTGGTAGAGCAATTGGAAGCTGAGCGCACTGTCCTTCGTCTGGTCAATCTCAGCCCTTTTGCCACGCGTAACGTGCTGATCCAGGCCGGCGCGATGGGCGAACATCAGTTTTTGTCCGCCAGCTATGATGAACTCACCAGTGATTATCCGGGTTCGCAGCGGTCCTATGTCTCGGCGCCGATCGAGACAAAAGTTCAAATGGTAACGGTTGCCGATAAGCTTTTGCAGATAACCTTGCCACCGGCCACCGAAATCAGGCTCGACTTACAGATGGCGCGCTTTGTGAATACGCCAACCTACGCTTTGCCTTGGGGTTAATATGGGGTAAATTTAATTTTCGGATATTTTGCGCTGACTTCGTTCCTGCGCCTTGATCGCTTAAGGTGAGTTTACGTCAGTCTTCGAAGACTGACGTCTTCGAAGATTATAGAAGCTAACATTGGTGCTTTCAAAGCTACCCATAGTTGGGTGCAACGCCCTTGGCGCTATTGGTATTGGATGGGGGTACCTAACCTGTTCAATTGAATTTTTAAAAGCGTTAGATGCGTGTCACATAGCACTAAAACAAGCGAGCTGGCAGTATGCCAGCTCGCTTGTTTTGGGGAATTAACTAATCTTATCACCGAGCAAGCGAACTAAATGGCTGGCTATTTGCTTTGCCCATGCACCTGCTGAAAACCTGATGCCGGAGTTGACCAAATTTTAGCGATTTGCAAAGGGAAAAAGATTATGGTATTACACAGCCAGGGAAAACAATAATAACTTGTCAATCCCAAAAATTATCCCTATACTAATAAATCTCCCAGCTTCCCGTAACAACCTAATTGATAAAGATGGAACGCGCTTGCTGTTATAAAAGGAGGTGACAAGGCCGAAAATTTTCCTTTACTTTGTCAACCTGTCTCTATTTGATCAAAGCCATTAAACTTTCAAACTGGAGGAATTGAATCTATGCACGCCCAAAATTTGTCTCGACGTAAATTCCTGCAACTCTCAGGTGTTGTTGTCACCGGTGCGGCCCTAGCTGCCTGTACACCGCCCGCTGCGCCCCAGGCCGGCGCCGGTGGCGCCGCCGCACCCGCTGCGCAACCGGTAGAAATCGTCGGCTGGTCTGTGAACGGGATGGACCCGGCTTCTGCGATCAATAAGCCTTATCAAGATGCGATCAATGCCCATTTTACAGCCAAGTACCCTAACGCAACTTTCAAATTTATGGATATGGGTTGGGACGAAAAGCTGCGTCAAAACTTGGTAACGGCGCTGCTCGGCGGCACGCCGCCCGACGTGATCGTGGGTGAAAACTATATCCAACCCTATGCCGAACAAAATGCCTTTTTGCCGATGGATGACCTGATCGCTGACATCAAAAAAGATATGGTTGCGGGCACGTACGCCGCGGCTGTCACTGGCGGCAAGATCTACGGCATTTCGCAATTCACCGGTTGTTTTGGCTTTGAGCGCAACCCAGATGTGATTGAGAAGGCGGGTCTCGACCCCACGAAAGCGCCCAAAACGTGGAGTGAATTACTCGATGAGGCGGAAAAAATCACTAAAGCTGGCAAAGACCAGTTTTACGGCTACACCTTACAAGGACCAGTTGGTTTCTTAATCGGTGGCATCTTGCGGTTTGCCGTCTATAGCAAGACAGCCGGCGCTGATCTGGACAAGGACGAGGGTAAAACACCCTGGTTTAACAATCCCAAGAGTGAAAAGGTGTTGACTTTCTTGCGTCAGATTCACAAGTTTACGCCGCCAGGGCTCAGCTTTAACCCCGACGAAGGTCAGGTTTATAGCCAACTGTTCAAGGGTGTCTCGGCGATGCAAATCTGTGGTTCATGGCATGTCAAGTGGGCCAAAGATTCGGGCCTTCAGAATGCCAAATATTCGCCGGTGCCGATTCCCGACAAAGATGGCATTCCTGCGACTGGTGTGGTTGGTAACGTGATTCTGTCGGTAATGTCGAAGACAAAACATCCGGAGGAGTCACTTTATTTCTGCCGGTGCTTCCAAGAAGACGACGCCCAGGATATGGCTTCATCCGTTCTCGGTCGTCTGCCGTCGCGGCGTGGTGCGCTGGAACGGCTCAAGACCAAAGCCGATGAAGGCAACAAGATGTTTATCGACCTCTTGCTCAACGCCGATTTGGGTGTGTTGCCCCAGTGGCGCAAAGATCCTCAGAAAATCTGGGCGGTCTACAACGAGTTGATCACCAAGCTGCTGACCACTGAGACTGGGGTCCCGCAGTTGATGGATGACGCGCAAAAGGCCGCAGAGGCGGTTGTCGCCGCGGCGTAGGTACTAGTAAATAATGGGTGATCGATGAACAATTATCAGTGAAACAAGCGGTGGTTTTACCCTCTTCGCTGATAATTGTTTATTGAAAATGATGGTAGGAAGCGATAAAACGATGAGCACATCGGCAAAACAAGCAATGATTGCGCTACCCCAATTATCAGCGCATGAAAGGTGGACGCGTTGGCGTTATAAACATCGCCAGGCATTGGAAGGCTGGCTGATCTTGACCCCCATCCTCCTCTACTACTCGATTCTTTTTATTTTTCCGGTCGTGGCGAACTTATATGTCAGCTTCACGAGTTGGACCGGGGTCTACGATAGCCCAAAGTGGGTCGGGCTGGCGAATTATAGGACGTATCTTAGCCATCCCTATCCCTTGATTCTCTTTAATACCACGTTCATTGCCTTGATCACGCTCGTTGTGCAGACGAGCTTGGCTTTTTTGGTTGCGCTTTTGCTCAACGAAAAGGTATTTGGGCGCGGCGTCTACCGCGCTCTTTTTTATATCCCTACCTTGACCTCGGCCGCGATCATGGCGCAGGTCTTCTTCGCCTTTATTTCACCATTCGACGGGATATTTAATGCCATTTTGAAAGCGTTAGGTCAGCCAATTGTCGTGTGGACGATCAGCACGGCGTGGATGCGCTTTTTTATTATTATCTACACGATCTGGCGCGGTCTAGGCGGGCCGGTGGTGCTTTTTTTGGCCGCTCTCCAGGGGGTTCATCGCGAAATCTATGAAGCAGCCATGGTCGATGGCGCGCGCCAGTGGGATTTGCTTTGTTACATTACGCTGCCCATCCTGCGCCCGATGATCATCTTCGTGCTCGTCACCGGCATGATCGGTAGCTTCCAGATCTTTGAATCGGTCTTACTCATCTCCAACGGTGGCCCTTCGGACACCACCAATGTGATGTTGCTACAAATTTACAACGATGCGTTTGTCAATGCAAGGCTAGGTTTAGCCAGTGCCGGTTCGATCATCATGGCAATCGTGCTATTAGGCTTCAGCCTTACTAATATGCGGCTGTTGAGTCGCGGCCAAGCCGAATCGTAGAAACGGTGTAACGATTCAAGTCTAGCACTGCACAGGTAAACAGGGAAGCAGGTAATACACCCTGCTTCCCTGTTTACCTGTCTACACAAGGGCTGAACAGTTACGAAACGATTCGAATAACATGCGTACTGACGGTTTTGATTATTGTCCACGTTAAACATATACGTCGCTACGCTTATAGAAAGAGGAACTTACATGCGCAAACGGGTGACTTGGGGCCGCATTTTCGTCTACATCACGTTAATTGGCGGTAGTATTGTCATGGCCTTTCCATTGGTATACAGCCTACTCGGTTCGTTTACCGATCTGAAAGATTTTTACGCCAGCCCTTGGCTGCCGATCCCACACAAACTTTACTTGACCAACTATTCCGTAATGTTTACACCCACCTTTAGCGCCAAAGTTCAACTGTGGCAGTGGATCTTCAACACGTTGATCCGTTGCGCCTGGTATATTGCGGTCCCCGGCGCCATCGCCGTGGTCGCCGGTTATGCCTTTACGCGCCTCAAATTTTGGGGGCGCGACTTTGCCTTCTTGTATCTGCTCAGTTCGCTGATGGTGCCCGGCATCGTCTTTTGGATTCCTACCTATGTGATGATGGCGCGCTTTCCCGGTGCGGGTGGCAACACTTGGGTGGGGCAGGGTGGTCACGGCTTTGTCAATCAATGGCCTGCTCTATTGATTCCGGGGCTGGTCAACGTCTTTTACATTTTTATGTTACGCCAGACTTTCTATAGCATCCCAATCGATTTTGAGGAAGCGGCACGCGTGGACGGCGCGAACACCTTCCAAGTGCTCTGGACTGTTTATCTGCCGATGCTCAAACCAGTGTTAACCGTGTTGGTAATCTTTCAGTTTGTCGCGATTTGGAATGATTACCAGTGGCCACTGATCGTCAGTTCGGGCAATCCAGAAATTTGGACACTAGCGCTGGGCATTCAACGAATGCTCTTTGTCGGTGCCCAAGTCAAAGGTCTTCCGCAAGGCGGCAGCGTGCAGGATTATCCGTTTGCCTTTGCGATGGCGACCGTGGCTACGCTGCCCTTGATTGTGCTCTTCTTACGCCTCCAACGCTTTTTCGTGGAAGGCGTGCAAGGCTTTGCGTTGCGCGGTTAAAAGGCTGGCGACCATTGTAAGTAATTCATGTTACGCCGGCCCCTACCAGCCCCCCGCTTACTCCCCCAAGGGGGAGGATCGTCACGGGATCGCGGCCTTGTTGCTCCTGTCCCGCGATCATTCCCTCCCACTGGGAGGGCTAGGGTGGGGCAAAGCTGCCGCAGCTCAACATGCGTAAGTAACTACTTGGAGGCCAACGAACACTCGTTGGCCTCCATTATTTGATCGTATAAAGTCGTGAAGTCAAAAAAGGGTTGCCACAATGATTCAAGCAATGCTCTTTGACCTGGATGGTACGCTCTTTGATCGCACTTCATCCGTCATCCAATGTATCGAGGGGCAACATCAGCGTTTTGTCACGGATTTGGGCCATCTTACCAAGGCGCGCTACTGCACACGTTTTCTCGCCCTGGATCAACAAGGCTATGTCAAGAAAGAGCTCGTCTACCAGCAGTTGGTGGATGAGTTCGCACTGCCAGGTGAGCTTGTGGAAAAGCTCAATGCGGATTTCTGGCTGCACTATCACACGCACGCGATTGGGTTTGCCGATTTGGTCGAGACCCTCATCCAACTTCGCGCGTCCGGCTTAAAATTAGGGCTCATCACAAATGGCAACGCAGCCATCCAACAGGGTACCATTCACGCGCTTGGGATCCATGCGTTCTTTGACGTCATGCTCATCTCTGAAGCAGAAGGCATAAAAAAGCCTGATCGGCTGATTTTTGAGCGAGCGTTGCAAAGAATTGGCGTAGCTGCGCAAGCTGCATTGTTCGTTGGGGATCACCCCGTGACCGATATCGCAGGCGCACAAAAGGCAGGGATTAAGAGCGTTTGGAAACGAACCGCGGCCTGGGGTGGATGTCCACACGCCGATTGGACAATCGAAGTATTACCAGAGTTGATTGCGCTTGTAGAAGCGATCAATCAACCGAAACCGGCAAAGGCTCGCGTTCGTTGATCGCTACGAAAAATAGTTACCATGCAAAATCTATCGTCAGGTTTAGAGAATTTCAGCACGCGCGAAGCCAGCGCCGATGAGGTAGAAAGGATTGTCGCACTCATTAATGCCGCCGCAGCGGAAGGGGTAGGGACGCGACCGATCACCTTGACCCAATATGCGCAATGGCTGGTTGCACCTCATTTCGACCCCAACCTGGATCGCCGCCTGGTGGTTACGCCATCTGGAAGCATCGTTGGCTATGGTCATGTGCTGAATCGATTGGCCTTCACGCGCAATAACGCACTGATCTATGTGCACCCGGCCTATAACAACCAGGGAATTGGCACCTGTTTGACCCAGTGGGCCGAAGCGCGCGTGCGTGAATTCATGCCGCTAGCGCCTGCCGGTCATGCCGTGATCTTGGGCTGTAGTATCCCTAGCACCCATCACCGGGCCAGGAACGTGCTACTTACCCAAGCGTTTAGATTGGCGCGCCACTTTTTTGAGTTACAAATTGAACTTGATGAAACCCCTGCCGCACCCCAGTGGCTCCCAGGGTTTCAGGTGCGTACGGCGCACTACGGAACCGATGATCTGCTGATTTATCAGCTCATTGACGAGACGTTTGCCGATCATTGGGGCCATGTCCAAGTCCCTCTGGCTCAAGGATTTGAACGGTTCCAGCATCGCATCCGCCACAACCCTGCTCATGATCCATCGCTCTGGTTCTTGGCCTATACTGGGCAAGCCGTGGTTGGTTATGCGCTTTGCGAGCCCTCTGGTTGGATCAACCATCTGGGTGTTCGTCGTGTTTGGCGGCGCCAAGGCATCGCCTTGGCTTTATTGCAACATAGTTTTGCTGAATTTTGGCGCCGCGATATACGTACTGTTCGTCTGCATGTCGATACTGACAGTTCCACCGGCGCATTGCGGCTTTATGAAAAGGTGGGCATGCAGGTTGCCCGCCAAACCGACGTTTATCAAAAGGTGCTTAAAGTAAAATCAGTTTAAAAACGGGTGTTCGGAAGCTGCCTGGAAGCGGACACTGCTGGCTGCGTTTACGTGAAAGGCGCTGTCCGCTTCCAGGCAGCTGGCTCGACGAAAACTACGGGTCTCTAGCCGATTTTACTTTAGTTCGGAGTCGTCCGCCGTATGGCAGCACACCGGAAGCTGAGCAATAGATCCCTGAAACTGAGGGCGAGAAAGTGTATGATGTCAAAATTTTGTGCTTTGAGGAAATTGTCTGTCACGAGCTTGCCGATTTATATCGTTTTGCGGCTCCTCGCCTGTTTTTAAGCAAATTGCACAGAAGCCGAGCCCTCGGTATAATACCCAAAGTGAGATTTATCAATAGCGCAGGTCAAGCCAAGCTTAACGCCGTGTTTGGCCTGTGGCGTTTTGAGTTTTCTAGCCCTCCCCTGAACCACATGACAGGAACCGAGAGATTATGACTATTACAACTGAAGAGCGTTACCTGGCCGATCAAAAGGTCAGCGAAGAGCAAATTCAACAGTGGGTGGAAACTTTCCACCGCGACGGCTTTCTCTTTCTGCAAAATGTGCTCCCGCCCGATTGGTGCGCCCAACTACGTGCCGATCTGGACTGGGCGTTAGAACACAATCCCAATGGTTTTAATGGGGTTAATGCCAAGATTAGCCTGGCGCATCGCCTGTTTGAAACCAGCCAGGCTAACTTGCGGCTGTTCGATCTAGAGCCAATCATCAGCTTGGCCGAAGCGCTGGTGGCACCCAATTGCCATGTGATCCACAACAACTCGTTTCAAAGTCCCCCAGGTGGTGGCATCGATGGTTGGCATCAGGATGATGCGCCGCATTATCTGGTGACGGAAGGCGAGCCACCCAAGAATGTACGGCTGCCGGTGCTTTTCTTCACCGCTAATTATTATCTGACCGACGTGACGGAGATCAAATATGGCGGCACCGAGGTGATCCCCGGTTCACACCTTTTTGGCGCGACACCGCCCAAAGTGATGGAAGGCACAAAGTGGGAAAGCCAGATTCGTTACAGCCTTGGGCAGGCCGGTAGCGTCGTGCTTTTTAACAATCAAGTCTGGCACCGGGGCGGGACGAATCGCAGCGACCGCACCCGCTACATTACACAAGCAACCTATGGCCGGCGCATTATCGGTCACAAGTATTACCCGTTTATGAACTACCAGATGCCGGAGCCTGTGTATAAGGATGCCAACCCGCGCCTGAAACGGCTGTTGGGTTTCCTGGATCATGGGGCGTATGGATGAGCAATGAACGACAGAAGTTATATTCTGTCAGCCTTTAACCTTGTGAGCTTTGTTAGGCCGCACCCCACCTCTGAAACAGAGTTCGCTTTTCTTTAGAAGACAACTATCGCATTGATCTGTTCGTGCTTCATCTCAAGCCACAGCTACTTCGCTGTGGCTTTTGTTTGGGTGGAAAAATAGGTTGCTATTGAGAACTTGAACTGCTCTATAAACAATCGTTTGAAATGATAGAGATTGTGCTGCTCATAAAACAAGATAACGGCTTGACAAACGGGTCCACCTCAGTTTGCGGTAAGTTAAATTAATGGTGCGTGCTAGCCCCAGACAGAGCAACCGGTAGACCGAAATATTTCACTGGTCTACCGGTTGCTCTGTCTGGGGCTAAAGAAAAGCCCACCGCGCCCAGAGGGCTACTCGAATTCGGCGTCTGCTACAGAAAACCCGTTGAAACGGGTAATCAAGGGTGGTAAACGTGTTAAAACACGTTTCTTATAGCAGTCAGCGAATGAATTCGCAGCCAAGATCACCTTTTTAGACCGTTTCTAATAGAGAAAACACTGAGAGACGGTCTGAAAAGAATTCGTAGGTGCGGTTTGTAACCGCACAATCAGGGGATGACCGAGAACGTGCGGTTACAAACCGCACCTACAAAGTCCCTGATCCACCCTTTTCAGACCGTTTCTTAAACCTTGTACAATGGGGAGGCAGCGTTCTCTAACGCGACCAGAGCAGCGTTAGAGAACGCTGCCTCCTCGATTGGTGCGGAGTTTATTTGATTTGTCTATTATGACAGCGCACGGTTGTTAATCGGTAGACCACAGCGGAGCCGGCACGCCTACGCGCCGGACCAGGCGCACGAGGCGTGCTGGCTCCGCCCTTGCGCGCAACCTTGCGCTGTCATCCTATAAGTAGTTCAACAACCTGATCTTAGATTGGTGTAGGTGAGTGCAGCGCACTGGTCAGTCTGATCTTTCGGATACTGAGTTACTGTGACCAGTGCAACGCACTCAC
>JBBREZ010000281.1:0-9124 GCA_038225095.1 Caldilineales bacterium
CTTGACACGACCATGATATGGATACCCACCACGATCAAAGACAACGAGTTCAATGCCTTTTTCTCGGGCGCGTTCTGCAATCATTTTACCCACGGCCTTGGCCTGTTCTTGTTTTGGCAAGCTGGCCAACTCGCTACGCAATTTGACATCGACTGTTGATGCGGCCACTAGCGTGTGACCAGCATCGTCGTCAATCACTTGCGCATAAATATGCTCTAGGCTGCGTGTGACATTCAGACGCGGTCGGCTAGCTGTTCCATGTACTTTACGGCGTACACGGATATGGCGCCTTTCACGCGCCTGTGCTCGGTTTACTGCTGCCATCTTTCATCACTCCTGTTATTTCCTTGCTCATCAAGTGTGTAATCCAAGGGCAAAGATATCCATAATACCAACTGAAGATTACACACCTTGCTTCGATGGGCTTATTTCTTGCCGCCCTTACCAACTTTGCCCGTCTTACCAGCTTTCATACGCACAACTTCGCCTGCGTAACGAATACCCTTACCCTTGTATGGTTCAGGTGGGCGAGCTCTGCGGATCACCGCTGCCAATTCGCCAATCACACATTTATCCATGCCGGATATGGTAAAGCCACGGCCATCTTTGTCAACATCAAAGGTAATATCTTTATCAGGCGGCGTAAATTCAACTGGATGACTTTTGCCTACTTGAAGGACTAGCTTAGCACCCTGTTTTTCTGCGCGGTACCCAACACCCTGAATTTCTAAACGGCGTGTGAAGCCAGCAGTAACACCTTGCACCATATTATTCAACAGAGAGCGCGTCAAACCGTGCTGCTCTTTGTGATGGCGTAAATCGGTTGGGCGACTAACAACAACATTACTATCTTCTTGTGAAATGGACATGTCTGGGCTAAATTGTTGGGTTAAGCTGCCCTTGGGGCCACTTACCGTCACCAGGTTACCTTTGTCCACTTTAATCGTTACTTTAGGCGGCACTGCAATTGGCGCCCGTCCAATACGTGACATGTAAACCTCCAACATTACCAAACATTACAAAGAACTTCGCCACCAAGTTTAGCCCGGCGTGCTCTACGACCAGTCATCAAGCCATTCGGCGTCGAAAGAATATTAATACCCAAGCCGCTACGCACCCACGGAATTTCTTTATACCCCGTGTAGACTCGGCGACCAGGTTTGCTAATTCGCTCTAAGCCTGTAATGATAGGTTTATTGCGTCCAGCATACTTCAATCCCAGCACTAGCATCGATTGTGGCTGTTCATCAGTAATTGTGTAACCTTTAATAAAGCCCTCGTCAGCCAGAATTTGGGCAATCTCCACTTTAATTTTTGAATTGGGGATCACCACTTGTGAATGCTGAACCATACACGCATTACGAATGCGCGTCAACATGTCAGCAATCGGATCATTAACCATAGTTTATCTCCTCAGGTTACTCTTGCAACCTCCTGCATGGCAGTTACGAGTCGCACTGCGCCAGCAGACTTGTAGACTGCAGAAAATTGTAGTTAGCAACTGAGTCTGTGCAATTGACTCAATTTACCAGCTTATTTTATACCATCCTGTATTAGCGTATAACACTATGCCAACACAAGGCGAAATTTACCAACTTGACTTAACAACGCCGGGCAAATTGCCCTTTAATGCTTCTTGGCGGAAGCAAATCCGGCACAAGCCGAAGCGACGCATGAAGCCGCGTGGGCGACCACACATCGAGCAACGATTGCGTACCCGCACTGGGTATTTGCGCCGGGTTTCTCGCACCAAAATAGATGTCTTTGCCATGAATTCTCACTTTCACTTATTACTGCTCGGCAGGCAAACAGTATATAATCTTCAGCATCCACTATGCTTAATTGAGCAATTATCGCTTAAAAGGCATGTTGATTAGCGCCAGCATACGACGTGATTCTTCATCGCTTTTGGCAGTCGTCACAATGGTCACTTCTAAACCACGGATCTTATCGATCTTATCGTAATTAATTTCTGGAAAGACTAACTGCTCGCGCAGGCCGATACTATAGTTGCCACGGCCGTCAAAGGAGTCAGCAGAAACCCCCTGAAAATCACGCTGGCGCGGTAGGACGATCGCAATTAAGCGATCTAAAAAGTCCCACATTCGATTATTGCGCAAAGTTACTTTGGCACCAATCGATTGCCCTTCACGCAGCTTAAAAACGGCGATTGATTTACGTGCTTTGGTTACAACAGGTTTTTGGCCTGTGATAATACGTAGATCTTCCGTTGCTGCTTCAATTGCTTTACTGTTTTGTAGTGCTTCGCCGAGACCAATATTAACAGCTATCTTAACAAAGCGCGGCACTTGCATAGTATTACTATAACCAAACTCTTTCATCATAGCTGGGATAACTTCATCCCAGTATTGCGTCTTTAAACGCGGCACAGAATTTGTGCCCACACCGTTTTCACTCATTTCCCACTCCTTGCCCGCAAACACCGACGGAGTCCGGTGTAAGGTCAGGCTCCTTTATCTAGAATGTTGCAAATAAAAAGCAAAGCTGCACTAGCTGTATGTAACCCTACATAGGTAGCCTATGACACAATAACTTTATGCTTCTTTGGGCTTCGGCAACAAACTGCCAGTGTGCCGGTCAATGCGGCTCTTTTCGCCATTGGCCGCAATCTCGTAGCCGGCGCGTGTAGGTCGATTGTCCGTACCGATCAACATCACTTTGCTGATGTGGAGCGGTGCCTCTTTTTCAATGCGACCGGTCTGTGTGCGTACACGTCCAGTTGCCTTTTGATGTTTCACAATAATATTTGCGCCGGCTACAATGACATAAACTCGCTCTGGATCATAAGATCCGTCTTTATTTTTCTTGCGAATCACGCTCTGCACTTGGCCACGATGACCTTTTGAATCTCCAGTGATCACCTCAACGGTATCACCTTTGCAAATTTTTAGCGACATAACGCTCACTCCTCGTTCATTAGCTATCAGTAACTGGTCATTAGTAATTGGCAGTCAGTTGGCGATCCACCAGGTATGCCGGCATCACGCTATACCACTTACTAATAACTATTTAAAGCACCTCTGGCGCCAAGGAGACAATTTTCATGTATCCACCTTCGCGCAATTCACGCGCCACGGGTCCAAATATACGCGTCCCACGTGGGTTTTGATTATCGTCAATAATAACAGCTGCGTTCTCATCAAAGCGAATATAGCTACCATCGGCCCTACGTACAGGACGCGTTGTGCGGACAATTACAGCGCGCACTACATCACCCTTCTTGACACTGCCCGTTGGGCTGGCGCTTTTAACACTCGCCACAATGACATCGCCAACGGCAGCATAACGACGCGTGCTACCACCTTTGACACGGATTGTCAGTAATTCTTTTGCACCTGTATTATCGGCTACTTTAAGCCGACTTTCTTGCTGTAACATTGTCCGTACCTCATATCATTATGCGCTGTGACAAATGGTTTTTGTAACCAGTTATAGTCAATGTCACAACCACAGCTGGCTAAACAACAATTGCATGCTCAAGCACTTCTTCAACAAAGAACTTCTTTTCTTTGCTAATGGGCCGGCATTCACGAATCCGAACCACATCGCCCATCTTGGCGGTGTTGTCTTCGTTATGAACCTTATATTTTTTATTTACATTGACAACTTTACCATATAGAGGATGGCGTGTGCTCCGCGAAACAGAGACAACAATGGTCTTTTCCATTTTATCGCTGACTACGGTGCCTACCAGGGCTTTTCGTCGTTCACGCATATTGGCATCTCTCCTTATTGAGCTGCACCGGTTAACTCACGTTCGCGCAAAATTGTTTTAATCTGGGCAATTTGTCGGCGCACATCTTTAACCCGCGTCGTATTGGTCAATTTGCCGGTGGCCTTTTGGAAACGCAGATTAAACATTTCCTGATAAGAATCGTCCAATTTGCCGGCTAACTCTGCACTCGTGGAAGTGCGCAACTCACTTGCTTTCATAACATTCCTCTCTCTTACGCGCTGTGTTCTTCGCGCGCAATAAATTGCGTCTTCATCGGCAATTTATGGGCAGCCAGGCGAAATGCTTCACGCGCCAGGTCTTCCCGAATGCCGGCCATCTCGAACAACACGCGGCCAGGTCGCACTGGTGCAACCCAATGATCCACACTTCCTTTACCAGAACCCATGCGTGTTTCAGCTGGACGTTTGGTCACTGGGCGATCCGGAAAAATGCGGATCCAAAGCTTTCCACCACGGCGGATATAGCGCACTGCAGCACGGCGGGCGGCCTCAATTTGACGACTCGTTACATAGTGCGATTCCATTGCCTGCAGACCGTAGGTGCCAAAGGAAATCTGGCTACCACGATAGGCTAGCCCCTTCAAGCGACCGCGCATCATTTTACGGTGTTTCGTACGTTTTGGCATCAACATGGTCGTATCTCCATCTAATTCTCTACTTCAAGTCATCAGCAAATCGCAATCAGCCGTAGCGACCTTTCCGTGATAGCTGTTTACCTAACGACTGCCGACTACTAGTTTTACTTCGCTTCAACCGCCAGGCGAGCGTGGTATTCTTCACCAGGCAAAACCTCACCTTGATAAATCCACACTTTGACCCCAATGACGCCAAAGGTGGTATGCGCTTCAGCTGTGCCATAGTCAATATCAGCACGCAACGTATGGCGAGGAATTTGGCCCTCGCGTACGGTATCCACGCGTCCCATATCACTGCCGCCTAGGCGACCAGCCACCGTAATCATAACGCCTTTACCACCAACGCGCAGGGTCTTTTGCACCGCTTGCTTCATGGCGCGCTTCCAGCTAATTCTGCGCTCAATCTGCTCGGCAACGCTTTCAGCAACTAAGTGTGAGTTCAATTCTGGCTTGGTGATCTCGCGCACGTCAATCTTGACCTTTTTCTGGGTCATGTCTTGTAGCTTTGTCTTCAAGACATTGACGCTTGTCCCTTTGCGACCGATGATCACGCCAGGCTTAGCTGTGTCAACCAGGATATAAACCTGATTGGGTTGGCGCTCAATCTCAACGCCACTGATGCCTGCCTTTGGCAATTCTGCAATTACGATCCGGCGAATTTCACGATCCTCGGCAAGTTGCTCGGTATAACGTCTACCGGAAGCAAACCATCGGCTTTTATGTTCCTTGATGATTCCCAGGCGAAAACCTGTGGGATGTACTTTGCGGCCCAAGTTTATTCCTCCTTATTACTAAGCAGTAGCTCGTTCTTCTAAAATGACCGTAACATGCGACGAGCGACGTAGCCAGGGTTTGAACCGACCGCGTGCTCCGAAACGACGCCATTTACGGGTAGGCGCCGTATCGGCAAAAATCTTACTAATAAACATGTCACTAGCTTCTAAACCGAAATTTTCGCTTGCATTGGCCAGTGCGCTCTTAATCGTCTTGGCGACTACATCGGCGGACTGCTGCGGCATAAAAGCAAGCAGGACCAATGCGTCTTCTGCACGGCGACCACGCATTTCATCTAACACTAAACGCGCCTTTTGTGCGCTAATCCCAGTAAATTTCGTAACAGCTCGCACTTCCATGATTAGGCCCCCTCTGTCGGACGTCGTACCTTAGTAGCCTTTTCAGATCGAACATGGCCTCTAAAAAAGCGTGTCGGGGCAAATTCGCCTAGCTTGTGCCCCACCATATTCTCGCTAATATACACAGGCACGTGGCGACGCCCATCATGCACGGCGATTGTGTGGCCCACAAACTGGGGAAAGACAGTCGAGGCACGCGACCAAGTCTTTACAACTTTACGCTCGCTCTTGCGATTCATTTCTTCAACCCGTTTGAGTAGCTTGAGCTCAACAAACGGTCCTTTTTTTAGTGAACGGGACATATTACCATCCTTTCCTTCCAGTTATTCTAGGCGTCACCGCGACGGACAATAAACTTATTCGTACGTTTGTTGCGCCGTGTCTTTTTACCTAGGGCCGGTTTACCCCACGGCGTCTTGGGATGTTTCATACCAACGGGCGACCGTCCTTCGCCACCACCCTGCGGATGTGAGGAGGGGTCCATTGCCACACCGCGCGTACCAGGTCGGATCCCCAGCCAACGACGGCGACCAGCTTTGCCTAAACTGATGTTTGCATGATCGGGGTTAGAAACCTGACCAATGGTCGCTAGGCAATTCATGTCAATATAGCGTACCTCGCCACTAGGCAAGCGTACCTGTGCCATTGTGCCCTCTTTGGCTAACAATTGAGCAGCATTCCCAGCACTACGCACAAACTGCCCACCACGGCCAGGATACAATTCGATATTATGAACCATAGTACCGAGCGGTATGTTCCGAATCGGGAGAGCATTGCCGTTACGGATGTCAGCATTCGGACCCGACATGATCGTCTCACCAACTTTTAACCCATTTGGCGCCAAAATATAACGCTTCTCGCCGTCAGTGTATACAACCAATGCGATACGTGCGCTGCGATTGGGATCGTACTCAATTGAATCAACTTTCCCAGCGACGTTCCATTTGTCTCGGCGAAAATCAATAATACGATAGCGACGCTTGTGTCCACCACCTTGATGACGAGCTGTAACAACACCGCGATTATTACGACCAGCCTTTTTATGCAGTGGGGCCAACAAAGAGCGTTCTGGTTTAGAACGAGTAATCTCTTCAAAAGTAGAGACACTGGTATTGCGGCGTCCTGCCGAAGTGGGTCGATATATTTTAATTGCCATTAGAGCACTCCTAACCTATACGCCTTCAAACAATTGGATAGTGTTGCCAGGCGCTAAGGTTACAATCGCCTTTTTCCACTTAGGTTTACGCACAGCAATTCGGCGGCCGCGCCGGGCTGTCTTGATCGGCATTACCATAATATGCACGCGATCCACCACAACATTAAATGCAGTTTCAACGGCATCTTTAACTAGCAATTTATTAGCGCGCATATCTACTTCAAAAGCATAGCGGCTCACGCCCAAATTTTCAGCGCTGTAGACGCTTTTTTCGGTAATCACCGGGCGCTTCAATATTTCATAAATATGCATAATTAAGCCCCCTCTTCTTCTGTTTCCACTGCTGGCTGATCTGAGTCGCCATTCGAGCCAAGCCAACCTTCGATATGCTCAATTGAGCTTTTCGAGAGCAACAATGTGTCATAACCCAAAACGTCGCGCACATTCAAGTAGCCATTTAGCAATAGCTTTATATTCGGCAAATTGCCTGCACAGCGTTGAACCAATGCATTCTTCTCTGGCAAAGACATCAAAACAGTACCCGTATTCAAGGCCAGCGCTTTCAAGATCTCAGCCATCACTCTTGTTTTAGGCTCGACCATCTCTATGCTGTCCAACACGACAATTTGTCCAGCTGCGGCCTTGACGGTCAAAGCACTACGCAGAGCCGCATGAAACATCTTTTTGGGCAACTGCTTGATGTATTTACGCGGTGTAGGTCCAAACACAGTACCGCCGCCAATCCAGTTCGGCGCCCGCGTTGAACCTTGGCGGGCTCGTCCCGTGCCTTTTTGTTTAAATGGTTTACGACCGCCACCGGCAACTTCACCACGTGTCTTAGTTTTGTGCGTTCCCTGGCGAGCGTTTGAAAGTTGACGCATTAACGCCTGATGCATGACAGATTTATTGACCGGCGCTGCAAAAACTGTGTCACTGACTTCAATTTCGCCAATCTGCTTCCCGGCCATATCTTTGAGCGGTAAATTCATCTCAATTTCTCCTTGTTTTTCTAAGCTTGCGCGTCTGGAATTTAAGCCTGTTTTGGTGGCTTTTTCACAGCATCGTGCACCAGGACAAGGCCATTACGTGAGCCAGGAATAGCACCGCGAACGGCGATCAAATTGCGCTCTGCGTCGACCAGGGCCACTTTCAAATTCTGAACGGTCACACGTGCGTTGCCCATATGACCAGGGGTTCGAGCACCCGGCCATGTGTGACCCGGTGTAGTGCCTGCACCGCGTGAACCAACGGCACGATGACGGTCAGATTGACCATGTGTTTTTGGACCACCAGCGAAACCGTAACGCTTGACACCACCTTGAAAACCCCGACCTTTGGAAATGCCTTCAACATCAACCGTATCGCCTTCTTTAAAGATATCGGCTTTGATCACATCGCCTAAGCTATAGGTGGGTGCATTTTCATAACGCAACTCACGTAGCTCACGCAACGTAGGCACCGTGGCTTTGCTCAAATGGCCGCGCTCACCTTTCGTAAGTTTCCGTTCAGGGACCTCGTCATAACCCAATTGGACAGCATTATAACCGTCTGTATCCAAGGTTTTAACTTGTGTGATATAACACGGGCCGGCATCAATAATTGTCACCGGCACAATGGCACCGCTCGCATCATAGAGCTGTGTCATGCCTACTTTTCTACCAAGAATGCCTCGCATAATTCCTCCTGGGACTGACGATTGATCAAGCATTAACTCGATCAAACCACATCATCCCGTATTGTATTGATTAGTAAAGCTTAAAGTTTAATTTCAATATCTACACCGGCGGGTAGATTCAAGCGGGTCAAATTCTCAATCGTTTTGCTGCCGGGATCGACCACATCAATTAATCGCTTGTGTGTGCGCACTTCAAATTGTTCGCGGCTGTCTTTATCAATAAAAGGTGCACGCATAACCGTAAACTTCTCAATATGGGTAGGCAACGGTACAGGGCCTACTACTTGTGCTCCCGTTTGTTCCGCCGCATCCACAATTTGACGAACTGATAAATCCAAGACCCGGTGATCATACGCTTTAAGTTTTATCCGGATTCGCTGCTTTGCCATTAGGGCGTCCTTTCCATCTGATAATGCTCATCTTTAGATAACTTATATATTGTGTAGATGAGCCTTGCACAAAAGGAGGAGAACAGAAGCCTTCCTGCTCTCCTCCTCAAAAATACTTACTTCAAGATCTGAGTAATGACGCCAGCACCCACGGTGCGGCCGCCTTCGCGAATGGCAAAACGACTACCGGTCTCAAGCGCCACCGGCGAAATCAACTCGACCTGCATGTTGATGTTATCCCCCGGCATCACCATCTCGACGCCTTCGGGTAACTCAATCGACCCCGTGATGTCCATCGTGCGCATGTAGAATTGCGGACGATAGCCTTTGAAGAACGGGGTATGCCGACCGCCTTCCTCTTTCTTGAGCACATAGACCTC
>JBBREZ010000282.1:0-9111 GCA_038225095.1 Caldilineales bacterium
CGCCAACATTTGAACGGCAAAATGGCGACGAACCCACTAGCATCGTTTCTCTTGAAAATTAGGTGCAAATCGCAGGTTTGTCATGCCGTACTTGCAGCAGAAGCGATTTGGCGCATTCTAATTTAACGTTGTCGTACTAGTCAGCAATTGGCCAAAATAGTACTTCTAAAGATAAAGATTGTAACTGTTCAGTCCCTAGGTAGGTCGGTAAACAGGTAAACAAGGGGTACGCCTTGTATCCCGGTTTACCGACCTGTGCAGCGCTACGCCTGACTAGGATGACAGCGCGAGGTTGTTAATCGGTAGACCACAGCGGAGCCGGCACGCCTATGGGCCGGACCATGCGCACGAGGCGTGCTTGCTCCGCCCTTGCGCAGAACCTCGCGCTGTTATACTAGCTACTAAATTCGTAGGGGCGCTGCTTGCTGCGCCTGTGTGTAGATGGCAGGCGCAGCAAGCAGCGCCCCTACGAATACCTAACCTTATAAACTAGCGCCGACTCAATTTCATCCAACCAGTGAATAACATTTTTATCGTCGGTGTCAAACGGCTGCGCGTGTAGAGGCCAGCCACCCGCGCAATTGCTTCGGCCTGGGTCGGATAAGGGTGAATGACATCACCGATCGTTTTCAGACCAATGCCAGCCACCATCGCCAGGGTGATTTCGTTGAGCATCTCGCCAGCGGCGCGTGCGACAATCGTTGCCCCTAGAATTTTGTCGCTGCCTTTGGCGGTATGAACTTTGACAAAGCCATTCTCTTCACCGTCCGCCACCGCGCGGTCATTTTCATTAAAATGGACCGTATAAGTATCGATTTTTATGCCTTTTGCTTGCGCTTCGCGTTCGTATAGACCCACATGCGCGATTTCTGGGTCGGTGTAGGTGCACCAAGGCATTTTCAGATCACTCAACTTTTTGCGCCCGAAGAAGAAGGTATTTTGCACGACAATGCGGGCGGCGGCGTTGGCGGCATGCGTAAATTTGTAGGCCAGCGCCACATCACCAGCGGCATAGATGGCTGGGTTCGTCGTTTGTAGATAATCATTGACGATAATGCCTTTTTTGGCATCGCTTTGGACGCCAACGGTGACGAGGCCGAGGTTGTCCAGATTAGGCACACGCCCGGTTGCGACCAAAATTTCGTCTACGGTGACGCTTTGCTGCTCTTTGCCGCTTTCAAAATGAACAGTTTTTTCGTTGCCTTGCGTCACAATTTGGGTAATTTGGCTGTTGAGCGCCAACTTGATCCCTTCGCGCAGAAAGACTTGCTGCACAATTTCGGCGGCGTCGGCATCTTCGCGATTGAGAAGTTGGCTGGCATTGTGGAAAAGCGTCACTTCGCTGCCTAAGCGGCGAAAAGCCTGCGCCAGTTCACAGCCAATCGGGCCGCCGCCAATCACGGCGATACGCTTAGGTTGCTCGGTGAGATTGAAGACCGTTTCGTTGGTCAGATAACCGGCTTCGACCAGGCCAGGAATTGACGGGTGAGCTGGGCGCGATCCGGTGGCGATGACGGCTTTTTTGAACTTGAGCGTTGCCCCGGCCACTTCAATTGTGTCCATACCGGTGAAGCGCCCTTCGCCCAAAAACACATCGACCCCGGCCTCACGGTAACGCCAGACCGAGTCATTCGGGCTGAGCTGGGCCTGGACGTGGCGAACACGGGCCATGACTGCGCCAAAATTTACCTGCGCGCCGTTGCTGACAATTCCATAGTCCTGGGCGTTCCTAATCTCGCCCATCGTTTTGGCCGAGCGGATCATGGCCTTTGAGGGCACACAGCCCACGTTCAAGCAGTCACCCCCCATCAGGTGCTTTTCAATCAACGCAACCTTGCCGCCCAGGCCCGCCGCTACGATCGCAGTCACCAAGCCCGCCGAGCCACCGCCAATTACCACCATGTTGTAGCGGGAAGCCGGCTTGGGGTTTTGGTAATGATCAGGATGCAAATTGCGCAAGCGGCGCAGATTGTTTTCATCTTTGGGCAAGGCGTCGAACGGGGACTGTTCTGCTCGGTTGACCATTTCCGTTGTACGCATGTACGAGACCTTTTATCCAGAAATTTAGTAACTACTCAGCCCTCGTGTAGACACATAGACAGGTAGACGCGGCATGCTACGTGTTTACCTAGCGTAACGCTCCACCTGCGTAGTTACGAATTTTATTGATGATGATTAAACTGTTTTGCTGGCGAAAAACTGACCCCACCCGCGCCCAGTGGCGGTAGCCTTCTAGGCGCGCTCCCCTAGGAAGGGAGGGAGCCATTGGTCGGATAGAATGACCGTTTTCTTCTTTCCCTCAACAGTTCCCTCCCTTCCTAGGGGAGGGTTAGGGTAGGGTGAATTTTCCGTTTCAGATGTTGGATGCCTGCTCGGCCGGCCACAATGACTTCGCTTGCCAAGCCCAAAAATAAGCCATGTTCTACAACGCCAACGCGCGCATTCAACTGGGCGGCCAGTGCTGGCAAATTGGCAATCGGACCAAAGTTGCAATCGAGAATCAGATTGCCTTGGTCAGTCTTAAAAACCATGCCAGCGTGCCGCCGTATAATGACTTGAGCGCCCAACATGGTCAGGTAATCCAACTGCGTGCGCCAGCCAAATTCAATCACTTCGACCGGTACGGCCCAACGCGTGCCCAATACCGGAGAAAGTTTAGACTCATCGACAATGATGATCTCGCGACGACTCGCCTGCGCCACAATCTTCTCGCGCAAGAGCGCCCCGCCACCACCCTTGATCAAGTTTAAATTTGGATCAACCTCATCCGCCCCGTCAATCGTCAAGTCGAGGACAGGCTGATCTTCCAACGTCGTCAACGGAATATGCAGCCGCCGCGCTTCCTGTTCAATCTGGCTAGAAGTCGGCACGCCCGTAATGTCTTGTAACTTCCCCGCGTCCAGCCATTCGGCCAACCGGCGCACCGCCAGCAGTGCCGTGCTGCCGGTGCCCAGGCCGATGATCATGCCCGATGTAATCGCGGCTACCGCCTGGTCGGCGGCTTGTTGTTTGAGTTGAAGGATGTCGCTTGTCATAAGATTCCGCCAGAAATTTCCGTTGTGTTGACCTGATTGTTACTTGTCTACAAGATTTGCACATACCGGGAAGTATAAACGCAAAGCATCATCTCGTCACTGCTCGGCCGGTTACGAATCTTTCTATAGATTCACAACAACGTATCATACAAACCGTGCGAAAACAGTAAGAATTCTGTCGTCAACGCAAATAAAAACCGGGCTTTTTATGAAAAGCCCGGTTTTACTCAGCCATGCAGCCTGCTAACCGCTAGCCTTGCCCGCTGACATGATGGTCAATGCCTTCGTAGTGGTCAATAAATTTATGAATCGCGTCTGCATTCACCGCATTCATCTTGAGAATTTTTGTCCAGGCCGTCAGCGCAATGCGCGCACCCATGTCTTTATGTAGCGGCTGGCTGTTATCAACAGTCCAGTTTGGATTATTTGGGACAACGGCAACATGTTTCCCGGCTTTAAGATAGGGAGCGACAATGTCGGTTAACTGTTTCAACACGTCGGGGCAATTATCAGGACATTGATAGTAGATGACCACACCGGCATCTTCTAAATTGTGCACCAAATGTTCGTAGCGTTGCGGCTGATCGGCGCTGTAGATATTCCAGCCAATCAGATTCCCATAGTGCGGGCCTGATGTGGGCGGCGTGCTATTATAAGGCAATGGCGAAGCAAGGCCAAAGTCAATGTGGCTGTTACCCTGAGAATTCAACGTCTCTTCGCCCGCAACTGGTTGCGCGCCCCGTATTAGCAGATAGACGACAAATCCAATGATCACGACGAAGAGCGCCGCGCCGCCCATCAGCCAAAGATTCTGCTCGCGCCGCCTGCGGACAGCGCGCTCACGCAGCTCGTTGTGGGTCGGGCGTACGGTGGGCGCTTTTGCTTTGGTGGCCGGGATAACTGATTTTGCCATGCTTTCTCCTCAAACCGCTGCGTTGGCGCAGGCATGGTAGCCCTGTAAATTATGCTTTTACCTTCGCCGCGATGGCTGTCTCCATCAAGGTTTGGATCTGTGCGACCATATCCGCCGGGTTAGGATGGATGCCTTCGAGCAGAAGCGCATTATCGTAGAGTTGACCAATCGCCGCATCGACCAGTGGCGCTTCGGTAGACTGGGCGATCATCTGCGTCAAGTTGGTGATCAGCGGGTGGCTGCGGTTCAATTCCAACAGCTTTTTCGGTAGTTCATAATCTTGTTCGGTCAGCCGCCGAATTCGTTGCAGATCGCGGTCAAAGCTGTCTTCGGGCGAGACCAAGCGGCAAGGGCTGTTGACCAATTGCTTCGACTCGCGCACTCCAGTAACCCGGTCGGCTAGGACAGTCCTGAAGCGCTCAATCAAGCGATCAAAGTCAGTTTGTGTCACCGACGCGGCCTCATTATCCGTCTTTTTATCAATTTCTGGCAATTCCAAACCAGCGTCGTCAATATTCTGCAAGGTTTTACCATCATATTCGCGCAACATCGTCGTCATATAACCATCGATCGGATCGACCAGATAGAGCACCTCGATGTTATTCGCCAGGAAGTAATCCAAATGTGGGCTGCGCGCCACCGACTTCAGATCTTCGCCCAGCACATAATAGATCGCTTGTTGCTCGTCCTTCATGCGTGCTTTGTATTGTTTGAGCGAGATCCATTCATCGGCGCCGGTAATCGTGGATTGGAAACGCAAGAGATCGATCAGCGCATCATGGTTGGCGGTATCCGTGGCTACGCCTTCTTTCAAGAAAGCGCCCAATTCACACCAGAAACGCAGATATTTCTCGGCATCTTGTTCGGCCAGCGTTTTGAGGTCGCGGAAGATCCGATTGGTCAAGGCCCGCTTCATCTGGCGCATCACCGGGTTGCTTTGCACCATTTCGCGCGAAACGTTGAGTGGCAGATCTTCGGAATCGACCACGCCATCCATAAAGCGAAAATATTCGGGCAGTAGATCTTTGTTGTGTTCCTGGATTAAAATTTTGCGCGAGTAAAGCTTCAGCCCGTGCTCAGTTTGCATGCGCATCGCGCCGCGTTCCCGTTTGGCGGGTATAAAGAGCAGAGCGCGCACACTGACCGGTGCATCGGCCACCATGTGAATTGTCAGCAGCGGCGCTTCACTGTCAAAGGTGATTTGTTTGTAAAATTCTTCGTATTCTTCACTTTTAACGCTGGATGGCGATTGCCGCCACAAGGCCGTGCGCCGATTGGCGATTTTTTCTTCGCCTTCTTTACTTTTGACATAAATCGGGAACGAAACATAATCCGAATGTTTCTTGATGATCTGTTCCAGCCGCCAACTGTTGGCAAACTCAAGCGCGTCCTCTTTGAGCGTGATCTGGATTGTTGTGCCCCGGGCCTCGCGTTCGGCGGGTGTCAGGGTAAACTTGCTATCGCCGGTGGATGACCAGGTCCAGGCTTGGTCGTCTAGCCGGTAGGAGCGTGAAGTCACACTGACTTCGGCGGCGACCATAAAGACCGAATAGAAGCCAACGCCAAATTGGCCGATGATTTCTTCGAGGGTGCTCTGGCTTTCGCCCGCGTTTTGGAGAAATGTTTTCGCCCCAGAATGCGCAATCGTGCCCAGATTTTGTATCAGCTCGTCGCGATTCATGCCAATGCCGCTGTCGCTAATCGTGATGGTTTTCGCATCACTGTCAGCCTGAATATGGATCGCCAATTCAGCGTCGGGATCGACCACATCGTGGTTGGTCAGGAGTTCAAATTGAATGCGATTGAGCGCATCGGATGCGTTAGAAAGTAATTCGCGCAGGAATATTTCGCGGTCGGTGTAAAGTGAATGGGCCAGAATGTCCAAAAGTTGCTTTACTTCGGTGCGATATTCCAGTGATTCAGCCCCAGGCACAGTAGGAATGTTGATTTCAGACATAGTAATCTCTCCAAAAATTTTTCGACGATGAATATGAAATACAAAATATTAAACCCCCGCCTTCTTGAATTGATGAGAAGGCGAGGTCTTTGAATTTAGTCAAAAATCAAGTATACAACTAGTATAAATCGTTGTCAATTGGTCAGGCTTAGCTTAAGGAATGTGTAACAGCTAGTCTGTGCCACGCACTGCACAAAATTTGCGCGCTGCCTGTTTGACTTTTGACATCAGATCAAATATAATTCCTGTGTAATCTGCCCCCGTGGTGGAATGGCATACACGGCAGTTTGAGGGGCTGTGCCCGTTTAGGGCGTGTCCGTTCGAGTCGGACCGGGGGCACCAAAGAATCAAGGGCCGATCCTGTACTAGGATCGGTCCTTGATTTTAATGGTAGACAGGTAGACAAGGAGAGAATGCTAAACAATCCCCTTGTCTCCTTGTCTCCCTGTCTCCTTGTCTCCCTACTTCCCTCGCAAATGCGGAAACGCCCGGCGTCCTGGATAGTTTGCTGTATCGCCTAATTCTTCTTCGATGCGCAACAGTTGATTATACTTGGCAACCCGGTCGCTGCGCGCGGGGGCGCCGGTCTTGATCTGGCCCGTGTTGTAGGCAACCACGAGATCGGAGATCGTTGAATCTTCAGTTTCTCCAGAGCGGTGGCTGATAATCGCTGCCCAACCCGCGCGATGGCTCATATCGATGGCGGCAACACTTTCGGTCAGCGTGCCAATCTGGTTGACCTTGCACAGCAGCGCGTTGCATGCCTTTTCTGCGATCGCCCGTTCGATGCGCTTGACGTTGGTCACCAACAGATCGTCGCCGACCAATTGCACTTTGCTGCCGATTTTCTCGTTGAGCAGTTTCCAACCATCCCAGTCATCCTCCGCCATCCCGTCTTCGAGGCTGATGATCGGGAAACGAGTGGTCCAATCCACCCATAGATCAACCAATTCGGCGCCGCTCAATTCTTTGCCTTCAATCGCCAGTTTATAGAGACCAGTTTTAGCGTCATATAACTCACTGGCTGCCGGATCAAGCGCGATAAAGACATCTTCGCCAGGCCGGTAGCCTGCTTTTTCGATGGCTTGCAAAATAACTTCCACGGCCTTAACGTTGCCACCTAAACTGGGCGCAAAGCCGCCTTCGTCGCCCACGTTGGTGCTGTAACCGCCATCATGCAGCACTTTTTTCAGGCTTTGATAAATCTCCGCCCCCCAGCGCACGCCTTCGGCAAAGGTCGGCGCGCCCACCGGCATCACCATAAATTCTTGAAAATCGGTGCTGTTTTCGGCATGCTTGCCACCGTTCAGAATATTCATCATCGGCACAGGTAGGGTGCGCGCTGATATGCCACCTAGATAACGGTAGAGGGGCAGCCCCAGCCCATCGGCGGCGGCTTTGGCCACGGCCAGGCTGACACCGAGCATTGCATTAGCGCCTAGATTGCCTTTATTCTCAGTGCCGTCCAATTCAAGCATATATTCGTCCAGCCCGATCTGATCAAGCGCATCAAAACCGAGCAGTTCTTCAGCCAAGGTCTCATTGACATTTTCAACGGCCTTGAGCACGCCTTTACCGCCAAAGCGTTTTTTATCGCCATCGCGCAACTCGACGGCTTCGTGCGCCCCGGTGCTGGCGCCACTGGGGACAATCGCACGGCCCATGCCGCCGCTTTCGAGCAGGACTTCTACTTCAACGGTTGGATTGCCGCGGCTATCCAATACTTCACGGCCTTTTATATAGACAATTTCGGTCATGGTTTTCTCCTGATATGGAAATTTAAATCGTTAGGGTTCGTAGCATTGAGCCATTTTAAAGCGCTTTATGGCTATTCGATTTCTAATGATAGCCTGATTAAGGGCTCGGTTGCGCTGTTTTGACTGGATCAACTGCAAACTCTATCATGAAAAATATAAATTGGCGAATTGAGAGGCAAAAAACCAGATCAAAAACAGGTCGGATAATAATTCCGGCCTGTTTGCAGCATATAGATGAGACCAATCAACGCCACCCAATCAGCGGCGCGTGGCGTGACCTGAGCGAAAGATGATGACGAACGCGAAGCTACCTCAATCAAAAAGCAAGCGCTATGCGTCCGCTGCATTTGGGCTGGTTAGGCGACGTCTCCAACGGATTCATGGTGCGCCCGAAAACTGGAAAGTGCGGGTGCTGGGTCAAGTTGGTCCCACTCAGCGCTGGTCACGCCAAAGTAGAGTTTGTCGAAGTATTACCCATTCGTGTAGCGCATGTTGCGCAAGCGGCCCTCAAACCGAAAGCCGAGCGCTTCATGAAAGCGGATCGAACGTTCGTTAAAGGCGTAAACGAGGGCGGTACATTTTTGATAGCGAAATTCACGGAAATAGTAGCGCAGAAAGAGGGTGACGGCTTCCCGGCCATAGTCTTGGCGCCAGTAACGATGCTTGACCGCAAGCGTATATTTGAAAGTGCCATTCCGCCGCACACAATCAAAGCTATTGATATAGCCAACAGTCTGACCATCCTGTTTTCAATCAAACAGAACAGAAAGTCGTCTTTGCCGACTTCCTTGGCCAATGCCTGAAGGTTATCCCGCTCACTTTCGAGCGACAGTGGGAAGCCGATAGCATCTTCATAGCGCTCGATTTCGGTATCCGGTGCTTCGGGCGAGGTCAGAATGGCGTCTAAGTCTTTTTGTTCAATCGCCCGAAACCGGATCGTTGGGCCGCGCCAGAAGTTTCGATTTTCGGGTTATTTCGTGCTTGAAGCTTGCATCGTTTTCTGTCACCGACCAAAAATAGAACTTTTTATCTGGATTGTTGCATCTGCTCGCCTAACGATTGGGTTAAGCAGGGGTGGGGACGGCGGGCAGACGCAGACTGTACCCCACCAGAAAACACGGACAGCAAGCTAAAAAAGCCGTGATCTCACCCTCCGCTCCAACGAATGTTCGGCGGCCGACACGACGAAGAAGGATTGTGCCAAAGAAACTCGTCGCTTACGTTTAGACAACGCTAAAGTCTTCGACTTAGGGAATAAAGATGCGGCCTATACCCAAATATCTATCAATATCCGCTCCAATTTCCAACAATCGCTCGGCGCAACGCTCTCGATAAGTTGCCTCATCTAGACGATTGACATTGCCAATGGTCAATATAATTGACCCCATAAACTAGACCACATGTTAAGATACTAAGACTAAACCATGTGGAGGGTCAAAATGACAAAAC
>JBBREZ010000283.1:0-9083 GCA_038225095.1 Caldilineales bacterium
AGGATCGCTATCTGCTCACGATGGGCGAACTGCTCGACAAGATCACCGTGATGCTGGGCGGTCGCGCGGCCGAAAAATTGATCTTTGACACACTCAGCACGGGCGCCAGTGACGACATCATGCGCGCCAGCGAACTGGCACGCCGCATGGTGACTGAATATGGCATGAGTGAGAAATTGGGCTCGGTGCGTTATGCTGGCCAACAGTTGCAATATCTGGGCGGCGCGGCCCAAGATGATAGCCAGATCAGCCCGGAGACGCGCCAGGTGATTGATGGCGAAGTGCAACGGATTGTCACAGAACAATATACGCGGGCGTACACCTGTTTACAAGCGCACCGGACAGCGCTAAAGAGTTTAACTGCTCAGTTGTTACAGCAAGAAACGGTCGATGGTAGCGCAGTTATGCAAGCATTAGCAAGTGAAGCGCAGCTACCTGGACAAAACGGCCAGCTTCCCGATAATTTGTCTGTGGGTGCTACAATTAAGTGAGGCTCACCCAAACATCAGCGAAAGCAAAAGGAATTGACTCGTGACGGTACAACTGAAGCGCGGACAAAAAATCCGTTCATTCCTGCGCGCGAATCCGCTCCCGGCCCTGGCCTTGCTTGGATTGGCGATCGGCGGTGTGGTGCGCCTGGGGTTTCAACAAGCGGCGTTGGCTGATTGGATCTGGCTGGTCGTCTTGATCGGCTGTGGCGCGCCCGTAGTCTGGCAGACCGTACGCGGCATGTTGCGTGGCGAATTTGCCGCCGACGTCGTCGCCATGCTGGCGATTGTGACGGCTGTTATCCTGCACGAGTACTTCGCTGGCGTGATCATTGTGATCATGCAGACCGGCGGCGAGGCGCTAGAGATGTACAGCCTGCGCCGTGCATCATCCTCACTCACCAGTCTGCTGGCCCGCGCGCCAAGCAAAGCGTTTCGCAAAGAGCAGGAGCGCATGGTCGAGATCAGCGTGGATGAGGTTCAGATTGGCGACTCACTGGTGGTGCGCGCCAATGATCTCATTCCCGTCGACGGCATGTTGCTTTCCGAGCGGGCGGAAGTGGATGAGGCGGCGTTAACGGGCGAGCCGCTGGCGCGCCCGAAGAAGAGCGGTGATGTGCTATTAAGCGGCAGTGTCAATGTGGGCGATGCCTTTGACATGCGCGCTGATAAGCTCAGCACAGACAGCCAGTATGCGCGCATTGTAGAACTCGTGCGCAAAGCCCAGGCCGAGAAGCCGCCCCTGCAACGGCTGGCCGACAAGTACGCCGTCTGGCTGACACCGGTGACCCTGCTCATGTGTGCGCTTGGCTGGCTGATCACCGGCGATCCGCAGACCATTCTGGCCGTGCTGGTGGTCGCGACGCCTTGCCCGCTGATTTTGGCGGTGCCAGTCGCTGTCATTAGCGGGATCAACCGGGCCGCGCAAATCGGCATCATCGTCAAGGGCGGCACGGCGATTGAGCAGATCGGCCACGCAACCGCGGTGGTCTTCGACAAGACCGGTACGCTTACGGTGGGCATGCCGGTCTTTACGCATGTGGTGTTGTTTGACGGCCTTGCCAGCCATCATACCAATGGCGCAGCCAGGCTAGATCAGCACGATTTGTTACGCCTGGCGGGAAGCGTTGAGCAACTATCGACCCACCTGTTGGGGCGCACGTTGGCGACAGCCGCGCAAAAGCAATTTGGTCCGTTGGCGCTGCCCGACCACTTTCGTGAAATACCAGGCAAAGGCATCGAAGCAGAGTTGGAGGGCCGCCGCGTGCTGGTTGGCTCGCCGGCCTTTTTGACGGAGCAGACCAAGCAGCCCATTCTCGCGCAACAAGCGTCGACGGATGATGCCATCGTTACGTACATCGCGGTGGATGGATCGCCCAAAGGTATGGCCTTTTTCAATGATCAGCTCCGCCCCGGCGTGCCCGATTTAATCAAACGGCTGCGCACATTGGGGGTCCAGCGCACGGTGATGCTGACCGGCGACAATGCCAAGCATGCAACCGTGATTGGGCGGCAGGCGGGTGTCGACCAAGTTGAGGCCAATCTGCTGCCAGAAGACAAGGTGCGCGCCATCGAACAATTAAAGCAGACCTATCGTACCGTTGCCATGGTCGGGGATGGCATCAACGATGCGCCGGCGCTGGCCACGGCCACCGTGGGCATCGCGATGGGCGCGCACGGCACCGGCATCTCGGCCGAAGCCGCCGATATCGTGCTGCTCGTAGATGATGTGACCAAAGTCGCCGACGCGATGGAAATTGGTCAACGCATGGTGAAAATCGCCAAGCAGAGCATCTTCATCGGTCTTGGTCTGAGTTTAAGCTTTATGGTGCTGGCCGCCTTTGGCCTCATCGCCCCCACGGTTGGTGCGTTGCTACAAGAAGCCGTTGACGCGGCCGTGATCTTGAACGCGCTACGGGCACGTTAACGTCACTTTCCTTGTTTTGTGGTCCAAGTGCTTGAGCAAGCTTAGCCAGAACTTGGGTCGTATTCCTTTGTTGCCCAGTCTCAAGCGGGTGGCCATAGCTTTGTTGGCCCTATGTTTTCCTACGAAGTACCCATTTCCAGGCTTCCACTACCGCCAGCATCAAGAGGCTAGCCATCACGGTGATCAACAGATCCCTGAAGGTCAACGCTGTGGTTTTAAAGATACGCTGGAAGAACGGGGTGTAGATGACAATCAGTTGCAACACAAGGGTCAACAGCACCCCCCCAGCCATTGAGCGATTTGAGAAGAAGCCAATTTGAAAGAGCGACCTCTTTTCACTGCGCACACCCAACGCCAACGCCAGTTGGGCAAAAATCAGCGTCGTAAAGAGCAACGTCTGCCAGGCAGCGTCGCCGCGGCGATAGGCCCAGAGCCCTACGCTCAACGTAATTAGGCTCATGACAATGCCCATGACCCCGATAAAGGAACCCATACCACGCCCAAAGATGCCTTCCTGCGCAGAATAGGGTGGGCGCGCCATCACGTTCGCTTCTGCTGGTTCTACGCCCAGGGCCAGCGCCGGTAGGCCATCGGTCACCAAATTCATCCAGAGGATTTGCAAAGGCAGGAGGGGCAGGGGCATGCCCAGCAACGGCCCCAACAACATCACCGCGATCTCGCTGGCGTTACAACTTAGCAGATATTTGATGAATTTGCGGATGTTGTCATAGACGATCCGGCCTTCTTCAATCGCGGTGACGATAGTGGCAAAGTTATCGTCGAGCAACACCATGTCGGCCGCATCTTTGGAGACATCCGTGCCGGTGATGCCCATCGCCACGCCGATGTCGGCTTTGCGCAATGCTGGCGCATCGTTGACGCCATCGCCCGTCATCGCCACAAAATTGGTCTTGTCTTGGTAAATGTGAATCAGTCTGAGTTTGTGCGCCGGTGAGACACGTGCAAAGACTGAGACCGTTTTGGCCTTTTGCTTTAGCTCGCTTTCTGATAGCTTATCCAACTCCTCGCCCGTCAAGCACAGGTCATTTTCAGCGATGCCGATCTGGGTGGCAATATGGTGCGCGGTGAGTGGGTGGTCGCCGGTAATCATGATCGGGCGGATGCCAGCGCGCTTGCAGGTTTTGATGGCCGCGTAGACTTCGGGACGTGCCGGGTCAATCATACCAAACATGCCAACTAGAATCAGCGCTTGCTCCAGTTGCTTGACCGCTTTGGCGTCCGGCGCATGATCTAGCCCGCGCACGGCAACCCCCAGGATGCGCATCCCATTTTGGGCTAGTTGATTGTGGGCGTCCATCACGCGTACTCGCCAGCTTTCGTCAAAGGGGTGCAGATTGCCTTCGCTCCAGACCGCTTGGGTCAGCGTCAATAGCCCATCCAACGCGCCTTTGGTGACCACCAAAAAAGGTGGCACCCGGTCAACCAGTTTGCGATCCCAGACTGCTCGTAAGCTAGGCGACGCCATCGCGGCGGCTTGTGACAGTTGATGTACGGTGGTCATGCGCTTGCGCTCAGAGTCAAAGGGATACTCCGCTATGCGTGGGAAGGCTGCGTCCAACTCATTTTTTAGGATGCCATACTCGGCCGCCGCCAATACCAGCGCCCCTTCGGTAGGGTCGCCAACCGTGTAGTAGCTATTTTGTTCGTTGTTTTCGCGCGCCAGAATGGCGTCATTGCAGAGTGCGCCGCCCACGAGCAGTAGGTCAAGCGTGGCCTGCACACGGCGGCCGCCTGGCGCTGCTTTGTCCACCATAAGCGCCAGGCGATTATCGGCAGCGCGCTGGGTGAAGTCAATGCGCCGGTTGGCAATGTCGAGCACCGTCACCTTCATCCGGTTCTGCGTGAGTGTGCCGGTCTTGTCAGTGCAGATGATGTTGACCGAGCCCAGGGTTTCTACGGCTGGCAACTTGCGGATCAGCGCGTGCCGTTTGAGCATGCGCTGGGCGCCCAGCGAGAGCGCAATCGTCACCACGGCAGTCATCGCTTCAGGGATGGCGGCCACCGCCAAACTCACGGCGGTCAGCAACATCTCATGGATAGGTTCACCACCCAGTACACCGATCACAAAAATGACAGTCACCAATCCCAGCGCAGTAACGGTCAGCACCTTGCCGAGCTGGTCCAGCCGTTGCTGCAAGGGCGTCTTCGTCTGCTCTACCGATTGCAGCATATCGGCGATCTTGCCCAGCTCGGTCTGCATCCCGGTGTCGGTGACAAGCATAGAACCGTGACCATAGTTGACCATTGTACCGGAGTAGAGCATGTTGCGCCGGTCGGCCAACGCCTTTTCGCTCGCATAGACCAAGTCGGCCGACTTATCCACGGCTTCCGATTCACCAGTCAACGTCGCCTCTTGCACACGCAGGTTGATGCTTTGTAGCACATGGCCATCCGCAGGCACGACATTGCCGGTTTCCAACAGCACCAGATCGCCTGGAACAAGCTCACGCGCCGAGATCTCTTGTACGGCGCCGCCGCGCCGTACGCGCACGCGCGGCACCGCCATCTGCTTGAGCGCGGCAATCGACTGTTCGGCGCGCAACTCCTGGCTGTAGCCCAGCGCCGCGTTGAGGACGACAATGGCCAGAATGACGACGGCATCGAGCACGTCGCCCAGAAAGACTGAAATCACCGTAGCAGCAATCAGGATCAGGGTCAGGAGGTCCTTTAGTTGTTCAAATAAAATCTGCCACCGTGTGCGCCCGCCCCGCTCGATCAATTCATTGGCGCTATACTGTTCCAAACGGCGGGCGGCTTCTGCCGCTGTTAAGCCCTGCGTGATGTTGGTATCAAGGGTGTGTGCGACTTCAGCGACAGTTTGTTGATACCAGTTAGTTGCCATGTTGACTGTCCTTCGGGTTGGATGAGTTATCACAGATTTGCCCCTGACTGAGCGCTCAAGGCAAAATTTTGGCCAAACATTCCGCTCATTTTTTTAGGTATTGCGAAGCGTTCTACAGTTTGAGCATGCAGGCCGCAAAGGCGCTGAGCAACAATTTGGCCGGATTTATTGACCAACTTGCCTCTTGGCTGTTTTTGCACAATGCCGCGCACAGGTGCATTAAGGAGAAGCCAAGCGGGACCCCAGCGTTAGGGAGACCTTGGTCGCGGCTACACTCCGGGCCGTTGCTTTCTGCCGGCGAGTTTGCTACCTGGTTATAGAGTCACGACTACCTGCTGTCGTCGATCGCCATCAAAAAGAGAAACGTTATCGCTTCAAACCTGCATGTGCTCCTCCTGTGGCCGGTACACAAGGACAGCTGTCTCTGCGCCGCGCAGGACTTTATCAGCAATGCTGCCGATCAACAAACGGCGCACGCCACTCCGCCCATGGGTTGCCATGGCAATTAGGGTATCCGCGCGGCGTTGCGCCTGTTCTAAAATCACAACCGCCGGATTTTGCGCCAGCATGACCTGGGTGGATACGGCTAGGTTCTTGCTACGTAATCGTTGGGCCAAAGTATCAAGATAGCTTTGCGCCGCCTGAATTGCCTCTTTGTCCAGTGTATCCGTGTGAGTGATCAGGTTGTAGTCAACGTATAATGGCTCCACGATGCGCAGTAACATATATTCAGTTGGGAGCAGCGCGCCCAGGGCCAGGGTTGGCTCGAGAATCTGCTCGGACAAGGCAGAACCATCCAGGGGCACCAGCACCTGTTGAAACAGGGGTGGATGTGCAAAATCGGGGGGTGTCTCTGTCGGTCGCACGAGTAGGATCGGCACGCTGGTCAAACGCACTAGACTATCGGCCACGCTACCAAGCCAGAAGCGCACCAGACCACCATGACCGTGCGTTGTCATCACCACGAGATCAACCTGCTGCTCGATGAGATGCGCAGCCAGAAAAGCACCGACCGATTCGTTCACAATATTTTCGAGCGAGCGGTCGAGCACCTCGACTATGATCTCGATTTCTGAGTGTATTTCTGTTAGGCGCGCTTTGACTTGTTCCAAATACATGCGTTCATGCTCGCGACTTAGGGAAGCGAGGTTTTCATCAATCACTGGGTAGCCTTCAATATAGATCGGGGTAGTGGAGAGCGTATGGATATGCACCAAGTGGAGGGTAGCGCTGACCCGTCGCGCAATTTCGCAGGCACACGGCAGGGCATGTTCGGCAAAAGGCGAACCATCCAGCGGGACAAGGATAGAGTGATACACCATCATCGATCTCCTTTCTTAACTGATCATAATAACCGAGTATAGCGCTGTCATTTTTTGCTGTTTTACGCCGCTTTAGCCAAATTTTCTAGCTCCACAGTCCAGCAGACCAAACTGCTACGGCCCAGGCTAATGGTTAGGTCACTGGCCAGCAAGCGACTGGACGAAAGAAACTTTGGAGAAGTGAAATGTAAATAACCGCTAGTTGCAAAGTAAAGGTCAGTGTCACTGCCGTTAGCCGCGGCTTGTTCGACAGCACTCCGCTCCAAACAAGACTTTCTGTTTCGGAGCGGAGCGCCAGCACGTGGGTCAGTTGTGCTAAAGTTAGGGTCAGGAAAGTTTCAGTACTATATTTGACGCTCAGCGGTATCCTCCCCAGACGGTTGATTACGCACGAGTAGCAACGGACAATTTGCCCCGCGTAACACTTTATTAGCGACGCTACCATAGAACCAGCGCTTGAACCCGGTATAGCCGTGCGTTGTCATTACAATCAGGTCAATCGTTTGATCCACGATCGTTTGGAGGATAATTGGCACAGGCGTGCCAAAGATGATCTGGTGCTCGGTCGCGATCCCAGCGGCTTGCAGTGCGCCAGTTATCTGCGTCAGCTCCAATTCGGCATCGGCGCGCCACGCAGCAAAAGTGGCTGTGGCCTCCTCCTCACTGGCAAATAGGATTTGCCGATTTCCCGCATCTAGCTCTTGAATTACGTGCAATAGCAAGATTTTTGCGCCAGTGGCCTGCGCGAGGGCTTGCGCTGCGGGCAACACTTGTTTTGCTAATGGGGAACCATCCAAGGGAACTAAAATATGCCGGATCTTGTGCGGGACGGGATTCATCGCTTCACGCACGAGGAAGATAGGCAGATCTGCCTCTTGAATGACTCGTTCCGCCACACTACCTAATGCCCAGCGCACAAACCCAGCGTGACCGTGTGTGGTCATGGCGATCAGATCCGCCTCGACGGCAGTAGCCGTGTTCAGAATCGCTTGGGCGGCATCGCCGTCGACAATCTGAGCATGAACACGATATCCCAACCTCTGCAATTTTTCACATTGCTGGTTTATATAAGTCTCTGTGTGGGCGCGCAGAGGGGCCATCAAACTGAGCCGATAGCGCTCTGTTTCTACGACGCTCACTAACACGAGCTCGGTCTGTTCGGGTCGCGCCAAGCAGGGAAGATGCGCCAATATGCATTCGGCTAACGGAGAGCCATCCAACGGAATAAGGATTTTTCGATACAAAATGGTCATATCCTATCTCATTTCTGATTTTGCGCACAGCAACCTTAGTTTCTGTCCAGTCGCGTGACAGTGGTGAATTCAAGGAGAAACTTCGCCTCATTATCAGCTCGGCCGCCGCCAAAGTTACAGGGAAGGCAACCGCGCGTGGGGCGAGGGTGAATCAATTTGACCGATTTGGCTTCAGAACAACGCACTCTAATCCTGGGCGCGAATGAGGAACAGCGGTCGATCGATCCGATGTAAGAGGCCGGCAGCGACACTGCCATAAAATGCTCGCGCCAGCCCTGTGCGGCCGTGGCTGGCCATAGCGACCAGGTCTACTGCTTCACGCTCGGCGATATCCTGAATTGTCATCACCGCAGGACCGTATTCGACAATCATTTTAACGGCCAACTGTTTAGCATTGAGTGTATCCCGCAAATGAGTCAAATAAGCACTCACTTCAACCGTGCGGCGCTCAAGCTCCTCGGCAATATAATGGCCGCCATTGCCATACGGCGATACACCAGCTAGGATGGGCTCCACAATTGACACCAAAACTAACTTCGCGCCAAACTTACTGGCCAGCGCCTCGACATGCGGCAAAATTCGTTCAGCCCGTTTGGAACCATCGAGCGGTACTAAAATTGTATTATACATGCTATTCTCCCTTCAGTTTTGTTGAGCGGTTGTACGCTAGTATAACCCATTCACTGCTCAGCGACACTAGACTGTAGAGGAAATTATGAACTGGTGTACAGGCTAGCTTTTGCCTAGCCGAGTGACCAGGTAAAGAATGCTTCGGATGGATCCAACAGGGGACATTAAAGCGTCTAGTGGTAGAAAAGTGGGCTAAAGTTGCCCCATGCATAGGGCAACTTGATTGCATTTATCGCCGGGATCAAGCCACAGTAGCCGGGTCCCGCTGGCGGTCATGCGACCAATCGTTTGGTTTTTTACCTGATGTGTGACTTCGGCGCACCCACTTTTGTAGTTCAACACTCCAGAAGATCTCAGTGGATAAGAGCAGGGAGCACGCCGCGTGCGACTCGGGAGCCCCTTGGGTGCGGCACTCTGCGTGCCTGCTTCTCAGTGGTGTGGAGTTTATTTGATTTCTCTCTCAGCAATCAAAAAGAATCTTTCGATTGTTAAGATACTCTAATCAGTGTTATTCTAAACGAACAAAGGCACATAGAGCGGATCAGAGCAGACCGAACTTTCCATGTAATTATATGGTTCGGCATCGCTATGTACGTCCCA
>JBBREZ010000284.1:0-9050 GCA_038225095.1 Caldilineales bacterium
AATTACAACCGACTATCGCCGGGTGCTGAGTGAAATTCTAATCCGCCGGCTGGGCAACCCTAAGCTGGGCACGATCTTTCCAAACTATGCAAATTACGCGCCGTTGGGGCTGGTTCAAGGAACTGATCTGACCCCAGATTACAGCACGGCGACCCCAACGCCCACACCTACGCCGACGCCCACGCCGGGTGGCACGATTCCGCCAGACGCAAGTTTGAAGGATAAGCTCTACCTGCCGTTAGTCAACCGCTAGTTAGCCACAAATTCAAGCAACTGGTGGAACGAAGCCGCAATGCTTACTTCATTCTACCAGTTCCCTGAATTTGTGACTGATATTCTGCGGCAATTTGCTTGAACAGATCGCCGTGATTCAAATTGATCATGTCCACGTCCCAATCCAAAACGGCCTGAAATGCTGCGGGATCCTTGGCCGGATGATAGATCATCAGCTTGATCCTGCGCGTACGGCACGCATCGATTAGCGCTGGGCTCATTTTGTCTAACCCCGCTTCGATAATATTGGCGCGAAATCGTTCATGCGCATCGATCACCTCAGCCACATTTTCAGCATTTATTTTTAATTGGAGCTTCGGATCCAACGCACGGAGTTCGAGCGCCCACGCATCATGCTCACACCAGAGAAAGCAATCATCTTGTAGCCCAGCCGCGTAGATCAGATTGCGGATTTGTTGTGGCGTTCCAGCCTTCACATCGACGAAAAGCTTAGCTTTGCCCTTGATCCACTGCAAAAACGGCTCTAGCCGCGGGACTTTTTCGCCCGCGAATTTGGGATCAAACCAACGGCCCGCATCCAGCATATCAATCACATCCGCCGTTAAATCACTAATGCGTCCGTGACCGTTGGTGGTTTTGTCCACTTCCGGCCCGTGCATGAGATAGAAGACCCCATCTTTGCTACAGTTGACATCAATTTCCACATAGTCCATGCCCCAATCGATACACAGTTGAGACGACGCATAGGTGTTTTCTGGTGCGTATTCGTTGGCACCTTTGTGACAGACAATTTCAATTTTTTTCATAAATTTTCTCCTCGTGACAACGGAGACCGTTGTCAGGCCAGTTGACGCTCCAGCGTCTGCGCGATGTGCCGACTTTCTGCCTCAGGAACAAGTAGCCTTTAGGCCAACGTGCGCTCCAACCTATCCAGCAGCGCCAACAAGTCCAACGGCAACTTGATCGTATATTGCGGGATCTCCGAGGCGTCGGCGGGCACTTTAGAACGGCGCGGCGCCCAATCCAACCAGACACTGATCATACCCAATGCATTGGCGCCTTTGATATCGCGCGCCAGATTGTTGCCGACCATAATCGTGTGACCATAGTCTTCATGCGCAATGCCCAGTTCATCCAGGGCGCGTTCAAACATGCGCGCATCTGGTTTCTCCACGCCCACTTCACTGGAAATGGCAAAGGCGTCAAAGCAAGCGTAAAGCGCGTGCTGATTATAAATGTTATGAAAGCTGCCAGCCGGTCCGTCAGCCACCAGCGCCACCGTGTAACCGCGCTGCTTCAAGGCGCGCAGCAGGTCAGCTGCGCCGGGAATTAATTCAGCGCGCAGGACGACTTCGTGGACGTCCTTAATCTCGGTGCCTTCATCCACTAGTGTATCGCCAGAATCTAGACAAATGACTTGAATTTTATGAGCCGGAGCGCTTGCTTTCACGATAGGAGATATCCTTTATTTTTTGCGCAAGGGACAGTCAACACGGCTGAAACTAGCGCACGGTTTTAAAAATCTTGCCACAACAGACTACGACTTCTGCACGCAACCGACGTATAATAGGATAGCAATCATATGTCGGTTGCAGCCAAATCCAATCAAACCGTGACTCGGCAAATCAACCCATGAAAAATAAACCAGGCGGTTTTGACGCCTTTCTGACCGATGTTCGCCAACGGGCTGCCGCTGCGCCCCCGACTGCGGAAGGGACGAAGCGCTTCGTCCACGAAATCAGTGCTCGTTACGCGTTTGTGCGTCCGCAAGAGATCCTCACTCATCCGCTGCGCTTCTTAAAACAGGCCGCCAGCGAACCGCCCGTGCAATTTGGCACACGCGGTTTCAACCACTCCCTGGTGGATGATGACAATCCAGCGCGCCATTATACCGCCTTTGTCTTTATTGGGTTCTGGTTGCCAACGCCGCTTGCCGTTCTGGTGCTCTGGCTCTGGGAAATCCTCGGCTTTTTGCGTTACCGTTTCAAGTGGAGCCAGCCTGATATCCGTTCTGGCTACGTTGGCATTCGTCACGGGCAGGCCGTGCGCCGCAACGGGGCCCACGTTCTACCCGATTTAATCGCGCAAGATTTGGCCGAGTCCAAACCCGCCAAAAAGAGACGCTAATTTGCCAACAACGCTAGGCCAAGCCTTGTGTAATTTCTGTGTCTACTGGATCAGATGCACTCACACTGCGCGCCGCAGTATTGGCCAACACGTCGCAGCGCTCGTTCAGTTCATCGCCGGCGTGACCCTTCGTCCAATGCCAGGAAACACCACCTGCGGGCTGATGAAGTTCGATAGCCTTTAGTAAACGCCGCCACAAATCTTGATTCTTCACCGGCTGTTTGGCCGCCGTACGCCAGTTGTTGCGTTGCCAGTTGAGAATCCACTGCGTAATGCCATTGCGCAGATATTGGCTATCGGTGTAAATTTCTATCAGGCAGGGTCGCTTTAATGCTTCCAATGCCTCGATCGCCGCCCGCAACTCCATACGATTATTCGTAGTTTGCCGAAAACGTCCACTGATTTCTCTGGTCGTTCCGTCATATTGCAAAATCGCCGCCCACCCGCCCGGGCCGGGGTTGCCAATACAACCGCCGTCGGTGAAGGCAATTACTTTGTTGGCATTCGACATAAAATCTGGCTACTCCTCATTGCATTCTCTTTGTACCAGCTACATAAAATTGTAACTGTTCAGGCGTGGTGTAAACAGGTAGACAGGGAGTACGCCCGTGTTCACCTGTTTACACTACGCCTGAACAGTTACATAAAATCAATAATCCCACGCCGTTTTTTCTTTTGGAAACGCAACCCGTCGCGGCTACCCGCGTGGACTAGCAGTCAACATCTTTTGCATCATATAGCTAGGCCAACTGAGGATGGCGGCCCAGCGCGGCGATTGCCAGATATCCTGATAGCCACAGTGGCGATACAACTGCCGGGCGGGTTGGTTCGCGGCCAGCACTTGCAAGATGGCCGACGGATAACCCTGTTCCAGCGCGCTCTGCTCTACAGCCTGCATCAGCGTCTCGCCAATGCCTTGCCCGCGGTGGCGCCTATCAACTACCACACTGTGGATAAACACTGCATCGTCTGGTGTTTTAAAGGTCGCGCCGATCATGCTCTGGGCGACAGTTAGGAGCAGGCGTGCCGTCGCACGGTAGCCGATACACGTCACCGCCTTGCCTATCGTGCCCGCCGGTGCGCGTTCATAACGGGCTTCACCCGGCGCTTCGATGGCTGCCGTGGCAATCACATCTCCCGCCGTTGTACAGGCCACATAACGCCGGTGCAAACCTTGCGTATCGTTGGCCTCTAGCGTAAAGCGCATGAGATCTTGTTGCCCGGCCAGGGGTCCATTCAAAGCGCCCGGCAGTTCTGCCGCATACAATTGGATCAACAAATCCGCAATCACGGGCAGATCGGCGCGCCCGGCTGGCCGCACGGTTAGCTCGCTGTTACGGACTGGAATTGTGGCTATCGACATTCATCTTCCTTATTGACCACGCGCGGGTATTCGTTGATTGGTGGGTCGTTAGGGTTGTATCATAGCGCAAACGCGCTCAGATCCGCAAGCTAACCACGGTTAGACAAGTGGGGTGCACTGGATTGATGAGTCAGGGGGAGTCGAGGTCGATGTGTTTAGAAAAACTGCCGTACGACCCAGCCATCAACGGACGTGAACCACGGCAGAGCAAAATGAAAACGGCGATCAAGCCCATCACCGGCAGGGCACGATTGGGCGACAATGCCACCAGGTGGCTATCCATCGCTCCCTGTCTTATCTGACGCATACGCAATCGCTATCGCGTTGTTGGGCAGGAAATTGGAGATCAAATAGCGCAGCGATTGCGCACGATCGTCACCACCTTCATTAGTCAAAAATAGCTGTTCGCAATAGACCGCAATGTCTTGAATGATCCGCTCGTAGCGATAATACGCCAACGCAACCGGATCGATCTGCGTTTGACCATATCCCTCGTAGAACAAAATTTCTTCTTCCTGTAGGGTATGTCCAGTAAATCCTTGGCCACCACCGATGAACATCAAATCACGCTCTTTGGGCGCCAGGATTGGGCTGTCCCAATCGCCAATGTAAAAAGCGTCGTTACGATCAATCAGGATATTGCCGGCGTGGAGGTCAGAATGACACACTATTCAGAATGACACACTATATAGTCGGGGGATCGAGCTTGAAGGATTTGAGCGAACCGTTCTGCGCGCCCGACAAGATCAAGCAGCTCAGCGCGCTTGGCCTGCAAAAACGCGGCCAATTGGATGGCAACGGGGTCGGCAAACGTGGCATACTCCACCCGCGCCAGAAACGACTTGACGCTTTCACGCCATAGCGGAGCATAGGTCTCCGGTTGGATGCGCCGGATCAGCGCCGGCGGCACTTTAGCCGAGTGAATACGTTTGAGGGCAACGCCAAAATCGTGCCAGTGGCGCGCCGACAAGTCAAGCGCATACCCATTGTGGCCCTCAACAAATGGGTACAGAATCACCGTGAACGCGTCCAGACTTGCCCAAAGTTGCCCGATTTTGGTTGCCAGCGGCGCAATGATTTGCCCGATGCCTTGGTCGCTAAGCAATTTGGGTAACGCCACCGACGTTCATCAAAGAGGCCGCGCCGCAACTTCAGAAAATAGGATGTTCCCATCTCTGTGACAACGCGGTAGACGGCTGTATTCGGATCGGCGCCGAGTGGAAGAAAAGTGACTTGAACGACAAGCAATTCATAGGCATCCTGCAAACAAGCGATTAGCTTTTCGTCTGAGAGTTCAGGTTTTTCAAGCATGGATGTATACGTTTTCCAATCTCCATGCTGCCTCCAGGAATACCCCACAAATGATCGTCGGTGCGTCGCTGGAGCAACAGATGCCCTTCTGGGTTTAGGATGAAGCACGCCTGCGGCGGCCAGGAGCAGCGGGCGGGTTCCCACTAACGCCCGTGATTCGGCAACATAGTTCATGGTAATTCCTCAAGCAGGCCTGGTCTAGATTAGATATTATCGGGATTAGCAAAGATGGGTAAACAGGTAGATAAGTAGACAGGTGATGCCTACCTGTTTCCGTCCCATCTACTGATGGGCGTCTACTTGTCTACCCTATGGTGACTGCCTATTCCGAGTCATGTCTATGCTATTTCCAGCCAAGCTAGCCTACTGTTTTGTCCGAATCTCGACAAAACTCGTCTCACCCGCCTTCACCGTTAGATCCGTGCGGATCGCTTCGCCGTTGACGTTGCCGACGAGGATGTAATAACCGGCTGGCACGCCGTCCATGGCGCCATTTTCACCCCATACCGGGTCGGGGCCGATGTTTTCGGTATCGCGATAAATCTCGATCAAACGTGCCCAGGTGGCAATGCCATTGTCGAACCGGGCTAAGGTCAAACCTGCGCCCGGCAAGGTGCGGCCATCGGCGGTTAACAAGCGCACCGCTACCGCGCCAGTCCCATCTAGCGGTTTCAGCCAGAGGTATGGATTGATGCTATGTTGATAGGTGTTAGCGCCCAGCCGCATTTCCACATGTAAATGCGGGCCAATCGCAATGCCCGTCATGCCCACCAACCCAACCACATCTTCGGGGTGCACCCGTTGTCCTACCGCAACATTCACTTGGCTCAAGTGCCCGTATAAGAGATAGACATCGAGCTTGCCACCTGCCACTGGCAGCCGTTGGTCCAGACGAATGACCACGCTATTGCCGTAAAAATTGTTGTAGGGACCGAGCAAAAGCTTGTCATCCGGCCCAGCGTGCACGACTTCCCCATCGGTTGCCGCCAGCACGGGTGTGCCCATGACGTTGGGAATATCCATCCCATGATGCGCTCGATAGTTGCCACCGGCGGTCGAACCAAAGGGATAGCTGGGGCTGGCTAATTGGTTGGGAATCGAAAGCGCAAAGGGGCGCGCCACCCAGAAGTGATCATTCGCAGTGGCATGCGGCGTAAACGTTGACCACAGACGCCCCGGTTCAATATTCAAAGGGATGGCGAACCGCGTCGGTAAAGGCGGCGGCGTTGGTGACAACTGGGGTGCAGGCGTGGGCGGCAACTCATCCATGCCAAAAGCGGGCAGGACATGCAACTGGGGCAAATCCGCTGTGGCGACGGTTGGTTCCTCGGTGGCGGCGACCGTAGGCACCAAAACCATATTTGCTGACGCGCCGGACTGTCCAGAAACAGAGGCCGGCTCACTTTCGAGGACAGGTTGTTGGGCCAGATTGTTAAGCGCATTCGTGACCGATAAGGCCAATTCGGGCGAAATTTCACCGGTACTGCCCGCAGCCGGAAGGTGAGCATTTTCTTGCAAAATTGTTTGCGCCGCCTGGTTTTGCGTCCCAGCCGGATTGGATAACGTCACGATCGAGGGTAGCGCGGCATCAGTTGTTGTTGTACGCGTAGGCGTTGCATTCGCTTGAACGCCGGGCAAGTCGGCTGGATTCAAGATATTCAGCGCATCTGGGTTAGTGACGGTGGATGTGGGCGCAGCGGAACGGGCGCGCGTCGTCGCGGCAAAGTTATTCTGCGCCGGCCACGACCACCAGATCACCATGACGACGACGCCGGCAAAGCCCAGACGCGTGGCAACGGGCAGCACATGGCGCAAGTTCGCAAACTCTTGCTTTGCCGCTGCGTGCGCGGCTTCTTGCCCAAGATTGCTCTGTGTTACAATGGCGCGCAGGCGCTGGATAGGGCTTGATAAAGGCTGTGATTGTAAAGGGTCAATAAAGGCGCGAAAAAATTGAGCGAGCTTGAACAATCTGACTTTGACCAAATGCCAAAGATGCCAATGATGCGTATTATTCACTTTGATATCTTCACACTATTCCCCCAAATGTTCTCTGGGCCATTTTCCGAGAGCATTATTCATCGGGCGCAAGCGAGAAATCTGACTTCGATTGCTCTACACAATATTCGCGATTATACAACAGACCGCCACCATGTCTGCGATGATACCCCCTATAGTGGGGGAGGTGGCATGATTATGAAACCAGAGCCAATCTTCCGCGCGGTGGAAACAGTTTTGACCCAGCCACCCGGCTGGACGCTGCCGCCCGCCGATGCTTATGTCAATTTGCCGTCCTGGGCAAGTCAGACGCCCGCAGCCTTGCCCGCCGACACGCCGATCATTTTACTTTCTCCCCAAGGTCGGCGCCTAAACCAGACGATTGTCGCCGAACTGAGCGGTCATGCCCGGCTGGCCCTCCTTTGTGGCCGCTATGAAGGCATCGATGAGCGCGTCCATTCGCAGTTGATCACAGACGAAATCAGCATTGGCGATTATGTGCTCAGTGGGGGGGAACTGGCCGCCATGGTGATCGTGGATGCAGTCACGCGTTTATTACCTGGCGCATTGGGCTACGCCTTGGGTGCGCATCAAGATAGCCACTCGCCTGGGCTCGGCGGTCTGCTCGAAGGCCCACAGTACACGCGCCCAGCGGTGTTCCGCGGGGAAGCACCACCTGCGATCCTGTTCAGCGGCCATCATGCCCAGGTTGGCCGCTGGCGCCATGAACAAGCGTTATTACGGACGTTGGCGCGCCGCCCGGATCTCCTCCATCAACTACCTTTGAGCCAAAGCGATCAAGCTTTTCTGCAAAAACAGGGTTGGCAACCGCGGCCAACTGTACACTATTCTATCGAATAAGTTTAAGCAAAGATAAGATAATAATTTGGACAATTATAGGTTGGTTTGGACGGATAGCAAAATCGGCTTTAATCTGAGACATTAATAAATGAGCTAGACACTAGGACCAATTTCCAGCGAGCCATTTTCGATTTGTCGCCTTTTATCCATGCGTCGACCCTGTGTTATAGGACTAGCCAATCAATTGTTGATAAATTTCGGTGTGGATTTTTTGCCAACGTAAAATCATTGTGATAGAATTCACCGGTTGCAATCATATAAGTTAGAAATTTGGTTCTTGTAAAACGATTTTAAAAATTGTTTTACGGTTTTATCTTTAAAGGGAATTGACCCATGACAAACGCATTAATGGCTTCACTCCAGCCGGAACAAGCGGCTGATTTTCCAGATATTGGGGCTGGCGATACGGTGCGTGTGCACCAACGCATTCGTGAAGGCCGCAACGAACGTATCCAGATTTTCCAAGGGGTTGTTATAGCTATGCGCGGTGGCAAAAGCGCCGGCGCCACCTATACCGTGCGTCGCACGGCTACAAACGGCATTGGCGTCGAACGCACCTTCCCGCTTTACAGCAAAAGTGTGGACAAGTTGGAGGTTTTGCGCAAGGCAAAAGTGCGCCGAGCACAGCTTTATTTCTTGCGCGAACGCTCTGGCAAGGCCGCTCGTCTCAAGGAAAAACGCTTCCTCAAAGCGTAAAACCAGCGCATCCATTCAATGTATGCACAAGCACTGGCAATTTGCCGGTGCTTTTTGTATTGATTTTTGACGATTGGTACTTTCTTTTTATGCACACAGTCTGGCCCACCTTTGACCATGAGATGCGGCTTTGGCAGGCCGGTTATCAGTCCATCGCTGGGATTGACGAAGTAGGGCGCGGTGCATTGGCGGGACCGGTCGTTGCCGCCGCCGTGATCGTAACGCCACAAACACCTTTGACGGGGATATGGACGCAGGTTTGCGATAGTAAATTACTGACCCCCGCGCAACGCGTTGCCTTAGAAAAACCGATTCAGGCTACGGCTTTGGCCTGGGGCATTGGCAGCGCATCGGCCACCGTCATCGATCAAATTGGGATTGCGGCGGCGACGCGCCAGGCTATGCAAGCGGCAGTAGCAGCGTTACAGCCTGCGCCAGATTACCTGCTGATTGATTGGGTTCG
>JBBREZ010000285.1:0-9014 GCA_038225095.1 Caldilineales bacterium
CGTCATAGGATAACCTTTTCAACTTTCTAAAACGGGCCCCGTTGAAGCACGGAGCATTAAACGCGTTGGAATTTGAATAATCTGGACCGGTCGTTCGGGTTCTTTCAACCGGGCGAGAATTAACTTGACCGCTTCGTGGCCTACCGCATTTGCGTCATAATGTACTGTGGTCAGCGGTGGTTGTAAATAGGCCGCCATGTCAATGTCATCAAAGCCGACGATCGAAAGGTCGCGTGGCACCCTGAAACCTTGCTCGTCGATCGCGCGCAACGCACCGATCGCCAGCAGATCGTTCAGACTGACCAGCGCGGTTGGCCTTGGCTTGCGCGCCAAAAGGCGCTGCGCCGCGCGATAACCGTCTGCCAAGGTGGCGCCACAATGGTCAACCAACGTTTCGTCCACTGGCAGCCCAAAATCCCGGAGCGCTTCGCAATAGGCATCCAACCGCCCTGCGTCAATTTCGGGATTGACCAGTCCGTAGATGAAACCAATCCGGCGATGACCGAGCGCAAATAAATGCGCCATAATCTCGTGGGCCTGTTCCTGATAGCCAGGTTTTACCGCGACTGCATCCAAATTAGGAATCGGTTTACCCAGAATTACGACCGGGTTGTGCCGCCGCGCCAACTGCTTTAAGGCTTCATCGATGCGACTAGGAAAAGTCAGATTTAAGATTAGACCGTCAATTTGGCGGCGGGCCAGGGCACGCACCGTGTGTTCTTCGCGCTCGGCATTCAGCGATGTGCTAAAGAGCAACAGATCAAACCCGGCATTTTGCGCTTCCTGCTCCACACCCGACGCAATCTTCCAGTAGAATGGGTTGTGCATGTCCGGCAGCAGCAGGCCAATCGTGTTGGTCACCCCACCAGAACGGAGCGACTGCGCACGGGCATCGGGGTGATAGCCCAACTTTGTGACCGCCGCTTGGACGCGCTGATGCGTTGTCGGTGAAATCGAAACCTGGCTATTGGCTAGGCCATTCACCACATAGGAAACCGTCGCACGCGAGACACCGGCGGCACGGGCAACATCAGCTTGGGTTGGACGTTTTGTCGGCATACAGGGAGCTTGCTAGTTAACCATGGTTTATTGACACGTGTCAGTAAAAATATCATGATTTCTGGTCAGTGTCAAATCGTTAATTTTATGGCGAGAAAAGGTTATTCGGGGTAATGCTCATGTTACGCAGATGGCACCATAGGGGCGTGATGCATCACGCCCATTGGATCACGCCTAATAGATAACCAGCCGTGGCTGACGACCGCGGCCAGCGGTTAAACCCGCTGAACCTGACTCCAAGCCGCCTTTGCTGACCCCTTTTAAGGCCGCGGCCTGATTGGGTGGCGTTGTGTGTGGCTGGGCGTGATCAATCACACCCCTACGAACCTTGTCTGCGTAACATGAGTGCGTAATCTGTAGATAAACAGTGAGGGGAAATTACCGCTTATATCAAAGTCAATTTGGCAAGCGGCGAATTACCCCACCCGCGCCCTGAAGGCGGTCGCCTGCTAGGCGCGCTCCCCAGCAGGGGGAGGCTAGGTGGGGGTCTAAATCGCCGCTTGCCAAATTCATATTAGTTTAGTCTCTGGATTTTGCCTGTAAGCGGGCGGCCTGTGCCGGATCACCAATGTGCATGGTGTCGTAGGCCTGTTGTGACGATTTAAAGGCACCGACGCCTTCGTGACCGTGCCAATCGCCTTGGTTGTCGATGGGATTGGGGAGGCCGGTCTCTTGCACACGCTTGGCAATCCAGGCTTCCATGCGACCACGCAACGCCACGATCAGATCGGGATTACTTTCGGCCAGATTGTTATTTTCCTCAGGGTCTTCGATCAGGTTATACAACTCCACCGGTGGCTTGAAATGGAAATCCGGCTCCAGGGCGATTATCAATTTCCATTGTGGCGTGCGCCAGCCGTGTTTGCGCATCCACGTACACTCGGTGATGTAGAATTCGCTTTCATGTGATGTAACCTGGCCGTTGATCAGCGGCAACAGACTGCGCCCATCAAATTCCACCCCCTTGGGCTTGATCCCCGCCAATTCCAGAATGGTCGGCATCAGATCTTTGTGTTGATTGTAGCCTTTGACCCGCTTGCCCGCCGCCACTTTGCCCGGATAGCGAATGATCAACGGCACATGTAACACGTTGTCGTACATGCCGTGATGATCGTACCAACATTCGTGTTCGTAGAGCGTCTCGCCGTGGTCACCGTTGATCACGACAATCGTCTCGTCGAGAATGCCATGCTGCTCCAGCGCCGTGAAAATGGTTTGGATACAAGCGTCCATATACGCCACCGCGCCATCATATTGCGCGTCAATATAATTTCTATCGGTAATTCCCGGCGGCATCCAACTGGCAAAATAATCACAGAACGGCTTGAAGCTCTTCACCGGTTCCATTGACTTATTTTTCTTGTCAATCTCGTTGCCGTGATAGAACATGCGCTCATAGGGTGCAGGCGGCAAATAGGGCGAATGCGGGTCCATGTGGCGCAGGAAGAGCAAGAAGGGCTGCTTCTGCTTGACCAGACGGTTTAATTCGGGAATCGCCACTTCGTTGAGATTTTGCGCCTTGGGGCTGCGGCCTTCATTCCAACTGCCCCAGTTGGGGAAATTCAAATAGCGGTCGAACCCGCGCGACGCTGGATTGCCACTAAAGCCGACGCAAGTGGTGTCGTAACCGGCTTCACGCAGGACTTCGGGCAAGGTTTTCACCTCGGGGCGCAACGGTCCTTTATGGCGCAGCGCAACGACTTGGGTGCCAAAGACATCACGGCCGGTGAGCATGGATGAATAGGCGCTGGTGGTGGGCACATGCGCGCTGAACGTGTTTTCAAAGAGCGCGCCGCCGGTGGCAAAACGGTCCATGTGCGGTGTGGTCTGGCGCTGATAGCCGTAGCCACTCATGTGGTCGGCGCGCAAGGAGTCGATGCCCAAGAGCACAATGTTGGGCAGACGTTGCGCCGAGCTCACAATTTTGCTGGTGGTTGTGCGCTTGGTTGTACTTTTTGTGTCCCTACTTTTTGCAGATGTACTTTTCTTAGTTGTGGTTTGGCTTTTCGCAGCCATAGTCAATTCTTCTCCTGTCGTGATGCTGGGTGTGCTGGATATTTCGGTCGGCGTCGGTGTGTTGGCTGTGGGGATTTCATAGCCATATTCACGCATACCCGGTTCCAGAAAATTGTAATAACTAATGCCATCCGTGGCCGTATAGCGACCAACCGTGTCACTGCGCACAGGAATGCGCGCCAATGGCACGCCCAGATAATCCTCTAAGCGCGCCAGGGTGGCTTCCTGATTGAGCACAAAATCTTCAAAGCGCACCCTGATCCAGTGCTTTGGTTTGGGCGTCGCTTTGACAATTTCATATTGATACTGCCAGGAAATCGCGCGGCATAAACGTTCGTCATCGTTGCGTGGATATTCAATCGCAAAGTCAGCCAAATCGTCGGTCAGATGTTGGGCGAGAATGTTATCGCGCGGGTTGCGCACCCAATGGATATACTTAATTTCGGGAAACAGACGCACGATCCACGGGAAAATCAACGTGGTTTCTGGGATTTTCCAGCCTTTATGTTTGGCGGGGCTATTGAGCACCGTGGTCAAGTAACGGTGGATTAGCTCCGTAAACTCTGGCGGAATTTCCATCGTGTGCAACGCGCTGAAATCCCATTGCAAGCCGCCCAACCATTGGACGTGTTTGGCTATAACGCGACAGGCTTCGTACATCGCTTGCGGCGGCAACAGATCGCCCGATTGGTTGAGCGGTTCGCCCATAAAAACCTGGCTGGCGGACAACGTATGCGACATCGCACGCGTGCCGCCATGTCCGCGTCCGATGATGGTAATCAAGGACATAGAGAGCCGTAACTCCTGATCGATGTGGTGGAGGGAGATAAATTTAACTGTGCTACGTACTATACTCTATTGGGAAGTATTATTACAAACCGTTGGCAGAAGTGGCACAGTTCACAGCCATCAGCGTCACCAATTCGCCCCGGTATTGCACTTCTTCCAGCACAGACCAACCCAGGCGGGCATAAAGTTGTTGCTGATCCGGCGTGATGAGATAGAGCATGGGCAACCCAAGTTGCTGCGCCTGATCCATGATGCGCTGGACAAGCATCGAAGCAATTCCACGATGCCGGTAAGCGGGCGCGACATAAACGCTGGCGAGAAAAGGCATCAATTGCGGATGCGTGGTCAGATCGTTTTCGACCAGGCTGGCCGAACCGAGCAGCGCGTTATCCTCGACGGCGATCAGTGTGGTGGGAATGCCAGCGCAAGCAAGCTGTTGCCGCAACCGCTCGGCGCGACTCGCTGCGGTTGAGCCAGGATTTAAGTGTCCCCATTGCGCGTGATGCCAGGCCGCCAGTGTAGGAATATATTGGGGATAATCGGTTAGATGGGCAATATTCATGGTTGATTATGTCTCTAGATAAAGCGTGCTGTCGGTTGATAAAATTTCTAGACTCCTGTGCACTCGCTCACCCAATGTTGCGGATAGCAAGGTCAGTGCCTCTGCTACGGTGACGAAGCGATATTCACTCAGTTCGGCTGCCGGTAAACGAAGCACGGCAATCTCTGCGGCTGTCAACACGCCGCCCCAGAAGATAAACATGAGCGTCTCCGTGCGATTGTCGTTGCTCTGGATATAATCGACACAGAGTAAACGTTCGACAGATTTGACCAAGCCAAGCTCTTCCTGGATCTCGCGAATACAGGTGGCGCGTGGCGATTCATCTTGCTCGACAATCCCGCCGGGGATTTCCCAGTGGGGCTTGTAGGTTGGATTGACGAGCAGGAGTCGTCCCTGTTCATCGAGAAAAAGTGCGCCAGCGCCCATCCGCTTTTTGGGTAAGGTTGCTTGCCAGGCTTTACGGTTGGTCATCGCTGCGTTCTGCCGATTCAGGCATTTGAGGGCGTGGACAGCTTTGGTTGTAATTGTGCCAGCCTGCTTCAAACTCGGCGACTGTCGCCACATCGAGGATAATCTTTGTGAGTTGCTTGATCGCTTCCAAGTCTAATTTCTGGAACTGTGCATCAAAATACTCAGGGGAGACGTGAAAACGATAGGCAACAAAATGCCGCAGCGTGAAAAGTGCCGCATCGCGCCCTTCTTCCCTACCCTCTTCGCGACCACGGGCAATGCCGTCGGTCAGACCTTGCTCGTAGTCTTTAAATAATTCTTTATAAAGGGGGGATTCATGGAGAATTTTCATATTCCACCTCAGAATTTGTTTCACAGTTTCTGTATCGATGACGAAACTGGCAAAAGCTGCCAGCAATACCTCTAATTCTTCTGCCTCTGGTTCTTGACGGATCCGTTCAACGCAAGTTTGCAGCGTTTCGAGGGTAGCCCCGCCGCGCATCAAAGGCACAAACGGCAACAAGGCTGGATTGCCAAGCGCCAGCGCCTCTGCCGCCGGTAAATCCCAGATGCGAATCACTTCAAAGTCTTGGTGCGCGGTCTGGCCCATAAATTCACTATGAAATTGCTGCGCCAAAACAATCTGCGATGGCGGTTCTAATAGATAAACCACCGCGACATAGACTTCCAGTTTATACTTCTCACGCGCTAGCGCGGCATAAGCGATCAGGCGCCGCGGCATGTTTGCATCATAGCGTAGTTGAAGCTCGATCAGGACTAAAAATTGATGGCCGTTGTTATCCCTGACGCGCAAGAGTACATCTGTCGCACGCGTAATGATCTGAAATTCGCCCGATAATTCTGCTTCAATTGCAAGCTGGACCCGTTTCGAGACCAACTCTGCCCACGCTTGGGCATACAGATGAACCGTGCGCTTGCCGCTCGTATCGGCTTTTTTTGTCCGTTTTGCCATTTTCAGTATATCACATTTTCGTATCTGTGGACGAGTGAGTAGGGTGAATGAATTCACCCCCTGGTACATAAAAACACGTTGAAACGTGTTGGCGCGCCAGCGCGGTTTAACGCATTTTGCGTATCAGGCAGGGATTCGGGAACCCTCTGGGTGCCTTGCCCACCCTGCGGAACATGTGTTATTTATTCCAGGCTCATCATGTGGACGATTTCTTCACCATCCTCGTCCGCACTATCCATAGACTTTGGCTGGACGATCTGTTCGCTTGGGGTCAGGATGAGGACAGCCACCAAGCCCAGTAGGGCACCGATAAAGGCCACCAGGAAAACGCTTGCCAGCGCATCAGCCACCATCAAGCGCATAGAAGCATCGACCACCGCGCCTGTGCCCAGGTTGGGGGCTAGCAAGCGATCTACCGCATTTAAACTCATGCCAGCAGCGTTCAGATCTGCGATCAAGCGGGCGCTGAGCAAGGCGCCCATCACACTGACGCCCAAGGTGCCGCCGATGCTGCGGCTGAATTGCAACATTGCCGTGGCCGCGCCCAATGATCGCCGTTCAACCGCGCTTTGCACCGCAATCATGAAAGACGACACCGTAAAGCCCATGCCAACGCCCATAATGGTGAGGAAACCAATCAGCGAGATTTGATTGACATTTTTCCCCCAAAGCGCCAATAGCCCTGCGCCGACGGTGAGGGCCGCCGTACCGATCACGATCAGAGTGCGATATTTGATTCGCAGCAACAGACGGCTGCCAATAATGCTAGCCACCACCCAACCCAACAGCATTGGCGTGAGCGTGGCGCCAGCCTGCGTGGGCGTCGCACCCAACACGGCTTGCGCAAACAGGGGGACGAAGGAAAGACTGCCGAACATCGCCCAACCAGAAAGTAGACCATGCAGCACCGCGCCCGTGAAGAGACGGCTGCGGAAAAGCGGCAGTGGCAGCACTGGATTGGGTGCGCGCCGTTCGATGACGGCCAATAGCCCAAACAGCACCACGGTAAGCCCTAGCAAAGCCCAGCTTGTGACCGAGCCAGGCTCCATAAGGCCGAGCAACAAGGTCACGACCGCCAGGGTCAACACGGCTGAGCCGGCATAGTCGATGGCTGGTTTTTTGCCACTATACGGCTGATCCTGCCAAGCCCACCAGACAAGCGCCAGGGCGAACAGGCCAGGAATTAAGTTGATGTAAAAAACCCACGGCCAGGAAAGCTGGTCGACAATAAACCCACCGAGCAGCGGTCCCACAATTGACGAAACGCCCCAGACGCCCGAAAAAATGCCCTGCATGCGCGCCCGCTGTTGCAAAGTGAACATTTCGCCCGTCATAATAAAGGCCAGGGGTAGCACCCCACCTGCGCCCAATCCTTGCAGCGCACGATAGAGGATCAACTGAGTCATTGTTTGCGCCAGCCCACACAACAGCGAGCCAAGCAAAAATAAAACCATCGCCACCAAGTACACATTGCGCCGACCATACAAATCGGAAAGTTTGCCGTACAGCGGCACGAACGTTGTCGAGGTGAGCAGAAAGGCAGAAAAAACCCAGCTATAATGCTCCAGTCCACCCACTTGGCTGACAATCGTGGGCATGGCGGTCGCCACGACGGTGGATTCCATCGAGGCCATGAAGATGCTGAGCATAATGCCGACGGTGATCAGGTTTTTGTGGTTTTGTACGACCATTTTTGTTTGTTCGTCCCTAAAGGTTATTCCAATTTGATAGTGATGGTGTGCAACAAACGAATGGTGGCTTGTAGGTGCGGTTTTCAATCGTACAGTCTCGGTAAATCTAAGCTGATGCGGTTAAAAACTGCACTATTCGTTAGCATCTGTTCCCTTGATCATTATATCTGGGTAGATTCCTGAGTATCCTAGTAAGCCTGGCACTGGCGTTTGAATTGGTTACCCTAATTTTTAATACCTAATTCTAATTCTTCAACTTTCTTTTTGGCTTCCCTGGCTTGCTTCAATAGCCATCGGTCAGCCGGCACCATATTCTTGATTGCGCTATCGGGTATATCTGTATAGATGTAATCCTGGGCTAAAAGTAGGCGTTCAATCTTCTGTGACTCTTCGACATGTTCATCAAACTTTTTACGCCAATACTGGAGCTCTTGATATTTATGGTTACGAGAATCGCGCTGTGCTGCGGTTCTATGTCCATACCATCCGGCCGCAAAGCCTACCACTATGCTCAATAAAGTTTGAATAAACATGTTGCCAAATGTGGCAGGATCAAACCTGGGCCAATCCATAAATTCCCTATCCTTTATAGCTTTTTCGATAGCTATTTAGCGATATCTAGTTCTCAGGACAAAGGCCAAGCTCTACTGGACAGTCAAACAGTCTAGGGGCATCATCTTTCAAATGCAGAAGCTCCTTCTTGCAAGCTGCGTTGGCATCCAACAGCGATTTCGATGTTTCCCCTTCAAGATCCATCGCAATCGCGCCCAGTTTTTGGCATGGTGCAAGTACACCAAGTAAAAACGCGTGAGCCGCCTTAGGATCAAAGCCACTTTTGTACGGAGAAGAATCTCCTATTGCTTCAAAATCAGACTTCGAGGGCAAAGGAAGCCTTTGCAAACCAAGAAATCCAGTGAACACTCTCAGCGCAGACTCAAAAGCCATAGGTTTTGAGTCTCGATATTGCTCTGTTTCTTCAACATATCTCAGTAACAGAGATACCTCCCATCGTACATATTTGTCGTATACGTTGACGCGCTCTTGTGCTGTCGCTGGCGTCGGCGTTGGCATTTGAGTAGGCGTCGGCACTTGGGTAGTACTGCAACCAACTATCGTGGCAACCAGCAGTAACATAATAGTCCATCTACAAAATTTATCCATTTATCTAACTTTCCCAATCCCTATTTTTGTTGAATTATATAAAGTTATCTTAGAATATTAAGCATTATTATTTGTGAGAGTACCTATCTATACACCTGTCAAGCCAACAGCGTCTGGCGCCGTTCGGTCTGTGCAACCAACCGGCCGCGCAAGAGCACATGTAATTTGTCAACTTGAAATTGCAAGGCCTGATGCCAATCCAGCGCATCAAGCACCACCAGGTTGGCCGCTGCGCCCACCGCCAAACCATAATCAGCCAAATTCATCACCCGTGCGGGAGTCTCCGTTACCATCGGTAAGACTTGATTCACCT
>JBBREZ010000286.1:0-8959 GCA_038225095.1 Caldilineales bacterium
AAAATCGTTGGGCAAAAGTGATGACTTGGCTATTGAACAAAATAACATTCTAACAATTATCAGCTACTTACCCTCGATAACACGCAATCACAAAATAAGCGCACAGGCCTCTGCGCTTACCCATCATTTTGAGGGACGCTCTTGAGCATCAACCAACGCAAAGCTGACCATATTCGCATTAATTTAGAGGAAGATGTCAGTTTTCCCAGCCTGACCACGGGTTTAGAGCATTTTCGGTTTATGCATCAGGCCCTACCCGAACTAAATTTGGACGAAGTTGATCCAAGCGTTTGCCTGTTTGGCAAGCGCCTTAGCGCACCCATTTTGATCAGTTCGATGACCGGCGGTACCGAGCAAGCGCAGCAGATCAATCGCACGTTGGCCGCGGCGGCTCAACAGCATGGCCTGGCGATGGGGCTTGGCAGCCAGCGCGCGGGTATCGAACACAGTGACATAACAGCCACCTTTCGGGTGCGCGATGTTGCGCCCGACATCTTGCTGTTTGCCAATTTGGGGGCAGTCCAGTTCAATTATGGCTACGGTGTGGATCAATGTCGGCGCGCCGTTGATATGGTGGAAGCAGATGCTTTGATTTTGCATTTGAATCCATTGCAAGAGGTGTTGCAACCAGAAGGTGATGTAAAGTGGCGCGGTTTGCTTGGCAAGATCGAACAAATTTGCCGCACGTTGGGCGCGCCTGTCATCGCTAAAGAAGTAGGCTGGGGAATTAGCGAACAAACCGCGCGCCGTCTAATTGAGGCCGGGGTCAGCGCGATTGATGTGGCAGGCGCAGGCGGCACTTCTTGGAGCCAAGTGGAAATGTATCGTGCGCCCACCGAACGGCTGCGCCGGCTGGCAGCGGCCTTTGGCGATTGGGGGATTCCTACGGCAGACAGTCTGTTGGCAGTACGGCGGGCCTGTGAAACTACCCAGCGTAAGGACATGGCGCTCTTTGCCAGTGGCGGAATTCGTGGTGGTCAAGATATTGCAAAATGTGTCGCGCTCGGCGCTGATCTGGTTGGGTTAGCCTCACCGTTCTTAAAACGAGCGGTAGAATCGGTGGCGGCGGTAAGCGAAGAGATAGAATTGCTGACCACCGAACTACGTATTGCCATGTTTTGTAGCGGGGTCGCAACGATTAAACAATTACGTGAACCGGGAATACTGAATAAGATAGGGGAACGGGAGTAGGAAGTAAGGGAGTGCATTTCTTTACTCTCTACTTCTTACTCCCTACTCCCGCAGCTAAACAGCTTCATTCAACGAACACAAGGTGCTTTTTATGTCTAGTCAGGAATTAAGCAGTTTCATTGGTCGCTGGTTGCCCAGGCTCGAAACGGAGATGCGCGACATGCTGCACGGCGATGAAGCAGCGATTGCCGCCCATTACGGCATGATGTGTTATCACATGGGCTGGGTGGATGAGCAATTTCACGCGCAAATTTTTCCGAGCGGTAAACGGCTACGCCCGATGTTCTGTCTGTTGGCTTGTGCGGAAATGGGCGGCGACCCCGTCGAAGCGCTGCCAGCCGCCACGGCCATCGAATGGCTGCACAACTTTTCTTTGATCCACGATGATATTGAAGACGGCGATGAGACGCGCCGCCATCGGCCTACGCTCTGGAAAATTTGGGGCGTGCCCCAGGCGATTAACGCTGGTGACGGTATGTTTGCGCTGGCGTTTGCGGCGATCCAACGGCTGACACGCCGTGGCGTCTCCGCCGATCGCACGCTGCAGGCGCTGAACTTGTTCACGCAGACTTGCCTGGGACTGACCGAAGGCCAACATTTAGATATAAGTTTTGAGCAGCGCATGGTAGTCTCGGTTGAAGAGTACATGCAGATGATCCAGGGCAAGACTGCGATCTTGGTGGGCGCCAGCGTAGCCATCGGCGCGCTGATCGGCGGGGCTACGGCCGCGCAGGTTGCCGCGCTCCAACAATTTGGCGAGTCGATTGGGCTGGCTTTTCAAATTCAAGATGACATCCTGGGCATTTGGGGCGATCCAGAGGAAACGGGCAAGCCAGCGGGCAATGATATTCTGCGTCGCAAGAAGAGCTTGCCAATCTTATATGCGCTCAACCATGATCGCATTAGCGAACAGTTTGAAACCTTACTCGACGGCGAGTTAGGACCAGCCCAGTTGCCGAAAGCGTTAGATTTGCTGGCACAGGCTGGCACGCGTCAGTTTGTCGAAGAAAAAATGCGCAATCAACATGAAATCGGGCTGGCGGCATTGCAACAAGCGCTTGGTGAACGAGCACAAAATTCCACCCTGCTCACCCTGACCAATGGATTGCTAAACCGGCGGTCATAACTATAAAATATGCGAGACACGCGTCTGGGCTGCCAGTTTGGCAGCCCTGACGCTTACATTCATTGATTGACATAGCTGCCCTAAATACTGAATAGGCTAGGGCAACTTCACCGCTATCTTACCAACTTCACCGCTATCTTACGCTGCCACGCCGGAACATATTGACAATAGCAAGCAAAATTACTGCGCCAAGCAGCGATACTAACAGCGAGGCGACGCTAAAATTGTTCTGGTTAATTGTACCCACCCCAAACAAAGGTGTCAGCACCAATCCAGCCAAGAACGCCCCGATGATGCCTACGACAATGTTGAGCAATGCCCCTTGTTGCGCGTCGGTGCGCATGATCATGCTGGCAATCCAGCCTAGAACGGCGCCGACGATCATCCAAATGATAAAGTTAATCATGTTCTTCTTCTCCGCTTAGATGGTTATTTTTAGATGGTTATTTTAGTTAGTCATGTTACGCAGCCCACCAGTGCTAGGGCCACGATAGTTCGTGGCTGTACGGACGAGCGTCGGCGTAACATCAGTTAGATAGTCAATGTATTGGTATAAACTTAAAAGTTGTAAATTTAAAATGCTACGCCTTCTTCATTATCTACTTAGCCTACTTATTGACCAGTATCTATGGCCCAGATGCATCTAGTATATCCTACTGCTAACCCGCTTTCTATCAGTAAAATTCGCATAGCTCTATCAGCCACTTTCTAATAGCTTGTCAGTGTTGGTCTTACAAAAAATAGCGACAGCCACATAGGATGGATAGCGTTTATCCTACAGCATAACAAGACTTCGACTGATGGGGTTCTCGATAAAATCGGGTAAGCTGGTTGATAAGCACATGCCCATCCGCTTAGGGCAATTAAAAACTAAATTTGCTCATCCAACACTAAGCAGCGCGCTCTGCTCCAAAGCTACCAACCGACAATCATTTAAAAGTTGCGCATAGATCAGAGTGCATTTTCTTACATTTAACAGAATAGGGTACATTAGAAAAGAGCAGAATCATGGCTGCCAACAGAGATAAACCAGGCGCACCAGCTGTTCCTATTCAATATGCGCAAATGATTAGCTTGCTCCAGCAACAGCATGCCAATTTGCTTGATTTAACGTTGTATACAGAGGCAGTATGTCAAAAGCGCTAGAAGTTTTCCAGCGAAGGATCGCCAGAATTATTGAATCAATTATCCATAGGGCTAAAAAGTCATTTTGACCAGATAGCGCAACGTATCGCAAACTTAGGCGGCGCATTGCAAGCACCCATAGAAACGGCAAGCGCAGATAGACAGGCGTCGATGGCTCTGATAGAGTTTAGGGATGAAAAAGCTTATGCTAGCGCACTTCTGGCCCACTATGCAGCGATGGCGAAGTCAACTCAGACCGCCGTTGAAGAAGCCGAAGATAACGGTGATCCTGATACCACAGATCTACTGATGCATTTGCTACGGACGCTGGAACAATCGATTCAGGCTCTGGCGGCGCAGTTGTAAATATGTACACTGTAAGCGACCATTTAATGTTTAGAAAGGTGGAGGGAGCAGGCTCTAATGCGACTATGGAGCATTAGAGCCTACCCAAATCCACGCTATGCTAAACATTAAATCGTCAGACCACTAGTTTCCCAATCACTTTAGATCGACCACAAGGAGAATACGATATGGCACAACGTTCGCTTGTAATGCGCCAAATTATGGACTGGCGGGCCGCGATCTGGGCCGGAATCGTTGCCGGCGTTGTTTTTCTTGCCCTACAAATGGGCATTCTAGCTGGTGTGAATGGCAGCAGTAGTCCCTGGATTGTGCTGCGGATGCTAGCAGCGATGGTGATGGGCCAGCAAGTCCTTCCACCGCCAGCCACCTTTGATCCAGCCATTGCAGGGGTAGCCTTGCTGATCAATTTTATCTTATCAATTTTGTTCGCGCTGTTAATCGCCTTTGTCTTACATCGCTGGGGCATGTTAGTTGGTATGCTTGGGGGTGCGCTGTTTGGGTTGGCGCTCTATGCCATTAATTATTACACGTTTACGCTCTTTTTTCCCTGGTTTTTCCCCATGCGTAGTTGGCTTGTCGTGCTGGCGCACATAGTCTTTGGGGCGACGGCGGGCGGCGTCTACGAAGCATTTGAGCACGAAGAATACGTAGTAGAGGAGAGAAATTAATGTACAGCACACAGCGCTCGGGCTCAGGTTGTGGATTGGGTGGGGGCAGAATTATCGTCGCTTTGGTAATGGCAGCCTTTGCTCTAATCTCGTATTTTGGCTCGCAAGTGTACAACCCAGTTACGAATGAAAATCAACATGTCAACATTTCGCCACAACAAGAAGTGGCGATGGGACTCCAGGCGGCGCCCGAAATGGCGCAACAATATGGCGGATTAGCTTCCGATCCACAAGCTCAGGCTGCGCTCGATAAAGTCTGCCAAAATTTGACCCGTAAGAGTGACACAGCAAAGACAGATTGGCCGTTTGAATGCCATCTGCTGGCCGATGAGAAGACGATTAACGCCTTTGCCCTGCCAGGTGGGCCAGTCTTTATCACAATGGCGCTCTTTCAAAAATTGCAAACCGAAGGTGAACTGGCCGGTGTAATGGGGCATGAAATGGGCCATGTGGTCGCACGCCACAGTGCACAGCAGATCGCTAAACAACAATTGACCCAAGGCTTGACCGGCGCCGCCGTGATCGCTGCCTATGACCCCAACGATTCGCGCAGCCAACAAACCGCCGCAGTGGCAGCCATGATTGCGCAACTCGTCAATCTGCGCTTTGGCCGCGAAGATGAATTACAGGCCGACCAGCTCGGCGTGCGCTTCATGGGCCAAGCTGGCTATGATCCACGATCAATGATCAAGGTCATGCAAATTCTAGAAGCCTCTAGCCAGGGTAATCAACCGCCGGAATTCTTCAGCACCCATCCTAATCCAGAAAACCGCATTACCCGGATTCAAGAGGCGATTAAAAAACAATATCCCAACGGTGTACCAGAAGGTTTGGTGCAGTAAGGTAGTAGAAGATTAGCAGATTAGAGATTACTCGTTCAAGCTCTATAATCATAATTTCGTGTTTTATGATTATAGAGAGACCAAATAAACGCCGCACCTTTGTAGGGCCACGATAGTTCGTGGCCCTACGATTGTGCGACTTCTATTTGATTTGTCGATTACCTTGCTAGCAGTAAGGGTTAGGCTTCGGTGTGGGCTTACGCCGAAGTCAGCCGAACGGTGGGGTCATCCTTATCATTTATTCTATCCTACCAATCAAAATTGATGCTTATGGACCTCAAATCGAATTATCCGTTTTGGCTTGTCAAGAATGGCCTTTTGCATAGCTATCCAACCCTGGAAAGCGATCTAACCTGTGAAGTCGTCGTGATTGGTGGTGGTATTACAGGGGCGCTCGTTGCCTATCATCTAGTAGAGGCGGGCATTGACACCGTTGTTGTCGATAAACGTGATATTGGCTGGGGTAGTACGAGCGCCTCGACCGCCTTGCTTCAATATGAAATTGACACCCCGTTGTACGAATTAATCGAACAGGTGGGCGCCGATCACGCCGTGCGCAGTTATAAAGCGTGTCTGGCTGCGATCAGTAAACTAGAAACCTTAGCGCAAAAGCTCGACGAGCCTTGCGAATTTGTGCGCAAAAAAAGCCTGTATTTGGCCAGCCGCGCAACTGATGTAAAAGATCTACAGCAGGAATTTGCCGTGCGCAAAAAATACGGCATTCAGTTGGATTGGCTAGATGAACAGGCGATCCAATCAATGTTCTCGTTTAGCCGCCCCGCTGCGCTATTATCGTATGATGCCGCCCAGATGGATGCGTACCGTTTCACACATGGGGTTTTACAAAAGGCAATACGCGCTGGTTTGCGCGTCTTTGACCGGACCGAAGTGCTAAAGTTCACGCAGCAGGAAAACGGTGTGCGGTTGCTAACAACGCACGATTGCCACATTCAGGCGCGCAAAATTGTTTTTGCGACTGGTTATGAATCGCTGCCATATCTAAAACACAAAGTTGCCAAGCTGATTAGCACATACGCCCTCGTTAGCGAGCCGCTAGATGCACTGCCAGGCTGGTATGAGCAATGCTTAATCTGGGAAAGCGCACGTCCTTACACCTATTTGCGCACAACTGCGGATGGACGCGCCATGATTGGCGGCGAGGATGAAGATTTTCGGGATCCAACTCGACGTGATCGATTGCTCGAGCGTAAAGCAAAAAAGTTGCAGCAGAAATTCAGTGAATTCTTTCCCCAGATTCCGCTGGAAGTAGCTTTTACCTGGGCTGGCACTTTTGGCGAAACCAAAGATGGATTGGCCTATATCGATAAGACCGACGATTTCCCGCATGCATATTTTGCCCTAGGCTTTGGCGGTAATGGCATTACCTACAGCATCATTGCCGCCGAGATCATTCGCGATGCCGTGCTAGGACAAGCGAATCCAGACAGTGAGCTGTTTCGCTTTAAGCGCTAAAAACAAGCAAGGGCAATAGAAATTCTGGTGCCCTTGCTTGTGCCTCATAAAGTGACAACTTACAAATAAAGTTGTGATACTGCCACTCAGGGCTTGCCTGATTTTAAAGCTTCATCGGCCAGCATTTGGCGGGCATAAAACGCCGCATATCGGCGGTTGCCCACGCCCAGCTTACTGAAAATGTTGTGGACGTGATTCTTAACCGTACCCAGCTCAATCGTTAACAACTCAGCAATTTTAATGTTTGTCAGACCTTGTTCGATCAGTTTTAATAGTTCGCATTCGCGAACAGTCAATGCTGTTGAATAACTGAGGTCGTGAGTTTGAACCCATTCAATTGCATAGCCCATTGCTTTAGCTCAACGATCCGCGCAATCAACGCAGTAGAAATGGTAGGCGAGATAATAAATTCATCGCATGCCACTGCGCAAATTTTATTAACGAACTCTTGCCAAGGTTCTTCTTCTAGCACATAGCCAGCAGCTCCGTCTTCCAGGCAATGCAAAATTGTCTTCTCTGAATTGCCCAAGCCAGTCATCAAAACCCTGAGTGGTGCCTGATCCTGCGTCAGTTTACACAGCAGACAACCGGCAGCATTATCAGGTAAATTCATATCGAGTAAAACCACATCGCAGGGCACCTGGCTCAACAGCCGCAATAGCCAAAGCGCCAACCAAACGCTCCTCCTGATGACGCTTACCTTGCTGGATACGACGTTGTGTTCAAAGATGGTACAATTGATGATGAAGGTTCGCTGGAAGCATTGTTAGCGCGCTGCGGAGAGATGCGACGGCTGTGGCAAGGTGATTATGGAAAAGAGCAGGCATGAACAGGTAACCGCTCAGGCCAGATCACAACAACGAATGCGGAAAACAACGAATAATTCGTCGGCTAAAATTCACTTCTTCCTAAATTCGTTGTTATTTTTCGTGGCGACGATATGGTCGATTTCATGCGAATAAACGTTAACCCCACAGAAAGTGAGAATCTGTTTTATGAAAGTTTTTGTAACAGGCAACCGTGGCCGGATTGGTTCGGTCATTGAGGCGCAACTAAGTGAGGCTGGACACACCGTCGTTGGATTTGATCGCGCCAGTGGTGACGATATTCAGGATGGGCAAGCGGTGCGCAAGGCGGCGCAAGGCTGTGACGCGGTCATTCATCTGGCTTCGCTCTTAGGCGGCCAAAATGATGACCCCGACGAGACGATGTCGGTCGGCTTGCAAGGCACCTGGCATGTGCTGATGGCGGCGCAGGCGGAAAAGATGCAGCGCGTCGTCTACTTTAGCAGCGTCAACGCGCTTGGCGTCTTCATGGGCCAAAAAGCGCCGGACTATTTCCCAATTGACGACAACCATCGACCGTATCCGAGCAGCCCCTACGGGATTGCCAAGCGCCTGGCCGAAGAGATGTGCCGCCACTTTACGGAAAAACAGGGCATCACCACGATCTGCCTGCGCCCACCGTGGGTGATGCCGGCCGAATTTAAGGATCAGATCATGCAGTGGCGCAAGGAAAAGCCAGAAGCCGAGATGCGCAACTGGGAATATGGCGCGTTTTGCGATGTGCGCGATGTGGCGTCGGCGGCGGTGTTGGCGTTGACCTGCCCCGACCCCGGCCATGTCACCCTGTTGCTCTGCGCCGATGACATTTCATCCGATACCCCAAGCCGCGCGATGGCCGCCAAGGTTCACCCAGACGTGCCGTGGCGCGGTGGTCCCGAATATGATGCAGACCCGTATCGCGCGCTGGTCGATACGAGCCTGGCTAAACGAGTGCTTGGCTGGCAACCCAAGTATCAGTGGAAAGCGTGAACAATGAGCTCAGTCCAGAAGTACGTGCAGATCATCGAGAAAACCTTTCCATTATTTACCATATACTCGGCCACGCTCAACCAAGCAGGCCAATATAATAATGTTGTCATCGTTAATGACGAATTGGTTTTTCGCTTTGCAAAATTTGCAAGTGCAGCGGCAACGTTGCAACGCGAAGTCGCAATCCTGAGTCATCTTCAGAATCACATTTCGCTCAGTATTCCTAATCCGCTCTACCTGCATCTGACAGCAGAGGATGTCGAGGAAGTCTTCGTGGGCTACCGTTTGATTCCAGGTGTCCCGCTCTGGCACGAACGTTTTCAGACCATTACGGATGAACATGTTTTGAATCAG
>JBBREZ010000287.1:0-8941 GCA_038225095.1 Caldilineales bacterium
CGGGGCCATGCACAAACAAGCCGGCATAATCGAAGGCACCGGGAGCGCGGGTTTGTTTCACGCTAATCTCACAAACAAAGTGCATAGACTGATCAGTTTGCGCTATACCAACATGCAAAATTTGTTTTTTGTCTTGCATACCAAACTCGGTCAGCTGGCCGGTGTGCTCTGCGGGTGGCGGCGCGGGGCAGATCAGGCAAAGTCGCACCGTTTGGGTTTGGTTCGCAGTCATCCAACTATCCTTTCTCGCGCAAACGGTCCATCAACATCGTCATAAAGCGCAAATTATGCAGGGTGGCAAGCCGCATAAAGGTGGCGTCATTGCTTTTGAAAAGATGATACAAATAACCGCGCGAGTAGTTCGTACAGGTGAGGCAATCGCAAAATTCGGAAATTGGCTCCGCAGACTTGATATGCTTATCGTCGGTGATGTAGAGAAACTTAAACCAATCTTTATGCGCAGCCGTGGGTGTTGTCATCGCATCGGTGAAGCGATAGAGACGGCCACGGCGGGCATCACGCGTGGGCAGCGCTGAATCAAAAACCTCGTAGCCCATCGCTACACAAGCCGCAATATTGACTGGATGGCCGATGCCCAGCGCGTGCATGGGGAACTGGGCGGGGATCAATTCGCGCGTATAGGCCAGCATCTCGGTTACCAGTGCGCCTTCACTGTCGAGCGGCCAGCCGCCATAACCGAAACCGTCAAAGCCGATCTCAAGCAACGCCTCGCCACATTCACGGCGCAATTCACGCGCACCGCCACCTTGCACCACGCCAAAGAGCAACGGTCTTGTCTGCTCATCAAGTTGCTTTTGTTCAATCAAATGCACAAACGCTTGCTTGCACCGTTTGGCCCACGCAATTGTACGCCGCACCGATTCACGCTGGGCCGCCGCTGCGTCATCCACATGCGTACAGTCGTCCAGGCACATGACGACATCCGTGTCATAGCTGACCTGTAATTGCACGCACTTTTCGGGCGTCAGTTGATATTTGCGGTCGGCGCCATCTGGTTTGAAAACAATGCCATCATCCGTCAGTTTCCCATATTTGGGATTCTCGCGAATCAGCGAATAGGCCTGAAAGCCGCCAGAATCAGTGATGATCGGTTGCGGCCAGCCACACATGGTGTGCAGCCCGCCCAGTGCGTGCACCGTAGACGAACCGGGGTGCTGCATCAGGTGATAGGTGTTCATCACGACCGCTTGAAGGCCGCAATGGCGCAGATCAACACTGTCCACCGCACGCACGACGCCCAAAGTTGCATCAGGCAAGAAGGTAGGTAGCTGGAGTGAACCATGCAGCAGGGTTAATTTAGTATTCATTTTTTAAGGCGCGCCGCAATTCTCGTTGATTGTCGCGATCGGCAATCGCCTCGCGCTTATCGTGCAACTGTTTGCCACGCACCAGGGCGATTTCAACTTTGGCCCGCCCGCGTTCGTCGATGTAAATCCGCAAGGGTACAATCGTCCAGTTGCGCTGCGTAACCTCGGCATGCAACTGGCGAATTTGCGCCTTGTGCAGCAACAATTTGCGCGGCCGCACCTCTGGATGGTTGTTGCGGTTGCCCTGGGCATAATGGGCAATGTGCACGTTCATGAGCATGGCTTCACCGTCGCGGACCAGCACAAACCCTTCCTGCAACGTGGTGCGCCCCATGCGCAGTGACTTGATTTCGGTGCCCGTCAGGACGATGCCAGCGTCATAGGTTTCTTCAATAAAATATTCGTGACGTGCTTTGCGATTGGTAGCAACCGTACGCGGCCCACTCTTATTCGCGTTTTTTTCGTTTTGTTTAGCCATGATAGTAGAAATTTACAATTTTTGATTGACGATTTACGAATATTCTCGTCTATGCAATAACTTCGTAGACCATTGACTGATTTCAGATTGGCGATGTTTGATCGATCTACGAATGCTCACGTCTACGAAGTTATTTCGTCAATCGTCAATCTAAAATCGTCAATCATTTATTGACTCAAGTAGGCCACCGCTGCATCCAATTGGGAATCTTGACCGGTGGCGCGCGCGGCATCACTCATCTCGGCCACCGTGTCAGGCATGAGCCCAGCGCCGTGAATCGTACGATTTTTCGGTGTGAACCAGTGCGCAATGGTCACGCGCAAAATTGAGCTATCGCTGAGAATTTCTGGCAATTGTACACTGCCTTTGCCATACGTTTTTGTGCCCATCAGGTGCGCACGCTGACTATCTTGCAAGGCGCCAGCGACGATTTCGCTGGCGCTAGCACTGCCTTCGTTCACAAGCACCACCATTGGCAAATCAGTAGTCACGGCTTTGCCTTCGGTAGCATAGGTTTTGGTTTTGCCATCGTTAAAACGCTCTAAGAGAACCGTCTGATCTTGTAAGAAAATACTGGTAATCTTCACCGCTTCACTCACGAGGCCACCCGGATTGCCGCGTAGGTCAAAAATTAAAGCTTGTGGCTTGCGCACCATTGCGTCTTCAATCGCTTGGCGGACAAGCTTGCCCGCGTTTTGATTAAAACTGAACAAGTGCACATAAGCGATCGTGCCGTTCTTACCCAGTGAATCCGTGCTGATCGTGGGTGTTTCAATCTGATCGCGGATGACCTGGAGCACAAAAGATTGCTCTGCCCCTACACGCTGTACGGTCAACCTCAAGGTAGAGCCTTTAGGACCGCGAATCTTAACGACAGCCTCATTCAGCGAAGTGCCGACAATGCTCACGCCGTCGATCTCCATAATTAAATCGCCACGGCGCAACCCCGCATTCCAGGCCGGCTGATTCTCGAATGGTTCGCTGATTTCCAGCGTGTTGGCCGTTTTATTCCACTCGACGCGCGCGCCAATACCTTCAAAACTGCTCCCACTAGTAGACCGTAAATAATCCGCCTCTTGGGGCGTGAGAAAAGAAGTATTGGGATCGCCCAGATTATTGACTACACCACGAATCGCATCATAGGTCACTTTTTGGCCATCGGGCACGCGGCCATCGAAGTCGCGATAGATTACATCCATTGCTTCCCAAAACAAGGCAAACTTTGGATCCAGCGCAGCGCGAACATTGGCCGGGCGCCCATTTTCGCTGGCAGGGATTGGTAAATTGCTCGGCCAGAACGAACGGCCTGCGCTCCACCGCCCCATCCCATAGCCAGCCCCCGTCCCCACCCAAAAAGTGGCAGCCAACACCAACAAGGCACCGCTAATTGACCAGATCGGGCGCGCAGAAAGTCGGATTAACAAATTTTTGGCGTGTTGACTCATACTGGTCATTTGATCAACGAGCTAGTGCTCAAGCAGTTCAATCGCCTTGGGCAACGGGTCTTCACCAGGAGTGATGGTGATGTCCGGCGTTAGACCGTGGCCGGAAATTTGATGTTTATTCGGCGTGAACCATTGGGCATTGGTTACGTGTAAGCTGCTTTGATCAGACAGTTCATACACCAATTGCACACTGCCTTTACCGTAGGTCTTTTCACCCACCAATTTTGCCCGTTGATGATCTTGTAAAGCACCGGCGACAATTTCGCTGGCGCTGGCCGACCCACCATCGACAATCACAATCAGTGGGGCATGGTTGGTTTCATCACCGGCGGCGGCCTCAAATGTTTTTTGCGATTTGTCAGCGTGCTCTTCGATCAGCACCACGCCGCCGTCCAGCCAAATATCGGCCATCTGGACGGCGGCGTCCACCAAACCACCAGGGTTGCCGCGCAAATCCCAGATAAAGCGATCCGCGCCGGCGGCCTTCAATTCGGTAAGGGCCGTGTGCATCTCAGCCGGGCTGCGTTCACTGAAAATCGTCTGCTTGATATAACCAATCTTGGCCGCGCCTGGATTGTCTACCAAATGCCACTCCATACTCGGCAATTGAATTTGCGCCCGCTTAACCCGAAAGGTTAACTCAACTTGCGCCTTGGGCGCAGCCTCTTGGCGCCGCACCACCAGCGCCACTTCTGTGTTCACCGGGCCGCGCACCAAAGCGATCACGTCATTATCGGCCATTGGCGCGGTGATCTCTTTATCATCGACCAGCAACAACAGATCCTTGTCTTGAACACCGGCTAGCGCAGCCGGTTGCTTGGGTTGTGGATGCAAAACGTACCCTTGCTCCGTATGTTCAATGCGGGCGCCAATCCCACCAAAACTGCCCTGCAAATCATCGGTCGCCAATTCATGCGGCTGCGGTTCGACAAAAACGGTATACGGATCTTGATAAGTTTGCACTAAACCTTGAACCGCGCCGTAAACCCGCTTCGTGACCTCGGGCTTTGGGCCATAAAAATCTCGATCCAACAGATGCCAGACTTCCCAGTAAACTTGTAAATCGGCAGGTTCAACGTTGGGCTGCGGGCCAACGCTAACGGCATCTGCGGCGGCCACCGATTTGCTTAATGGATTTAGCAAGGGATAGCAAGCGTAGCCAACGCTAAAAGCGAGGCAAGTGATCATCAATAGGGCGAGATAAAAGAAGACTCTGCGCGCGGCCATAGCGATAGTTTTGCATAATGACGGGCCAAGGCAAACATAGACCCGATTAGAAATAAGTGATGTTGGGCGAAGCGTCGATCCGAAAACTAGGGGTGATGCCCATTAAGCACAAGCAACAGCCCTCATCACAGAAATTGACAACTAAGCTTCTAAAAGGTGCACATTGGCAACGATAACAATTTTATTGCCTGATTGTACCACAGGCCGGTGGTGATTGAAGAAAATAAGCGGTAATTGCTCAGTGACGCGCATGATCGAGGCTGCCTAGAACAGAAGTGAGCCAGTAGGCTGGTCTACTGGCTCACGCTTATCACCATCGATAAGAAAACAAAGTTGCTTTCACAGCATGAGGCTTAACTCGCAATGGGGGTGCCATTGCCACCACTACAGGTTGCGCCAGGCTCTTGCGTTTGTGGCCCATTCTCATATTTACTGACGAAGAGCGCCAGGCGCGGGTCAGCGGCACTTTGGACTTGAACCTGCAGGCCCCAGGCAGAAGCGACGACTGGTGTCGGCAGCTTCGGGTAGGGTGAAAGCAAGGCTTGCCGATGACCACTGACAAGCGCGCGCAATTTTGCGACATCAGCAGCGGCAAGATCGGGACGATAGGTGATCCAGACTGCGCCATGTTCCAGCGAGTGAACGGCATTTTCGTTCGGAACCGGCTGATCGTAGATACCGCAATTCTGCCAGACCGGGTTATGGATGCCGCCAACCGGTGGCGTCTGCGGGTAGTTTAGTGTGCCAATCTGATGGTCGCGCGCCAGATTGGAAAACTTTTGCAACCCCACGATCTCGCCCTTACTATCGACTGTAACTGTGCTGGATTGACCTGGGTCAACCTGAACTGTCTGCGCACGCCGCAGGAAAATAAAGCCCGCAATGACAGCAAGCACGATCACACCGCCAATCACCCAAAGGCGGAGCGAGGAGCGGCGCCGCGCGCGAGCTCTCTGGGCTAAAATTTCCTGGGTGGAACGTGGTTTCAACACTTTAGGCATAGTAATAAATTGTTAACCTCCGCAACCATTGAGGATTGAGCGCACCACCGACGATGATGCGTAACGCCATTAAAAAGTTTCAAACATAGTAATCTTAGTATACACCAGTCGTCAAGATAATCTGTAGTCAGTGGCAGCATGATCGTTATTATAGGTAACAACGTGCCGGGGACGGACGGGGCAACCGATCGGGATAGAGCAAGCTTGATCGCCCCGTTCGTCCCCGGCACGTCTACCTCCGTTCCCAGGAGACCAATCCAGGCTTGATAGTTTGACAGGTAAACCTGACTTGACGTATTGTAGGCAGACATTACACAACCTTAAAATAAAGCGAGAGGAACTCAACATGGAGCTAAGTTGTCAAGGGCTACGCGTGATTGTCACGGCGGGCGCCGCCGGTATTGGTCGGGCGATTGCCGAGACGCTGTTAATTAACGGCGCACAGGTGCACATTTGTGATATTGCCGCCGATCAGTTGGCAACTTGCCAGGCTGACCTGCCGTCGATTGGCACCACCCAGGCCGATATCTCTGATCCAGCGCAAGTGGATCAGCTGTTTGCGGCCGCCATGAACCAACTCGGTGGCTTAGATGTGCTGGTCAACAACGCTGGCATTGCTGGCCCCACCGGCCCCATCGAAACGCTCGCGCCAGCTGATTGGGAGCGCACGATGGCGGTCAACATTAATGGTCAATTCTATTGCACCCGCCGCGCCGCGCCTTTGCTCAAAACCGCTGGCGGTGGCTTAATTGTCAACCTCTCTTCGGCGGCTGGCCTTTTCGGGTTTCCCAATCGCACCCCCTATGCCGCCTCAAAATGGGCCGTGATTGGCTTCACCAAGTCATTAGCCATGGAATTAGGCCCGTTTAACATTCGCGTCAATGCGATTTGTCCTGGCGTTGTCGAAGGCGAACGCCAAGATCGGGTACAAGCCGCCAAAGCCCAAGCTGAGGGCAGATCAATTGAAGAAGTACGCCAACAGATCACCAAACAAAATTCAATGGGCACCTTCGTCACCGCCACCGATATTGCCAACATGGTGCTCTTCCTTTGCACGCCAGCTGGTCAAAAAATTTCGGGGCAGGCGCTCAGCATCGACGGACATACGGAAACCTTGCGCACGTAGGCGCGCAGTAAATCAATTGGTAACTGTTCAGTCCTTGTGTAGATAGGTAAACAGGTAGATAGGTATACAGGTATACAGGTATACTACTTGTTTACCTATCTACCTGTTTACCTATCTACCTATCTACCTGTCCAGCGCTACGCATGAATAGCTACATCATTGCAAATAAACCGTAATCACCAAATTCGACTAACGATGCTACAATAGCTTTTATTCGTTCGCAAAGCCCACAAACCTAGTGAGGAATCTATGAAAGTTACCAAAGCTGTGATCACGGCTGCCGGCCGCAAACAACGTACGCTGCCGTTGCAAATGCTGATTGACCGCGACGGCGTTGAAAAGTCAGTCTTGCGCATCATTCTAGAAGAAGTGATTCAAGCCGGCATTGAAGAAATTTGCCTTGTTGTTTGTCCGGGCGACGAACAGACCTATGTACAGGTGGCTGGCGACCACGTCGGTCGTTTGCATTTTGTGCAACAGGAACAGCCGCTGGGGTATGGCCACGCGGTCTATTGCGCCAAAGATTTCGTTGGCCGTGCGCCTTTTTTGCATCTGGTTGGCGATCACCTCTACGTCAACCGCGCCGATCGCGGCTGCGCCCAACACCTGGTCGAAGTGGCCGAAGCCGAGGCGTGCACCGTTTCTGCCGTGCAAGCCACGCGCGAAAGCCTGCTGCCCTATTATGGCGCGATCGGCGGACGCCGCGTCTCCGGGCGCCCAGGCCTTTATCAAATTGAAACGGTGATCGAAAAATCTACCCCCACCGAAGCCGAACAGCGCCTGATCGTGCCAGGCTTGCGCGCCGGGCACTATCTCTGTTTCTTCGGCATGCATGTGCTGACGCCCACCGTCATAGACATTTTGGGTGAACAGATTGACGCTATGTCGCACGACCCAGATCAAGGTAGCAAGCCTAGTTTTACATTAGCCGCAGCCTTGGCCGAACTAGCCCACCGTGAGCAATACTTGGCCCTAGAGCAACAGGAAGCGCGCCGCTATGATGTCGGGGTGAAGTATGGTCTATTAACAGCCCAACTGGCGCTGGCGCTCAACGGCCAGGAACGCGATGAAGTGCTGGCCCGCCTCTTAGAACTGCTGGCGCAACGCGAACTAAAAAACGACCAATAGGTAAATTTTCATGGGCATATTAATCACTGATGCTACGCAGTATCAGTGTAGGATAAGTTAGCCGCTCCACCTGAGTGGGCAACCAGCGCTTGTGAAGCAGCTGACCCATCCTACGCCACCGTGTGTAATACGAATTAATCAGTACAACCACCCCACCAATGGCGGCAACCAAGGAACTTAGCCAATGAGTGAATTAATCAAGATCATCACTGCCACTGATCCAGCACTACGCAACCGTTCGCTGGATGCCTTTTGCCGCACAGCCACGCGCCCACAATTACTGGCGGAGTGTGCCGCGCTGGATCGCTTCCGCCGCGAAAACGACAATTTGTACGAGCAAGTACGCGCGCTTTTCTTTCTCTATGCCATTTATCGCTTTCATCTGCCCGAAAAACCCGGCGCGCCCGAACAAGCATTGATCCCTTTTAATGGCTATGCGAATTTGCTCAAGCGGCGCTTTGCCGAAGCAATTGATATCTTTCTGGCTACCCCCCACGCGACCGATCCTAGCCAAGGTCCCAGTGATGGCGTTGCCAGCGCCCTGGCTAGCGCCTATCACAACCTTGCTTTTCAAACGCTCGCCAACCAGGTGCGCTACAGCGTCCGTTCTGTGCGCGGCAACCAGTGGATGTTCCGCACCGGCCACCCTGCCGACCATCCGTTGCGAATAGACCCACGCTTGTATGATCGCGACGCGCACCACAGCGCGATGCGCGGTGAACTCTTTCCATTGCTACGCGAAACCACGCCTGTGCGCATGGATTTGACGCACAGTGGCTGGAGCGACATCTTCTTTCTGGGCATGGATTTCCCCGAAGGCGCGCGCGTGCTCAATGTTTCTATCGATCTGAGCGTGCGCGAACCGGGCGGCGGGCGTGTGCCCAAACCGCCGATTGAGGCCTATTTTCGCATTATCGACCAGCCGATTTTGCGCCTGGTGAGTGTGGATTTGGGTGCGACAGCCGAAATTAGTCACCTGGCTGAAGTATACGATTTTGCCAGAGATTACCTGGGGCTGCTCAAAGCCGCACTGATCGCCGCCGGCATCGTGCCGCCCGGCATTGAAGGCGCCGACCAGCCGCTCGCCGATCTGTTAGCGCGTTTGATCAAGCCAGGCTACGGCATCGAACTGGTAAGTCAGGTGAATAATATTCCCAAAGGGTCGCGCCTGGCCGTTTCCACCAACTTACTGGCTTCGTTGATTGCCG
>JBBREZ010000288.1:0-8927 GCA_038225095.1 Caldilineales bacterium
CACCATTATTCGCATGTGTGGGAGATGAAGTTGCTGCGCGAAGGCCGACCGGCGATTTTGCATGGGGCGAAGGTGGGCGTGGCCACGATGCTGGTGGCTGGAGTCTATGAAAGCATTCGGCAATTGTCGCGGCAAGCGGCGGCTGACTTGCTGGAAGCGTCGGAGTTGCCCGACCGCACCCAAGAAATTGAGCGGATTCGGGCTGCTTACGGTAATTTAGCCGATGAAATTATTCAGGAACAGGCGTCGTTTTTGCATCTGAGCGCAGACGCCTATGCTGCTTTAAAGCGAAATATCCTCGCTCATTGGACCGATATTCAAGCGATTGCCGCCCAGGTGCCCACGACCCAAGCCTTTATTGCGCTGCTCGAGCAAGTTCACGGCCCAACCACGGTGCAGGCGTTGGGTTTGACCGCTGATGAGCAAACGTTGGTGGCGCAAAACGCCCATTATCTACGCAATCGCTTTACCGTCCGTAAGTTGAGCAAGGTGCTACAGACCCCACCCTAACCCTCACGGCCAGTAAGGTAAGCACCAGAAGGTGTGCAGCGCACGGCAATCGCATTGGGTGTCCAGCCAAAAAGTTAGCCTGCCGTGCCATGCACTCGCCTTACCTTAATGGCAGTGTCCCTCACCCTCCCCTACTGGGAGGGAACTGATCAGGGGAAGACGAAGTAGCACATTCTGTCCCTAATGGCGCTTTCGGGAACCCCTGGGCGCGCTGTGTGATCGGTCCCCTCTCCTAGCGAAGCGGTCAGGGGAGGGTTAGGGAGGGGTCTGGCTAGTCGTCGTCGAAAATTTAGCCAGCCGGGCCGTCAACAATGTAATCTCCACTGGCGTGGTGGGCGCGTTCAGCTTGATAGATGCTACGGGGCGGGTTGCCAAATCGATCTGCCATCCATGCTGCTCTAGCTGAATGGCAAAATCGAGTGCTTGCGTACGGCCGGGGTCGGTCAACAACAGACGCCCGCCAGGCACTAAATTGTGGTGAAAGATGAGTTCTAGGTAGAAATGGAGCGCATGTTCATAGAGAATATCGGCACCGATGATCAGATCGTAACGTCCCGTATGGTCCCATGTCCGCCAATCGGCCACGAATTGCGGTAACGGTGTTTGGTCATTTTGGGTGGCATTCAACTGCGCCAGGTGCAAGACGCCAGGTTGATGATCGGTCTGCCAGACTTCGGCGCCCAGGCTTGCGGCTACCAGTCCCGGTAATCCTACGCCTGCGCCCAATTCGAGGACACGCTTGTGGCTGATCTGCGTTGGCCGTTCCGCCAGCCAATGCGCCAGACCAATCGCCGATTCCCAAAGCCGAAAGCCATAGGGCGGGTGCGCCAACGCTTGGGTCAGATCCATCAGCTTAATTTCATCGCGGACTGATGCGATGCGCCAACTACGCTTGCCAATTGGCAACGTCACTGTCTCCAGCGCGATCCCGACGGGCAAGCTTGCTAATGCGTCTGCATCTATAGTCATCGGCATCTGGCAACACTAGTACAATATTTCAGTCTGGTAGCTGTGCCAGTGCGCAGATTCAAGCCGCATGTTGCTATTTTACTCACCCACGCGCACTCGGGTCGGCGTTACGCGAATGGCGGTGGAAAAGGCCTGTTGCAGACTCTCTGCCGTCATCCCGATCAGCTTGATCCCTTCGGCATATTTTTCCAGATAAACCGCCAATTCAGCAGCCGGCACCGGATTAGGATCAATGTGCGCTTCGCCATAAAAGACAACAACGCTACCCCCATATTGATCAGTATGAAAATTGAGCGCCACTTTGGGGCTGTGCTGGATGTTGCGCACCTTGAGCGCCGTCGGCTGCGAGAAAATCAAAAATGCATTGTTAGTCCACAAGAACCAAACCGGCGTCGGCGTCGGCGTGCCATCGGCGCGGATGGTTGTGAACCAAATGATCTGTTCGTCGTGCAGGCGTTGCACTACTGTTTCATTGATTTCGATAGCCATCTGAAGATCACCATCCTTCTAATAAACGATACGTTGTGTGCCCGTAAAACAAGATTTCGTTGCCGCCTTGTTCGCTGATCAATTGTTGCACCTGTAGAATTTGTGCTTCACTGCCATCGGTTGGCACCGCGACAATGAATTTGCCGTCTAATAAGGCCTGTTTGGTGGCGCTGAGCAGCCGATCCTCTACACCTGTGCTGAACTTTTGAAATGAACGGGTTAATTGCGTGATCAAGCCATGGGCTGTGCCGCCTGGATCAATGAAATCTAGCCCTTTTTTGCCAGAATTGACGACGATCTGATCTTTTGGATAATTTGCGCTCACCAGATTTTCTAGCAGCTGATCAGCACTCGCTTGATCGGGCAGTGTGCCAACCACACTGTTGACTGGTGGGTTGACATAAAATTTTGTCATAGACATAATCGTACTAACCTTTCTGGGTGGGAGGCGTTCATTGATTTGATGATAACAGGTTAGGTGCAAAAGCTTATTGCTGTTGCTAACAGAATTTCTAAACATCGCGCGACACTTTCCAGATCAACCCATTCTATCACGGCATGCGCGCCCGTGCCACCTGGGCCAAAGGCTACACAGGGAATGCCGGCGGCGGACAGAATGGCGGTGTCCATCCAGAAGGGGACGCCGATGATGTTTGGCGCTTGACCCAACTTTTGGGTAGCGATGCGGTTGACGAGTTGAAAAATTGGTTCAGCTTCGGCAACGCCAAACGAATCACGCACAAACGTTGTTTTCACCGTTGCTTTGAAGGCCGGATCGGTCGCGGCAATTTGGTCTAATGCAGTTTGAATTTGGGTTTGGACGAGCGCTGGCGTTTCACCAGGCACAGTGCGCCGTTCGATATCGACCACGCAGCGTTCCGGATAGCTCGACAACTCTTGCCCGCCGCGGATCAACGAGGCATGGAGCGAACCACTTCTGAGCAATGGGTGGGTTGGATGAGCGCGTAATTGTTGATCGAGCTTTTCGAGCGCCACCAACACATGCCCCATCTTGGCAATCGCATCGACGCCGAGTTCGGGGCGCGAGCCGTGCGCCGCGATGCCTTGTGTTTCCACTTGCAGCCAGACAAAGCCCTTGTGCGCCACACAAATTTGTAACTCGGTCGGCTCAGTGACAATCGCCGCATCGGCGCGCCAGCGTTTCACGATGGCTTCGGTGCCAATGCTTGCATATTCTTCATCACAGACCGCCGTGACAATCACGTCACCACGCAGCTTCTGTTGTTTCGCCTGCGCCGCGGCCACCATCGCTGCCGCCAGACCACTTTTCATATCATACGCGCCGCGGCCATAGAGGCGCGTGCCGTCGACGAAGGGTTCGTGCGGTTTGTCCATGCCGGCTACGCCAACCGTGTCCATATGCGCGTTGAACATCAAGCTGCGGCCACCACCCGTGCCACGCGCCACGCCAACTACATTGGGACGATTCGGCGCAACTTCCTCGATTTCGACTTCAAGCCCCGCCTGCGTCAGCCATTCGGCGACATAGCGCGCCATGCCAGTTTCACCCGCCGCGCCTGGCACAAGATCGGGGTTGACGGAGTCGATGGCGACGAGATCGCGCAAAAGTGGCGTAATCATGTTGATCGGTAACTGACTGGTCGGGCTCATGACAAGATCTCCAATCGAAATAGGATTTACGCAAAACCAGAGCGAATCTCACGCAAAGGCGCAAAGAAAAACAAATGAAACTTCATGAACTTTGCGCCCTTAGCGCCTTTGCGTGCGTAAGTTTGATTGGCGCTACATTGTTGTTACCGCAGATGTGGCTTGTGTGTTGATTTGCAATTGAAAGATATCCGGCCGTGCGTAGTGACCAACTACGTCCAAATCAAACTTGCCGCGCACAATCGCGTCGAGTTCCAAATCTGCCGTCAAAATCGTCGGGCCATCGAAGGCGGGGCCGGCCAACACGTCACCAAAGGGACTGATAATACAGCTTCCGCCCCGAATCAGCACGGTTTCTGGTACATTGCCTTGTACGACATCGTAGTCGGTTGGATAATCGCTGCGGCGGGCAAATTGACAACTGGATAGCACAAAACAGCGCCCTTCGATGGCAATATGGCGCATGGTGGGCAGCCAGGTGTCACGGTCGTCTACCGTAGGCGCACAATAAAGCTGAATGCCTTGGGCGTACATTGCCATCCGCAACATCGGCATATAATTTTCCCAACAGATCACCGCCCCAATGCGCCCAACCGGTGTATCGAAAACTGGCAACGTAGAGCCGTCCCCAAAGCCCCAGATCAATTTTTCCATCGCCGTTGGCATCACCTTACGATGCTTGCCCAGTAACGCCCCATCCGGCGCAAAAAAGAGCACCGTGCAATAGAGCGTGCCGCCGTCGCGCTCGATCACGCCAATCACCAGGTGCAAGGCATGTTGGCGCGCCGCCGCTCCCAGCGCCAGTGTGACCGGCCCTGGTACATCCACGGCACTTTCCCAATAGCGCTGAAAGAGCTGGCGACCTTCTGGTGACCGCATCCCAACGCGGGCACCGAAGTCGTGGCCCTTGGGATAACCACTGAGGAAGGCTTCGGGAAAAACGACAAGTTGCGCACCCTGCTGCGCCGCTTCCGCCATCCGCTTGAACACTTTGGTCAGCGACTGTTCCAAATCAAAGGCAACGGGTGCATCCTGTACAACACTGACGCGTGTAATTCTCATAACGGCATCCTTTCCATCTATGGCAAAGGTAAGATCATAAATCATTCGAGATTCGCATGCTGACTGCCCAACGCGGCCTCGTCAATCTGCCAGGAGCGCGCTTTGCTCGAACAGCGAACCACCGTATTGCTCGGAATGCACCAGATCTGTTTTCGTCACTTTGGTGGGGGCTGGCAGCCAGCACACTGGCTATGCCACCCTCATCGATCTGGCCCAACACAGCCGCGTTTTCGGTCAGAATCGCGTGGATGTTGGCCCCGAAAGTTGGCGACGTGTTCATGCCGGTTGGGCGGTAGTTGGTTGCGTTTCCGCTTCTTGTTGTAGGGCCGCTAACTCGTCGCGCCAGAGCGCGCTGCTGGCATCGCTTGGCATACGCCAATCGCCGCGCGGCGAAAGCGCCACCGAGCCAACCTTTGGGCCATCGGGCATAGCCGAGCGTTTGAACTGTTGCGAGAAAAAGCGTTGATAAAAAAGCGTCAGCCAACGCAGAATTTCGGCGGCTGTATATTTGCCCGCAAATGCCTGCTGCGCCAGGAAAAATACTTTACGCGGTGCAGATCCGTAGCGCACCACATAAAAGAGAAAAAAGTCGTGCAGCATATAAGGGCCGATGCTAACTTCAGTCTCTTGTTGCAGGGTATCGCCATCGCCCAGCGGCAATAATTCCGGCGTAATCGGCGTGGCATTGATGTCGCGCAACACATCCGCCGCCGGTCCCGTGAACTCGCTTTCAGCGGCCCATTCGATCAGATAGCGCACCAATGTTTTGGGGACGCCAGCGTTGACATGATACATCGACATATGGTCGCCGTTGAAGGTAGCCCAACCCAACGCCAACTCCGATAAATCGCCGGTGCCAACGACAAAGCCGCCGATCTGGTTGGCCACGTCCATCAAAATCTGCGTTCGTTCGCGCGCCTGAGAATTTTCGTAGACAACATTGTGCAGCGTGTCAGGATGCCCAATGTCCTGGAAATGTTGGCGGACGGCATCGCGAATGGGGATTTGGCGCAACGTGACGTTGAGTAAATTCGCCAAGTGCTCGGCGTTGTCGCGCGTGCGCGACGTGGTGCCGAAGCCAGGCATCGTAACCGTCACGATCCCTTTGTGTGGTAGCCCCAAAATATCAAAGGCTCGAATCGTGACCAACAGCGCCAATGTGGAATCTAAGCCGCCTGATAGGCCCAGCGCGACTTGCTTGGAGCTTGTGTGTTTCAAGCGTTTAGCCAGCCCCGTGGCTTGCAGATTAAATATCTCGCGACAATTTTTGGCGCGCTGCGCCGGATCAGACGGCACAAACGGCATCTGGGCAAGGGGCGGACGCTGCAAGACTGGGATTGAGCCCGCGGGTGCGGAAGCAAGCTGGAAAGCAATTGTTCGCTGGGCTTGTTTACGCCCAGCGGATGAAAAGCTGTTGCTTTTCAAGCGTTCATGGGTCAAGCGCTGAAGGTCAATATCGGCCACCGCCATCTGGGTCGCAAACTGAAAACGTTCGGTTTCGACAAGCAGTGCGCCATTTTCGGCGATCAGCGAGTGACCGCCAAAGACCACATCGGTGGTCGATTCACCCGGGCTTGAGCCAGCGTACAAATAGGCGGCCAGACAACGCGCCGATTGCTGCTTGACCAAATCGCGGCGGTATTCCACCTTGCCTAACAACTCGACGCTGGCCGATGGATTTAAGAGCACCGTTGCGCCGGCGAGCGCCAGATCCCCGCTGGGTGGGTTGACCGACCACAAGTCTTCGCAGATTTCAACGCCAAAAACACAGTCAGCTACATTGCTGGCCCGGAACAGCAAATCGGTGCCAAACGGCACTTGCACGCCGTGCAGTTCAATTGTCTCGGTCGCACTGTGGCTGGCCGGCGTGAACCAGCGCTCTTCATAATATTCATTCGTGTTGGGCAGGAACGATTTGGGAATAATGCCCAACACACGGTTTTCGGCGAGAAAGGCCGCGCAGTTGTAAAGTCTACCGTTCACCGCCAGCGGCAAACCAACGACAGCCGCAATGTTGTAGCGCCCCGTTGCTGCTGCCAGCGTGTTTAGGGCGGTGCGCGTCTCTTCCAGGAGCAGCGCTTGATAAAAGAGATCGGCGCAAGTATAGCCTGTGACCGCTAGCTCAGGGAATAAGGCCAACTGGCAACCGCGTGCAGCTGCTTGTTCGATTGCCTCACTGATTTTACCAGTATTGAATTTTACATCGGCCACGCGCAGCTCTGGGGAGACGACGGCTGTGCGTAAAAAGCCCAAGGCGTTGAGCGATAACAGACTTGTATTCATTGTGTGCTCTCCCACAATTACTGACCGGACAGAAATAGGATGGACCCCACCCGCGCCCAGAAAGGGCGCCCGCTTCCCTGCTGAGAGGGGACTGATGAGGGACAGAACAAGTCACTTCGCCTGTCCCGTGACGAGCTCCCGCCCAGTAGGCTTCGACGTGGCCTTCGGCAAGACTTCGGCGAGCTCAGTCGAGTCGTCGAACGCCCAGGCCCCGTGCGGTGCGCTTGTCGAACCGCAGCCGAACGGGAGGGGCGGGGGGAGAGATCAAAAAATAAAAGGCGTGGGAAAGCTCCCACACCTTTTGTTACCAACGTTTATGGTTACCAACGTTTATGGTTACCAACGTTTAGCAGCAGTTGTCAGTGAAGGCTCGCCTAAGCGAAAAGTTACCGATAACTGTTTACCACTAACCGCCTACGAATGAAGGCCGCTTAGTAGTCCCGGCGACCACCGCCGCCGCCGCCGCTGCCACCACGCCGATCACCGCCGCCGCGACCACCACCGCCGCCGCTGCCGCCACGGCTACCGCCGCCGCCGAAGCCGCCACCACCGCCACGGCTACCACCACCACCGCCGCCGCCGAAGCCGCCACCACCGCCACGGCTGCCGCCACCACCACCGCTGCCGCCACGACTACCACCGCTGTCCCCGAAGGAACGTTCGCGCGGTGGGCGGGCTTCGCTCACGGTAATGTTACGGCCACTCACTTCGCGATTGTTTAACTTCTGAATCGCTTCTTGCGCCGCTGCTTCCGTTTCCATTTCGACAAAGCCAAAGCCCTTCGATTGGCCGCTGTCACGGTCGGTGATCAGCGCGACCGAAGCGACCGGCCCAATTTCTGAAAACAATGTATGCAGATTGTCTTCGGTTGTCGCGTAGTTCAAGTTGCCCACATAAAGTTTCTTGGTCATGAATATCCCTTTCCAGATAATCCAGCGTTCCTGCTCTATTGTAGTGATAGAGCCGAGTTGAGTAAAACAGCGCATAGGGCTAAAGACATTCACGACCGGGCGAGAAACGACCATCTCTACATGAACTGAGGAAAAGGTCTGATGGCCATTGACAAACCGAACAGAGAGCTGCTTTAACCTATTCTATCAGTATACCACACTTGCCTGGATTCAAACAAATTTCTATGTAGATCACTCCTTTGCCAAATCAATTCTTTCCAGGCGTAATCTTGCTTGACCAATCACATAAATGCGGTACAATGATAGGCACAATCAATCCACAAATAAGCTAATGGGGTAGGGTCGTAGGGGCGAGATATGACCACTGAACTTGGTTAGCTCTTTGATCTTCTGTCCATGCCTCGCTCCTCCTGGCAGGTTACAAATGTGGTTGGAGAAAATCTTTTGATTGACATTGCACAACTTAAAACCATTGATCAGGTGCAGACCCTGTTAGCCGGCTGCGATTATGTGTGCGACCGGAGTCTGGCCACCACGATTTTTTTGTCTTTAAAATTGCAAAGGCCACTTTTCTTAGAAGGCGAAGCGGGCGTTGGCAAAACTGAAATTGCCAAAGTGCTCGCCCGATTGTTATCCAGACCCTTAATTCGGCTCCAATGTTATGAAGGGTTGGATGTCAACACGGCGGTCTATGAATGGAATTACACGCAACAGATGTTGCATATTCGGCTGATGGAAGCGGCTGGTCATGTGGACGTAGACACGGCACAACGTGAGCTGTTTAGTCCACAATTTTTGCTGAAGCGGCCACTCTTGCAAGCGCTGGAAGCCGTTGATGGCGTTGCGCCCGTGCTTTTGATCGATGAACTGGACCGCGCCGACGAGGAGTTTGAGGCATTTTTGCTCGAAGTGCTTTCCGATTTTCAGATCACTATACCTGAACTGGGGACGATTAAGGCGACAACGCCACCGATTGCAATTATCACGTCGAATGGGTCGCGAGATATTCATGATGCACTCAAGCGACGCTGTCTCTATCATTGGATTTATTATACTTCCTTCGAAAAAGAATAT
>JBBREZ010000289.1:0-8904 GCA_038225095.1 Caldilineales bacterium
CAACACTTACGCCGCGCTCGGCCACGCCCGCTCATACGCGGCGATGATCTTGTCCGTCAACTGGTTGAATTCCTCGTTGACCACCTGGCGTTTGGGATCGCCGTCATACCATTGAATCATCTCTTCGGCACCCTGCGCAAAGGAGATTGTGCAGGCAAAATCAGGGGCAATGCGCTTGATCTTGGTGTTGTCGAAGAACATGCTGTTCGTCTTGTCACCCAGCAGACCGGCCCCCCACACGGGGTCAAAGGCGTTGATCAGATCCGAAGGCACGTGCACAAATTGCAGTGGCGGCGCGCCGGCGGCCTGACCTAAGATTTCGTGAATCTGATTCCAATTCAAAATTTCATCCGACGTGATGTGAAACGCCTCGCCAATCGCCCGATTGTTGCCCAGCAACGGCACAAAACCCTTGGCAAAATCCTTGTGATGAGTCAAGACCCACAACGAGGTGCCATCGCCGTGGACGAGGATCTTTTTGCCTTTGCGCATGCGGTCAATCGCCGTCCAGCCACCCTGCATCGGCAACAAGGTCTTGTCATAGGTGTGCGACGGGCGCACCAGCGTGATCGGGAATTTCTTGGTGCGATATTCCTGCATCAAGCGTTCTTCGCAGGCTATTTTATTGCGCGAATAAAGCCAGTGCGGATTGTCCAGCGGTGTGGATTCGGTGGCGGGTAAATTCACCGGCGGCGTCTGATAGGCCGAGGCTGAACTGATAAAGACATATTGGCCGGTGCGCCCGGAAAAGAGTTCAATGTCGGTTTCGATGTGTTCGGGCGTAAAGGCAATCCAGTTGACCACCGCATCGAAGGTATGATCTTTGAGGGCGGCTTGCACGGATGCTTTGTCACGGATGTCGCCGTTCAACAGATGCGCGCCGACGGGAATGGGACGGTCGGTCTGGCCACGATTGAGCAGATAGAGGTCGATGCCGCGTTCCGTGGCCAGTGGTGAACAGGCTGAACTGATCTTGCCGGTGCCGCCAATAAAAAGAACTTTCATGAAGATACTCCTTTGGGTTGATAAATTGTCCAAAAAGTAAGCCAAGGTGGGGCAATGGCTGTGAAGTGGTCCCACGTGCCCGGCGCTGGATTGGGGTTTGGATGGAAATTGGCCTATCCCACTTGGGCAATGGCTAAAACTTTGCTCACAAGCCGTGAATCAAGATATAAGCCTGAAGCTTGTAGTTGAATTAGGAGTGGTCCGACGATTGGAATTAAACCACATTCTTTCGCTAGTAGGAGTACACCTAGCGTGCCGGTTAAAGGCAAATTAAGCCGCTGTGCATAGCGACGCGCTTTGCGCTCGTCAATAATTAGTAGACGCGCTCCAGTTTCTAATGCTAGCGCCAGCACCTCTGCTTCGCCTAAATTAAGCCCCACGTAAGTCAAAGCCTGACGTTCATCATTAAGTTTGACCACCTGAATCCATTTTGCTTGTGCTAGGGCTTGTTGGCATGCAGAATGTTCAGTGGCTATAAATTCAAGCTCAACCGCTGTAGGGATCCAGACTATACCATACAAATTATGCAGCAAAGTGAGTTGGCCTAGCGTCCATAACGCAACCAATGGCGTATGATTGACGATGACTGGCGGCTCGCGCATAGGTTAAATCATCTTCTAATTCATCTGGTAACTCGCCAAAAGGGGACAAATTATACTGGCCTAGCAAGAAGTAGAACGTCGACCGCGGCACTCCAGCCAATTGGGCCGCTAGACCAGTGGTAAGTTTTCCCGTTTCATAAAGCTTTAACGCCAACATAAGCCGTGCAAGCGTTGCAAATTCCTCTGGCTCTTGTTGCAATGCCCACAGTACTTCCGTTGGGTATTCAATTGTCAAGCGTTTTACCTCGTTGCTAACCATAGGCACCCCACCCTAGTATACCACAAACCGCTGCTTCAGTTTGGATTTATTGAACAGAAAGACCATTTAATTTACGTTGATGAGCCAGTAACTAATCTGGCTATTTCGCTCATCTGCTGCTCGCTCAACGGCCCATAGTCCAGCGCGCCCACATTTTCTTCCACCTGTTGGATGTTCTTGAAACCTGGAATCGGTACAGTGGCAGGGCTGCGCGCCCAGAGCCAGCCAAGCGCGGCCTGGGCCAAGGTGCGTCCGTCACTCGTGAGAACTGCGCGTAATTCCGCCAATTTTCGCAAGCGCTGGGCCTGTTCCCCACTTTGAAAATCCCAACTGTGGCGCACATCATTTTCTGGCAATCTGGAATGCTCGTCAAACTTGCCGGTAAGCAACCCCATCGCCAGCGGACCACGGTTGATGCTGGCCAGGTTTTGCGCTTCACAGAGGGCGAGTGTTTCGGCGTTGCCTTCAAAAAGGTTAAAACGTTGTTGGATGGCTGCACAATGTTTACCCTGGGCAAAGAGGGCGGCTCGCTCAGGATCATCAGTGCTCCAACCATACCAGCGAATTTTGCCCTCGGTGATCAACTGCTCAAGCGCTTCTCGGGTTGCCTCGGCTTTTTCCAGTTCATAATTGCCGATGTGAAACTGGTACAAATCGATGTAGTCGGTTTGCAGACGACGCAAACTGGCTTCACACGCTTGCCGGACATGATCAGGTTCGCCGCTGGCGCCAGTGATCTGGCGGGTCTGTTCGTCGAAGATATTGCCAAACTTGGTGGCGATAACGACCTGGTCCCGCTTGCTGGTTAGCACCTGGCCCAAAATCCGCTCGCTGTGGCCGCAACCGTAGACATCCGATGTGTCGAAAAAAGTGATCCCCAGATCGAGTGCCTGCTGTAAGGCCGTCCGCGACTTATTGTCATCCACTTCGCCCCAGCCCACTGGATTTTCGCCGCGCCAAAACGGGCCACCAATCGCCCAGCAGCCGAGGCCTAATGCACTAACGGTCAGATTACTTCTGCCCAATGTACGTGTGAACATGCTTCCGCTCCTCTCTTTTTTCAGGCTGCGATCAATTCATCTCTTCCCTATTATCGCATAGTTGTTGCCTACGAGCTACAGAAAATGGTGAGAAATTTACCTTTACTTTCACTGCAGCTAGCTTTGCACTGCCCAAACCGTTCTTTTCCACTGTCAACGGCGTTGGCGCTAATTTTAGCATCGCTACCAGTGGAGCAGATAGCCGCCCAGCCGCTTGATCCTGCTTGCTACTAAAGCTCACCGATTTCCTCTACAGAAATTATCGTTACTTTTTTCTGCCAAATACGTCTTACTATGACAAGAGCTTTTCTTTTGTGACTTTACCCAAATCTGAAAATCAATTTGACAGCGTCGAAGTATCAATATCAATAAACAGTTTGAGCAGAAAGTTCAGGAGGAAACTATGTCACTCAGCCCTTCCTATTGCCAATTTGGGCGTCGTTATTTTTTCGGAGCTTTGTTTGTTATGTTAATCGCACTGGCTGGATTTAGCATGTCTAGCCAACAAATTAACGCTGCCGGCACTATCCCACCGGGCGGGACCGTGCCACCGGGCGGAACGGTGCCAGTAAACCGGGGCCAGGTTAACATTATCCATCTTGCGCCATTTAATGCTATCATCGCCAACACGGCCGTAGATGTCTGTACGGAAGCCAATGTACCGGTCACTGGCGCTACCAATTTGCATTACTTAGAGCAAAGTGGCTTTCTGACCTTGCCTGTCGGTAGTTATGACTGGAAAGTCACTCAACCTGGCTGCGGCGCAACCATCGTCGATCTGCCACCCTTTATGCTAAACAATCAAGCCGTGCTAACGTTATTGATTATTGGTGACAGGGTCAATCAACCGGTTAGCAGTTTGCTGATTGTGCAGGATGTCGGTGTCATAAATCTCTATTTTCCTCTGATTAGCAATACAACCAGTTTACCATAAGTAGCAGCGGCGGCGCATCAGGCTTACGTTTAAAGATAAATAGCTGCGCTTGTGAGATGTTGTGCGTTATGTGCTTGAACGTTGGGAGCAGAAAAAGCACCGGCGGGCTTGTGATCACAAGCCCGCCGGTGCTTTTTCTCCCCTAATTAATTTTCATACACCCTTGTTATCCACCACTGAGGGCAGGAATAAAGTGCACTTCGCTCGGCGCCGTCAAGCGTTGGCGGAAACCTTGATGCGTAATTTCTCCGTTGATAGCGACGGCAATATTCGACCGTATTTTGCCATCATCGGCCAAGCGCGCGGCAAAGCCTGGGAATTTTGCTTCCAGTTGGTCAATCACTTCGCTGACTGTTTCCGCTTCTACCGTCACTGTTTCGGCCCCGCCGCTTAAATCGCGGTGGAGCGCCGGAATCCACACGACATGTTGCATGGGCAATTACCGCTCCAATCAGGGTCGCGTAAAATTGATTACGCAACACTCTGCATTTCAAGGCTGTCCGCTGTATCCAGCACGGCGCGCACAATTTTGTCATAGCCAGTGCAGCGGCAGAGGTTGCCCGCCAGCCACAGGCGCACATCATACTCGGTTGGGTCTGGGTTCTTGTCCAACAAAGCCTTAGACGCCATCAAAAAGCCGGGTGTGCAAATCCCGCATTGCAAGGCTGCATGTTCCAAGAATTTTTGTTGCAAAGGATGCAGTTTATCGGCGCTAGCCAGACCTTCAACGGTCGTGAGCGAACTATCCGCAATTTCGACGGCCAATACTAGACAAGAATTGACCAGCACGCCGTTCAGAATGACACTACAGGCGCCACAGTTGCCATTGTTGCAACCTTCTTTAACGCCCGTCATCAACAGATCTTCGCGTAATACTTCTAATAGACTCTGGCGTGGTTCGCATAGAAATTGCGTTTCCTGGCCATTAATGTTTGCATTCACAACAACTTTTGCAGACATGAAATTTTCTCCGTTTTGTTTATGGCTCTTTCAACAGACCTGGGCCCCTATGTTTAGGCCCAATGTCCAGACACGATCTTCAGACACGATCTTCGGCTAGGTAAAGTAATCTGTCTAATCGCGCCTTTCGTTTCGATGAGTCCTGGTTATTTACTGGCTTTGGCGCGCTCGATGGCGATTTCCAGGGTGCGGCGGGTTAAAATACCGGCGATGTGCTTGCGATATTCGGCTGTACCGCGCATATCACTGATTGGCTTAGCGGCTTCTTGCGCAATTTGAACGGCTTTGGCAATCGAATCCGCATTGACGGGTTGTCCAGCTAAGGCGTCGCCGGCGGCAGCCACAAAGAGCGGGGTGGGCGCGACAGCGCCTAACGAAATGCGTGCCGATACGAATTTGCTGCGGCTTTCATCGAGTTGAACCGCTGCGCCCACACCAACGACGGCAATGTCCATCTCGTTGCGCGGGATAAAACGTTGGTAGGCGGCGCCGAAACCGGATTTAGGGGCCGGAATTTGCAGCGCAACCAAAAACTCGCCTTTTTGCAAGGCGTTGCGGCCTGGGGCAATACAAAATTCGGCGACTGGCATTTCGCGGCGGCCATTCGGGCCGGCAATTTGACAGACGGCGTCGTAGGCAATTAAGGCTGGAATCGAGTCGGCGGCTGGCGAGGCATTGCATAAATTGCCCCCCATGCTCGCGCGTCCCTGAATCTGCACCCCGCCGATCAGGCTGGCCGAATCAATTAACCCAGGATAGGCGGCTGCGATCGCCTTGTCATCGTACATGCGGTAACAGGGCACTGCTGCGCCGAGCGTCAAACCTTTTTGCGGGTCAAAAGACATCGCGCTCATTTCGGGCAGACGCTTAACATCGATCACCAACTCGGCTTTGCGTCGTCCTTCGCGCAGTGCCACCAGCAGATCGGTGCCGCCGCACATCACGCGGGCTAAATCACCTTTCTCTTGCAGCAATGCTACTACCTCATCAACAGTTGTCGCGGATGCGAAATCAAACGCTTGCAATGGTGTACCTCCTTTGGGATAAACAGTTCACGAAAGAATTCATCGATACAAGTGTACAGCAAACCAAGCACCTACGTCAAAGCACTTTAGCCCCTATCGAAGCATTCGGCTTTGGCTGCGTTGGCTGCCCGCGTGAGAAAGCTGGCTTTACCAGCGACTGGCGGCTGATCGGCGCGACTACTTTGGCGCGCGACCTTCTTTGTGTTATGATTTTCGGCGAAAGCTAGGACTGCAAAATTAATAACCCCATTCACAACTTTCTTATCTGCGCATGACCTTTAAACCGTTTCGTGTCCGCACCTTTGCCTATATCGCGCTAGGCGTTGTCCTGATTGCGCTCATTGCCTTGCTGTTGATTTGGTATCTGGAACCAGATTGGTCGCCTTTTTTGCACGAGGAAGACGTTGCCGAAACGTTGGTCCCTGGCGAAATGGTTCATCATCAGCGCTCGCCTTACCTCGTTCAGCTGTCGATCAACGAAATTGGTGCGGGCCCATTGCCCAAACCCTATTCGTTAAATTGGCGCATTGGGGTTGGCATCCCAGATTTCGACCCGATGTGGTTTAAGTGGCCAGCGTCGCGCCCCGGTTGGTATTTGAACTGGACGACTAATGTCACTGTCCAAACGCGCTTTTTTGGTCTATGGCGCACCGTAAAGATGAATTTGCCGGACAATCGTTTGGGCATGGAATTTGTGCCGATGCTGCGCGTGCGTAAAGCCCGCTTGTTGCCACGCGCCAGCGATTTAATCCGCTTGGCCAAACAGAACCCTGGCCGCACATGGTTGATTGGCAACGAGCCGGATGTCCGTTGGCAAGACAACGTCAAGGCCGAAGATTACGCGGTTGACTATTACAACGCCTACAAAGCCATCAAAACAGCCGATCCGACGGCGCAAGTGGCGATTGGCGCCATCAGCCAGGTGACACCCTTGCGCCTCGCCTATTTGGAACGCATCTGGACTACCTATAAAACAATTTACGGCACAGAAATGCCGGTGGATATCTGGAACATCCACGCCTTTGTCCTGCGCGAAAAACTCCACGATTGGGGCGTCGGCATGCCACCCGGTTTTACCACTGAAACCGAGGGCGTGCTGTGGGATGTGGCCGATCACAACAACCTGCGTTTGGTAGAAGGTCAGGTGCGCCAGATGCGTCAATGGATGGCCGCGCACGGTCAACAGCAGAAGCCGCTCTGGATCACCGAATATGGCATTCTTATGCCCGAAAGTTACGGCTTTGGCCCCGAAGTTGTGCGCAATTTCATGGTCGGCAGTTTCGATTTATTTGAGCATCTGCGCGATCCACAACTAGGCTATGGCGCCGATGAAAATCGCCTGGTGCAGCGTTGGGTTTGGTTCAGCACTCGTTATGACCCTTATCCTGCGGGCAATTTGTTCAATATCAGTGGCCGGCCCAGACCGTTGATGCAGTCGTTAAGCCAATATCTGAAGACGCCTAGCGATTAAGACGATAGGACCTTATGCTACTTAGTGCCTATCTGAATAACCTATTCAGGGATCGAGACCTGTCAGGAAAACAACACCTGACAGGTCGGTCGACGGGAGTTATTCAGATAGGCACTTAATCAAGAACGGGCGTATAGGTGGCCTGGGCATGAAAGGGATAACGTATCTGATCCTGACTGAACATAGGCGCGTTCCATTCGACAATCATTTTGGGCCCACTTTTCACTCCCTTGTGTCTTTGTCGCAAAGATTGATATAATAATCCGGCTGTTGTTGGGTACTGTTGCTGCACAACAACGATTATTTGTGCCTCGATCATAATACAGCTACCAACCAAAAGAGGAGAATTTAGCCATATGCCTGTGATTTCCCACACCACCCTACGCGACTTCGGCGCTACGATCTTTCAAGGCGCTGGCGTGCCCACTGACCAAGCGCGCATTGCTGCGGATCATCTGGTTGAATCGAACTTGATGGGCCATGATTCGCACGGTATCATGCGCCTGCCCGGTTATACGCGCTCTCTGGTCAAAGGCGACATCAAACCGGTGGGCAACCACAAGATTGTGCGCGAGACGCCCGCCTCGCTGACAATTGACGCCGAGCGCAGCTTTGGCATTGTGATGACCTATCAGGCCATGCAAATGGCCGTGGAGCGTGCGCAAAAACATACGCTAGGTGCAGTGGCGGTCCATCGCTCTAGCCATATTGGCCGCTTAGGCGCCTTCCCACCCCTGGCCGCGCAACAGGATTGTATCGGCATTTTGATGTTGAACGGTGGTGGCCGTTTTACGGCGCCCTTTGGCGGCACGGCCCGTCGTCTGCCGCCCAATCCAATTGCGATCAGCGTGCCCGGTCCGAATGGCCCCGCCATGATGCTCGACATCACCACCAGCATGGCGGCGGGTGGCAAGGTCGAAGTCTACAAAGCGCGCAACCAACCGGTGCCAGAGGGTTGGCTGGTCGATATCAATGGCAATCCCACGACCGACCCGAACCCATTTCTCACCGGTGAAGCGGCCATGTTGCCCTTGGGCGGCGCTTCTGGGCATAAAGGTTATGGGCTCGGCATGATGATCGATGCGATTGCCGGTGGGCTTTCCTGGGCCGGCTGCAGCGCTGATCAGCCAACGCGCGGTGGCAGTGGCTATCTGGCGCTGGCGATCAAGGTCGAAAGTTTTATCGATGTGGCTGAGTACAAAAAAGAAATCCAACGCTTGATCGATTGGGTCAAATCTTCGCCCACGATGCCGGGCCACAAAAAGATTTATCTGCCCGGCGAGATCGAGCAGGAAGTCAAACAAAAGCGCGAAGCCGAAGGTATTACTCTGGAAGAAAGCACTTGGAACGACATTTTGGCCGCGGCGAAAGAAGTGAATGTGCCCGCGCCGACGATTGCGTAGGGAGTGATGAGTTAAGTGTGAGATTATTCGCTATACTGAGTTCAGCATGAAATCGGGCGATTGACCCCACCCGCGCCCAAAGAGGGCTCCCGCTCCCCTGGTAAGGGAGGGGACTATTCGCATAGCGTCATTAGGGACACAACGTGTCGCTTCTTCTATCCCGTGCCGGCTCCCTCCCTTACCAGGGGAGGGTAGAGGTGGGGTC
>JBBREZ010000290.1:0-8888 GCA_038225095.1 Caldilineales bacterium
CCAGGGAGCTACAAATCGCAACGCTAATCCGAACCAGTCCTAAATCCTGGATCCGATGCCGTTGAGTGAGCACTCACCCACGCTTGTCGAGAGCCAAACGCTCAGCTTAGGCCATTCCAAATCAATAAGTATACGAGCTAGACCTATCGCGCCCAGAGGGCACCCGCTTGACAGGTGGAAAGGACCCCACCTGTCAAGTCTCGATCCCTGGATCATTATTTATTTCTTGGATTGGCCTTAGGCGTCGTTCTACTACATAATATAGGAAATTCTATGCTTTGCATGAATAACTACACTCAGGAATATATTGACAAATGCCGCTTAAGAGTTAATACACAGCTTTCCACTTACAAAAACTGGGTTGCAACAGCGAGAAAGCAAAGTAAGACCAACGAAAAGCTACTCGACTCTGCCATTGAAGCTTTTGAGCCTGTTTTCTTTAATAACATGGCTCTCCTACTCGACAGCCTCTTTGTTCATCAAGCAGGACTATGGAATTAAAGGATGGGAATCCACTGAACAAAGCTAGGGTTCTGTGCCATTCATTGCTGCACAACAATAGCAAAATGAGCGCAGACAAAACGATCAAGTTGGACCCAGCCAAGTCAGTTCTAAAGGTTCAAGTCGGGGATGAGATCAAATTGAAAGAAGCCGATTTTCTACTAATTTCTGAGGCCTTTTTTGCTGAAATTGAACGCAAGTATAGGTTGGTGGAACAATCTAACCAAAAAATGGTATCATAGGGTATGTCAAAACAGTCGATAGAAGCATCAGCGCACAGCGAAGTAGATGTTCAACCGGAACAGCTATTTCCTGTTGAAGGGGAATACGACCGTTGCGTTAGCGCCTTACACCGCACCGGCATGCTCACGCGGCTGCCGCAATCAGCAAGCCTTGGGGTGATTGGCATCGATGGAAAAGAATATCCAATCCCAACCCAAGAACAGGTTGTCGAACTTTTTGCGCATAATCGAGCGCTTGTCGGCAGGAAAGTTCCCCAAGGGTTTGATCGTTTGGAATTAACACCCCTGGCCATGTCAACACCCCTGCTGATTGAGCGAATGAACGCAGCGATTCTTCAACACACAGCAGAAGGAAAAATTTTTCAAACCAGACATTCTCCTTCCGATCCGTTCATACCGGTGCGTGTCAATCGCGAAAAACAGGTTTGGATCTGGGAGACCTTAAGAGAGATACTCGATACAGACGAGCTTGTCTATTTTCCGCAAGAATATTCAAGCAATCATCAGGGACAGACTAAATTGGAAGCAGTCAATAATGAACGTATTTGTGCCGTTCCTGGCTGGTCAGTAGGACTCGTTGAAAGTCTACCTATCATGCCTCAACCAGGCCGAGGAGAAACAGTAGGCGGCAGAAAACAATTAGAAATCGGGCTTTCGCCGAATGAATACCTGCAAACCTTACAGGATCAAGCCTATCAAGGAGAGACAGGAAGAACACTGGAGGATTTTATCATAAATTTTATGACTCACCTTGAAACAACCAATGAAGTGAGTCATGACGTGGATGATAACAATGCGCTGTGGTGTCTTGCTCAATATCTAAAGGTGCCCTATGCGCAACTTGTACCGACTGGGCGCTGGTTTCGCAGCGTGGGTCGAGTACGCTTAGACACACACCGCACCAACAATAAGCTCTGCACGAAGAGTTGGGGCGGCTCCACTACGGTGAGCCTGCTTAGGCAGTAACCTTTATCTTTAGAGCAGACGAAGGAATCGCTATGAGAAAACTTGCTCAGCACTACGTGGATCCGCGCCTCGTGGATCTGTACGACATCGAGAACACCCGCGGCGGCGACACCGATTTCTACGTCCGTCTCGCCGCAGACCTTGATGCCCACAGGATCCTCGACCTGGGGTGCGGGACTGGTCTGCTGACTCGGGAACTGGCGGTCGATGGCCGCATCGTAGTCAGCGTCGACCCTGCCCCACGATGCTTGCGTACGCCCGTCGGCAGCCGGGCGACGAGCGGGTACAGTGGGTCGAAGGCGACTCCAGCGCCCTGGGGACACCAGCGGCCGACCTGCTGATCATGACCGGTAATGTGGCCCAGGTGTTCCTCAATGACGCCGAGTGGGCCGCCACCCTGCGCGCCATCCACGTCGCCCTACGGCCCGGCGGACGCCTCGCCTTCGAGAGCCGCAACCCGGATGATCGGGTGTGGGAACGATGGAACAGCGAGGCCACATACGAGCGGATTGACTCTCCTCATGGACCGATGGAGTGCTGGCTAGAGCTGGTCAGCGTGGGTAATGATCGAGTTCGCTTTGAGGGCTACAACGTCTTCACCGCCACCGGTGAGGTCGTGGTCGCGAGCAGCGAACTGCGCTTTCGCAGCTTGGCAGAGTTGACCGATTCCTTGATCAACGCCAGGTTCACTGTCGAGCACGTGTACGGCGACTGGGATCGTGGGCCGTTTGTCCGCACTAGCCGGGTCATGGTGTTCATCGCGCGGCGCAACTGAGCAGGCCATGACATCTGTCACGACAAAGTCGTGAGACTGCCCTGTCACATCGTGGTCGCGCTAGCTGTGGTTACCAACGCGCTCGGTTACGGATCTTTCACTTCTAGCCGCCGCCCAACCAACGCATGCAGCAGACGTGGCTTACTGGATGCCAATTCGTGTTTGGGCGCGTCTCAACCGATTCTTCGGGCGAGCGCGCCCGCTAGAGCGGCCACGCAGTTGATGCAGGCCGTTGGGCCGCGGTGAGTCCTCAGCCTCTTGCGACTTTGCATTAGCCCTGACAATACTTCCAACTTCCTTGACATTAGAACATTTGTTTGGTAGGATAGGAACATGACCTGCTTGCCCGAATATCAAAGGAGGGGTTGCTGATGACGATACAATCTGTTCAAGTTCCCGACGGAGTTCAGCCTGCCCAGAAGACTTAAAGCGAGCCTTTGTGGATCGCTCGTTTCTCAGCTTTGGGCAGGTCTTCCGCATGCAAAGCTGCAATGGGGGTTCCTGGTAGGAATTGGTTCGCCGCTCTATTTGGCTGGTGAGGCGTTCTTTGGTTGGTTGTTCTCGCTGCGGCACGCGCACACCACAGCAGGATGGAAAGCCCGGTTTGATAGGCGTTACGATCTCAGTAGGTTTGAAACGGACGGCGCCGCGCCGTTGCCGGCCACAAATGATCAAGGCTACGTCGAGCGCGACGGTGCTCGGATCTGGTACGCAACGTATGGGTCCGGCTCGCCCGTGATCCTGCTGCATGGCGGCCTCGGCCATAGTGGCAACTGGGGGTATCAAGTTCCAGCGCTGGTCAAGCGTGGCTATCGTGCGGTTGTGATCGACAGTCGTGGCCACGGTCGCAGCACGCGCGACGCGCGGCCGTTTACATATAAGCTGATGGCATCCGACGTTTCGGCGGTGATGGATACATTGAATCTTGAAAAGGCGGGTTTGGTGGGCTGAAGCGACGGCGCGTGTACAGCATTGATGCTTGCTTCGAAAGCGCCCACACGCGTTGCCGGCGTGTTTTTCTTTGCCTGCAATATGGACCCGAGCGGCGCAAAGCAAATTACGGAATTCACGCCGATTCTCAGACGATGTATCGGCCGACACGCGCAAGACTACAAACAGCTATCGGCCACACCGGACCAATTCGACGAGTTTTCCGACGCGGTCGGCCTCATGCAGAAAACGCAACCCAATTATTCGGCGAATGATTTGGCAGCGATCAGCGTGCCAGTCGTGATTGTACAGAGCGAGCATGGTGAATTCATCAAGCGCGAACACGCCGAATATCTCGCTCGGAGCATTCCAAATGCAGAATTTATCGATCTTCCTAGTGTGAGTCACTTCGCACCGCTGCAGAGGCCCGAACAATTCAACAGCGCAATGCTTGCATTTCTCGGCAAAGTTCTATCTTGAAGTAAGATAAAGGCTTTCCCGATCTACTTCAGCCGTACCATTTTCTCGGGCGCGGCTGAAGCCTGGTCGTTAGCCGGATCAATTGCGAGTTGTCACGGAGAGAAGAACGCAGATGAGCACGCCGGGTCTCCATTTGAAGACGGAATTCATCCTGAACGGCGAGGGCCGCATCCTGTCGACGCGCGAGCCTGGCGCGCGTCGTGGCCCGCTGTTTTCGCTCGTCCGCAGTGCAACCTGCTGCGCCTGGGCTGTTCGAGCGGATGTCCCGAAAGCCATTGCGAGTGAGCTCGACCGCCTTGCACGCGAAGAACCGCCCGCCTTCGACCTTCGGAATGCGCCAGTTTATGCGGATCGGTACATGTCGCTCGTTGGCGGTCGAATCGCGTCAGGGCACGAGGCCGTGACCAAGATCCGTCAGTCCGGTGGGCCAGCGTTCACGTTTCCTGATGCGGTTGCTCAGTTTGCCGATGTCGTGGTCGTTGAGGATGAGCGGCTGCTCGATCACAACTTTCGAGGTTGGGTGCCAGGCGAGATTGCTGCTGGGCGGTCGCCGGTGCTGGCGGTCGTCGAGGATGGGTATCCGGTCAGCGTCTGCTTTTGCGCGCGGCGTTCTGATGGCGCGGCAGCGGCGGGTCTGAACACGGCAGAGGCGTATCGGGGTCGCGGGTTTGCTCCGCGCTTGACTGCGGCATGGGCGCTGGCAATTCGGGCATCAGGGCGGATCCCGCTCTACAGCACCGCGTGGACCAATGATGCCTCACTCGCGGTGGCGCGCAAGTTGGGTCTGGTGGCATATGCGAGTGACTGGAGCCTTTTCGATTGATGCTTCCGACCGCTTGCCATTACACTATCATAATTGACAAATCAATTTCTCTCGGATAAGATAACCGCATATTATTCGTTTCTTTAATTCACAGAAAGGAGGTGCTTATCATGTTACGACGCAACAATCTATCCTCAATCATGAGCATCACCGCTGTGAACGCACCTCCACAACGGCTGACCGCAGCATAAGTCTGCTGCGCGCCACGACTTGAACGGACAAGGTCACAAGGGCGTTTGCTCTGTGACCTTTTTATTTCCCACAAACATAACGCTTTTGTAACTATTCAGGCATAGCGATGGGCAGGTAAACAGGTAGACAGGTGTTCCCAATACCTGTTTACCTATCTACCTATCTACACAATGGCTGAACAGTTACAAGCTTTTTAGAATATAGGGCACCCATGGCCGAATCAAACGCACAGCCACGCTCCGACCGCGAGCCAATTTATCGTCGTAAGTTTATGAATGCTCGAAGCAAGAAATTTTTGTCTTATTACAAACCCTATATGGGATTATTTTTGGCCGACATGGCCTGTGCGTTGATTCTGTCGGCAACTACACTGGCACTGCCATTATGCACAAGAATCATCACCAAAAATGTATTAGAAGGAATTACGCCCAATGCGCTCAACCAAATTTATACAATGGGCGCGGTTATGCTGGCATTGGTTGTCGTTTATACGGCGTGTAACACGTTTGTTGACTACAAGGGGCACATGATGGGGGCACTGATGGAAAGCGACATGCGCAATGAATTATTTGAACATTATCAAAAACTATCGTTTCGTTTTTATGATGAACAAAAAACCGGTCAGTTAATGACGCGGATCACCAATGATTCGTTTACGCTTTCCGAATTATATCATCATGGCCCTGAAGATATCGTCATTTCATGCTTGAATTTTGTCGGCGCGTTCATTATCTTGATCAATATCAATGTTAAGCTTACCTTAATCGTCTTTCTCTTTTTGCCAATCATGGCGGTTCATGCGTTTTATTTTAATAGGAGAATGAGGAGCGCGTTAAGACAAAGCAAGGATAGAATCGGCGATATCAACGCACAAGTGGAAGATACGCTTTCCGGCATCCGAGTTGTCAAGTCATTTACAAACGAAGAAATTGAAACCAAGAAATTTGCAACCGAAAATAAGCGTTTTGTAGACAGCAGAAGAGATGGTTATAAAAGTGAGGCATACTTTTATGGCGGGTTGATCGCGTTCACACAACTCATGACCATTGCCGTTATCATCTTTGGTGGTGCTAGGATTGTGCATGCTTCCTTGGATTTGGCCGATTTACTGACATTTTTATTGTATATTGGCATCCTAATTGAACCAATCAAGCGCTTCGGTAATTTCGCCAGGCTGTACCAGGAAGGAATGACCGGTTTTGAGCGCTTTATGGAAGTTCTAGAGGTGGAGCCAGATATCCAAGACGCAGCCGATGCCATTGAACTCACGCAGGTTCAGGGCAATGTAGAATTTAAAGAGGTAAGCTTCAAGTATAAAGAAGACTATGATTATGTCCTAAAGAACATATCTCTGGATATAAAAGTCGGAGAATATGTTGCATTAGTGGGGTTTTCAGGCGTCGGTAAAACAACCCTGTGTTCTTTAGTCCCGCGTTTTTATGAAGTAAATGAGGGGAAAATCCTGCTCGATGGGTTGAATATCCGGGATATTAGCCTATGCTCATTAAGAAGGAACATCGGCATTGTCCAGCAAGATGTCTATTTGTTTGCCGGGACAGTCTCAGACAATATCCGCTACGGTAAACTTGATGCTAGGTTGGAAGAAATCATTGAGGCAGCCAAAAAGGCGAACGCCCATGATTTTATCATGGCGTTACCCCAAGGGTATGCTACGGATATTGGTCAACGGGGCGTAAAATTATCAGGGGGGCAAAAGCAAAGGTTGAGCATTGCGCGCGTTTTCTTAAAAAATCCACCCATTATCATTTTTGATGAAGCGACGAGCGCACTGGATAATGAAAGTGAAAAGGCTGTTCGAGAGTCGTTGGAGCAGTTAACCGACCACCGCACAACGCTTGTCATCGCCCATCGTTTGTCAACCGTCAGAAATGCCCAAAGAATTGTTGTATTAACGGATAACGGGATCGATGAACAAGGAACGCATGAAGCGTTAATCGCACTGAATGGCGCCTATGCGAATTTATACAATATGCAATTAAAAATATAAGGTAACTGTTTAGGTAAACAGGTATACAGGTATACAGAGACATGCTACCTGTTTATCTGGTTACGGATACACAGCAATTACAATGCGCTACATTCATAGCCCACGCACAGAGGAGGCGTACAAGATGGCTGCCGCAGATTGAATGTGTGTCGAATGACCGTGAGCGAAAAGCGCACGTAGGACAATATTTGAGGCCACGCTATTAATGGCTGGATTGCCCCGATGATAAAAGCCAAGCTATGAACCACGGCATTATCTAGCTACCTTGACAGTAGCTAGATAATGCCGTACATTTGTTCTATCATCTTCAGTAAAACCCGACTAGTCAGACCACAGGAGAATGGATATGGGAAAAGTAATGATAGACATTACAATGTCTCTGGATGGTTTTGTCACTGGGCCGAACGATGGCCCTGGGAATGGGCTGGGCGACGGCGGTATGGTGCTCCATGAATGGGTGTTCGACGGCAGAACCGACGCCGATAATCTGTTGCTGTTCGAAGAACCCATGCAAACCCTAGGGTCGTGTGTCCTGGGCAGACGAACCTTCGACATTGCCGAGCAAGCGTGGGGTGACAACCCGCCCTTCGGATCAGGACAGGTGTTTGTGCTCACGCATCGCCCACAGGAAACGTTAACCAGGGGCGCAGTGACGTTCATCTTCGTCACCGACGGGTTAGAAAGCGCCCTGCAACAAGCCCAGGCCGCCGCCGGTAAAAAGAATGTCAGCTTGATGGGCGCGAGCATCAGTCAACAGTACCTCAAGGCCGGCCTTGTGGACGAGATGGAGATTCACGTCGCAAACGTCCTGCTCGGTGCTGGGCGGCCCTTGTTCGTCAACATCGGTGACGAGCAGATCAAGCTGGAAAGAACGCGGGTGATCGCAACGCCTGCCGTCACCCATCTCCGATACCGTATCATAAAATAATGTGAGTTCGGGATAGACGATAGCATACTGCTTGTGCAAGATAGGCTGGAAGCGGGAAGTCTCTAAAGATGGACACCGCCGAAAACTGAATGATTGGAGAACGATCATGAACATGAAAGACCACATCCTGACCGCGCTGAGCGAGCAATTCAATCAGTGGGAAGATTTACTCGCAAGCATAAGCGAGAAGCAAATCACGACCCCGCATTTGCCTTCCGATTGGTCGATTAAAGATGATATCGCCCATTTGATGGCATGGCAGCAGCGTTCCATTGCCCGCTTGGAAGCTGCGCAATTCAATCAGGAACCTGCATTTCCACAGTGGCTGCCCGCGTTAGATCCGGATTCAGAAGGCAATACGGAGCAAACGAACGCCTGGATTTACGAAACCTACCGGGAACAGCCCTGGTCAACGGTGCATGAGCAGTGGCGAGCAGGCTTTCTCCGGCTCCTGGAATCAGGCGAGCGGGTTACTGAAAGAGACTTGCTGGATGCAGGCAGATACCCTTGGCTGGCAGGTCACCCGCTGGCTTTTATTCTCATCGCCTCTTATGACCATCATCAAGAACATCTTGAAAAATTGCTGGCCTGGCTGCATGAGGGGGTAATTAGCAGGATCGACAACGATACATAAATTGGCGTGAGAAAAGGCATTTCTTGACGCTGACTATCCTATTGTAAAGGAGGATTCACATGCGCAAAGTAATTGTTTCAGCGTGGGTGACGCTGGATGGCGTCTTTGACGCGGATACGATGGATCAATGGTTTCTCCCCTATCACAGCGATGAAAGGGGCGAGTACATTAAAGCGGGGATCTTGGCCTGCGGTGTTTACCTGCTGGGACGGACGACCTATGAAATGCTTGCACCGCACTGGTCTGCGCTGAAGCATAATGAGATGGGCGTCGCGGACAAGTTGAACAGCGTGCCTAAGGTTGTCGTCTCTTCCACTCTGAAAAAAGCGGAATGGAATAATTCAACGATTATCAAAGAAAATGTTGTGGAAGAAATCACCAAGCTGAAACAGCAGCCCGGTCAGGAGAT
>JBBREZ010000291.1:0-8869 GCA_038225095.1 Caldilineales bacterium
CGCATGTTACGCAATAGGAAGCAAAAAACTGCCGTAGCGGCGCAGAGTAACGCCAAGAAGAACAAAACAAGCACGATCAAGGCTCTCCATCACAGGCAAGCTACGTTTGTCGGCGGACGTTGCTTGGTTTTTCTTGACGCCTCTGCGCCGCTGTGGCAAAATTTTAGCCCTGCGTAACATGCGTATGTAAGTATACTGGCTGGGACTATCGACCGACCTGGGCTGAGCGTACATCTCACCTTTGCGAATTGATTAGCCTGAGAAATTTGTTTTGCAACAATCAACCAGGCTTCAGCTTGTTTCCTCGTTACCTGCGGCTACTCTCCATAATTTGTAGCCTTTTTTCGTGATCCAGCGCAGCCATAAGATCAATTTAGAACGAATGTTTTATTTAATTTTTGACTTATTTAAGAGATTACTTTATAATAATTAACATGTTGAGTTTTGAGGCTTTATCCGACCCAACCCGGCGTAAAATCGTCGAATTACTCGCACAGTATGAACAGACCGCTGGCGAGATCGTCGATCATTTTACCGTGAGCGGACCCGCCATCTCCCAGCATCTTAAGGTACTGCGGACGGCCAACCTGGTCACCGTGCGGATCGATGCACAACGGCGCATCTACGCGCTCAACCCCGCTGGTCTGGCCGAAATCGATGCTTGGCTGACAGATATACGCGGCTTCTGGAGCGCCCGCTTGGACGCGTTGGCCGCTCAATTGCAGGAGGAAGATGATCAAAATGAAAAGCACTCTGGCTGAGTTTGGCACGCTACTCGACGCCCACACGGTGCGTTTTGAACGCCTTTCCCCTGGCCCACTTGAACGGGTCTGGGCGTATTTGACCGAGCCGGATCGTCTGCGCACCTGGCTGACAGCACCATCGATTTACGCGTGGGCGGGGCCGTCGAGCTGCGTTTTGACGTGGATGAAGTGCCGGCGCGGCGCAAGGCGGGCGCGGTCAATCGCGGCATCGTGACCCGCTATGATCTACCTCACGCCTTGGCCTACACCTGGTGCGATGCCGCGGATGCAACGGTTAATTCGCAGGTGACCTTTGAACTGGAACCTGTCGGTGCGCAGGTGCGGCTAGTCCTCACGCACCGACGGTTGCCGGTGTGCGCGAACGCCTCATTTGGCGCAGGCTGGCACACGCATCTGGCCGTGTTACAGGCCCGCCTGCTTGGGGAAGCGCCACCGCCGTTTTTAGCTTTGTTTCATGAAGTGATGCCTGTTTATGCGCAAGCGGCTCGTCATTTTTCGGAGGAGAGCACTGCATGAGCGACGCAATTTGCCCACCGAATTTATCCGCACGACCCTTTGATCTCACCATTACCCGTGACATGACGGCGCCACCTGCCGTGCTATATCGCGCGTGGACGGAACAGTTTGATCGCTGGTTCACCGCGCCAGGCACGGTGGTGATGTAAGTCGCGGTCAACGCCGTCTTTTTCTTTGAAACGCGGCACAAGTTTGAGCCAGACAGCGAAGCCCAACGCCATCAGCATTATGGTCGCTTCCTCCGCCTTGAGCGCGATCACCTGGTTGAACTGACCTGGGTGACGGGGGCTGGGGGCACCAATGGCGCCGAAACCGTGGTTACGGTCGAGTTCACGCCACAAGGTACAGGAACCCAGCTTCGCCTCACCCATGCCGGGTTTGCCGATGCGCAAGCACGGGATGGCCACGTGCAGGCCTGGCCGTTGGTTCTGGAACAGCTTGACCAACACATGATCGCCTAAGGGTAACGGTTATGAATCTGTAAAACCTACTAAAAATCAGGTTCAACCGGCATTCAGGGAATTGACAGCGCCCCGCCATGCATGGACAGGGCTAGTCCCAACCGAAGGCCGGTTAACCGGCCTTGATCTTCGGTTAGCCCTGGGCGGACCTCATGAGTTGGATCCGGCATGGGCAGATTATGTTGACCAGGCTAGGGAAGGTTGGGCAAAGATGATCGATGCGCTGATTAAATTGCTGGACGCTTAAAGCAAATTCAGATGACGGGGTTGATCAACTTGGCCGTTTGAAACAACTTATTGGCGCTTGACCGCAAGATATCCCGCCACCAATCGGCTATCCTGCATCATGTTGTAGCGATCAATGCCGTGATTTCTGATCACGGCCCAACATTTTACAGGAGACGATCATGTCAGCAGAAAATAAAACGCTTGTCCAACGTATGGTGGATGTCGTCCAAAATCAGCATCAGCTTGACCGCATAGCCGATTTTTTTGAGCCGAACTTTGTCAACCACCTCGATCATGATGCCGCTGCACCCCTCAACTCTATCGAAAAGGCGCAACAAGTCTTTACCCAGATGTTCGCCGCCTTTCCCGATCTGCGCGTGACCATTCAACATCAAGTGGCTGAAGATGACACCGTGATGACGCACAAACTTTTCCAGGGCACTCACCTGGGCGCCTTTATGGGGGTGGCGCCGAGTGGCAAGCCGATCACCTTTGGCGTCATCGACATTCTGCGCGTAGAAAACGGCAAAATTGTCGAGCACTGGGCGATTCAGGATCGATTAGGGATGATGCAGCAACTGGGGCTGCTACCGGGTTAGCTGGCGCTCGTCGCCGACGAAAGTCGCAGTAATTGTAGTGACGACTTTGATCGTTTGTAGTCGCACAACGACTGAAGTCGTCACTACGAACCATTCAACTTATCCCTGATAGGGACACTAATGTGATCATCCCAACGCCTCATGGAGCATAGCGCGACTCAGGCGATGGATATATTCGGCCAGTTGAAGCGGGGTGAAGGTACAATCGCCCTGCATCGCGGGGCGCGAAAGCCAACTGTAGGTGCCGGCAATTGATTGCGCCAGGGTCGAAAAAGGAATCGCGCTCGCTTGCTCGCCGAATGAATCGCGCAGACTTTCCGCAAAGTGACGGCTGAGGAGCGCATCCATCTGGCGCATGACATAGTCGGCGTCAGTGCCTAATTCAGCTGACGAATAGATTGGCGATGCCCCCGTTTGTTGGAAAATTTCCAACAGCTGCACTAACTGTGGCGGTGGCTCATCGGCCAACCACGCCGCCGCCGAAGTTGGGCCGATTTTTGCGCGCGCAAAAATATCTTTGTGCATCTCCAGGATCACATCCGGCTTAGACTGAAAGTAGCGATAAAAGGTGCTGCGCCCCGTGTTGGCGCGCACGACAATATCGTGGATCGTTGTCGCCTGATAACTTTTTTCGCGCAGCAACTCGGCAAACGCGCTGATTAAGGCGGTTTTGGTGCGTTGTGCCTGACGTTGACCTCGTTCTATGCCCATCGCGGCTCTTTTCCTGTGAGACAATTTCCTTGATCTGTCCAACCTTGGACAATTATACCGATCTAGCACTTGATTTCCCAAGCGCCGTTCGCTATGATTGCGTCCCTATACAGCTCTTGTTGTTTTCTCACCCGAAAGGAACGTTATGATTTCTGTGATAGGGACGTGGTTGGTGCGCTATGGACACGTGTTAAGTGGCGGCATCTGGGTGGGCGGTTATGCGCTGCTGGCGCTTGCGTTGATTCCCCGCTTAGAAAAACAGGCCAACGATGTCCTGCTGGCGGTGACGCTGGCGACGGTGCGGCTGCTCTCCTATGTCGGGACAGCGACGATGGTCTTTGGGCTGGTGCTGGTGACGCGCACCCGCGGCTTTGCCAGCATCACACGGGGTGGAGAATGGGGTGGGATTGTCGCTTCTGGGATTGTGATCGCGGTCGCGTTGCTAGGGATTGGCGATTCGGCACTGCGCCCGGCGCTCCAACAATTGCCGAAAGATGGCGCGGGACGGCGGGCGCGGCGCTGGGCCTGGATCGGTTTTGTCCTGACCATCCTCGCGATTGGGTTGATGACACGGTTGATCTACGCAACGTCGTAAAAAGGTAACTGCTCAGGTAGACACGTAAATAGGTAGATAGGGCATGCTACGTATTTACCTGTTTACTTGTCTACCTATTTACCCCGTAATTACATCAAAAGAAAGGAAAAAAACGTATGCAAGTACCTGCAACATCTGCCCTTCCCATCATGAATGTGGTGGGGCCAATCTTGATCGGCGTTCTGTACATTTTTGCCAGTTCTTTCTTCAAAGAACCCAATCGAAGAAACTTCAATGCGATCATGATCGCTGGCGCAGGCGCAGCCTATCTCAACGGCGGTCTGGGTCTATGGGAGTTTGCTTTTGCCACGGTTGTCACCTACTGTGCCTACAAGGGACTCAACTCCTACAACTTTATCGGTGTTGGTTGGCTCCTCCACACTGGGTGGGATATTATGCATCACCTGTATGGAAACCCAATCGTGCCCTTTGCGCCAACTTCTTCCTTGGGGTGCGCCAATTGTGACCCGGTCATTGCTATTTGGTGTTTTGCTGGTGCGCCTTCCCTCTATGACCTGTTTCGTAGGAAAGTTGGTCTGAAAAAGGAATCTGCTTTCATCAAAGCCGTACAAGAAAATGTAGAGTGAGCTACCCAAGCCTAAAGGCGCTGGGCTTCGGACGGACTGATCGGCTTGTCCCAGAGGGAACCCCCGCCAATCATATCTTCCGTTGCGTGACTTTCGGTGGCTCCCACCGTAGTTTGTTTCAAAATGTTGATCGCGGCGTTGGTGTCTCGGTCATGCAATGAACCACAGTTCATGCAAACCCATTGCCGAATGTTCAAGGTCAAAGACTTATGTTTGCTACCGCAATCGCTACAAAGCTTAGACGAAGGGAAGAAGCGCTCAACGCGCAACACTTGCACGCCCGCCCATGTCGCTTTGTACTCGCAGAAGCCAACGAATTGTGCCCAACTCGCGTCGCTAATCGCCTTAGCCAAGTGATGGTTTTTGACCATACCGGCAATGTTCAACGATTCAAACGCGCCCAGCGGGCACCCGACACCGAAACGATCAACCAGTTGGCGACTGAGCTTGTGTTGGTAGTCTTTACGCTGATTGGCGACCCGCCCATGCAGCACGGCCACGGGCAACCGCGCATGATTGCGATGCTTAGAACCTTTGCGTTTGCGACTAAGGCGACGCTGGCGAATCGTCAAGCGCCGTTGGCTACGGTACAAATGCTTGGGTTTTTCAATCTTCTCGCCGTTACTCAAAGCGACAAAGGTGGTCAAGCCCAGGTCAACGCCGATGGCGTCAACGGATGGGAGTGGGTCGGGCGTTTCCATCTCACATTGAAGGCTGACAAAATAGCGACCGCTCTTGGTTTTCGAGACGGTGCAACTATTCATCTTGCCTTCAATATCGCGATGGATGATTGCCTTAACCCAGCCCACTTTTGGCAAATAGATCCGTTTACCATTGACCTTAAAACGCTGGGGATAGCGAATGGCTTGTTTGCCATGTTTGCCGTGAAAACTTGGGTAGCCAGCGCGACCCGCAAAGAAGTTTACATAGGCTTTGTCCAAGTCCTTAAGCGCTTGCTGCATCGTCTGGCTGTCCGCTTCTTTCAGCCAGGGATAGTCAACCTTGAGAATTTGCGCCAAGTCCAGCGCACAATCGTTGTAGGTCAAGCCTGTACCTGTATCAATATAGAAACCTTCACGCGCCGCGCGATAGTGATTGTACACGAAACGCACATGCCCGAATTGCACGGCCAGCGCGGATTGTTGGCTCCTATTTGGATACAGGCGAAACTTAAAGGCTTTTTGGATGATCATCAAACGTTCTTTTGGTTCTCAATATATCGCTTAACAATGTCCAGAGATACAGCGCCAATCGATGATACAAATTTACTACGCGTCCAAAGGCTGGGCAGACGGCTTCTTAGGCCAGGAAATTCAGACCGCAAGATATGGGCAGTATAGCCCTTGATTTTGCCGATGATGTCTGAAATGCCCAGCCGTGGATCAACGTCTAGAATCAGATGCACATGATCGGGCAAAACTTCAAGGTCAATCACGGTGTACAGATATTCTTGTTGTTTTTCTAAGATCAATTCCTTGAGACGAATATCAATGCCATCAACTAGAACAGACCGTCGATATTTTGGACAAAAAACAACATGGTACTGGCAGCTATAGACGATTGAATGATCGCTGTGATATATCTTGTCTGAGTTCTGTATCTGCATTTTCTACCCTTTATATTAGTTAATATACACCTATTCTAACATAAAGACCGAGATATGCAAAATCACAGAGTAGGGGAAGTACAATAGGGGTCATGCTAAAGCATCGGTCGGCAGTAGCGGGTGCCCACTGGGTGCCTTATATCCCAAAGCTAAAGCAATGGGTTTTACGGGGCTATACAGGATAAACATGGCACTCGAACTCTATATGCTGGGGTTGATCGTTCAGGATATGGGTAAGTCGTTGGAATTCTATCGCCGCCTGGGCCTTGATATTCCAGAGGGAAGCGAGCAAAAAACGCATGTCGAGATTAAAATGGGCAGCGGGTTGACCTTCTTCCTTGACTCCAGGCCGGCGCGTTGGGACGCTGATTTTGTTAACAGTGCTGACCCAAAGCCGACTGAAGCAGACGGTTATCGCACAGTTTTTGAATTTTATCTGAAGACGCACACGGCTGTAGAGGCAAAGTACGCTGAACTCATGATGTTTGGCTACCAGAGTCAGCGCGCGCCTTATGCAACTACCTTTGGGATGTGCTTTGCCATGGTCAAAGATCCCGATGGGAATACCCTTTTGCTCTCCGGCGATCTAGCAGAAAACGAGCTTATAAAAGAGCATTAAACCTTACACGGAAGTCCAGATGATAGAAATTTTTCTATCATCTGGACTTCCGTGTAACAAATTATCCCTCACTGAGGAGCGCGGTCGCCACTTGGTTTACCGGTCGAACCATCCATAGCGCCAGCAGCGTCAACCCGCTGATCAGCGCGCAGATCCAATAGGGCGAGGCGTGTCCCACTTGGGCGTACAGTCGCCAGCATGGGCTGCAAATCGGCGACGGTTTGGTGCAGATCGCCCGCCTCATAGCTGATCGCGCTGAGTTGCCCAATCGTAGCGCGCAGAAAGTGGGGATTGCCGATCACTTGGATCAAGGTCAGCGCCGTTTGCATCTGCTGGCGGGCCACGTCGAGCCTGCCGGTCAATAATTCGCCCAGCCCAAGCACGCCTTGGCTCACACTGCGCCAGGCCAACTCATCCGGCGGCAGCCAAGCAAGGGCCTGTTGCGCCCAGGTTATCGATTGATTGATCTCCCCATGTTGCCGCGTGAGCAGCGCGCGAAAGGCAAACACCTCGCCCAGTTTAGACGTATTGCCCAGCGCCCGAAAGCCGGTCTCCGCTGCGCTGAGCGCCTCATCGATGCGCGCCATCACCTGCTCTGGATAGCGTTCGGAAAAATGGGTCATCAGCAGCGCGGTCGCATATTCCAGCCCGAGTTCCGGATGTTGGCGAAGCAGCGCAGGCGGCAATTGCTCTAGCCAACGTTGTAACGTATGAAATTCGTTGGGCAATCCCGTATGTTGAAATTTTCCGTAAAAGCGCTGGTCATCGCCAAGCTGTTTGATCAGTTGGGCGGCGCGCGCAAAGTCGGGCGCCCGCAACGCTGCTTCGACGGCTTCGGCCAGCATGTCCTGTTGCTCGTACCAAAGGCTCGCTTTATAGGCCAACGCACTCAGCATTTCGCCACCCAAACGTCGCCGTGCCTCGTGTTGCATGGCCTCGGCAAAGAGCGTGTGAAAGCGATACCACGCTTCCTGGCCGCCCAGCGGCTCCAGAAACAGCCCGGCCTGATCCAACGCTGCAAGCAATTCGCCGCTATTGGTTTGCGCGGTGACGGCGTCACACAGCGAAGCGGTCAGCCGACCCAGCACGCTGATTTGGAGTAGAAAGTGTTGCTGTGGCGCAGGCAAGGTGTTGAGCACTTCATCCACAAAATAGTCGAGAATGGGTCGATGGCTGCCGACAAAGGTGTCGAGCGAATGCTCAATCGCGGCAGCCGTTTGCTGACCTTCCAAGGTCAATGCCAGCAGGCGTAACCCTGCGGCCCAGCCTTCCATCTGTGCGTCCAGCCGCAAGAGGGCGTGCCGCGCCGCATTTTGCTCCGCTGGTGACAAGTGGGTCAAGTTCATGGTTTGCGCCAGAAAGGCTTGCGTCTCCGTAGGCGAGAAACGTAAATCACCAGCCGTAATTTCCCCCAATTCATTGCGGGCGCGCAGCCGTGACAAGGGCAGTGCTGGCTCGCTGCGCGTGAGGATCAACAAGTGAACCGTGTCGGGCAAATGCTCGAGGAAAAAGGCCAGCGTCGTGTGAATCGGGGCCGCCGTGATCAGATGATAATCTTCTAATACCAGCAGACAAGGCTGGGCGTATTGGAGCAATGCATTGAGCAGCGTCGTCAATACTGTTTCCAGTGGCGAGGGCGCAAAGGGCAGTTGCACCAAGGTGGAGAGCTGTCCGAGCGCCGCTGCGCCCAAATCTGGCTGGATGCGCTGGCACGCCTCGATCACATAGCGCCAGAAGCGCACCGGATCGTTGTCCTCGGCGTCCAGCGAAAGCCAGGCCACCGCAGGCGCTTGGCTGCTTTCGGCGATCCATTGGCGCACAAGCGTGGTTTTGCCAAAGCCTGCCGGCGCGATGACCAGGGTGAGGCGGCGTGTCGCCGCACTGTCCAGTTGCCGCAGCAAGCGTATACGCGGCACAAGCGCGGTGTGTAAACGTGGCAATTGGAGCTTGGGGATGAGCAAAGGAACCGCGTGTTGATTGAGCACAGTTGGTGCAGACGTGGCCGCATGGGGTGGCTGCGGTGCGCTTAAAGCATCATCCACCGGCAAAATTTTGTTCCCCAAAAATGCCGCACTGGCGATGGATATAATCTTTGAAGCCCCGTCATCTTCCGCCCAATCGTTGAGCGCCGCGGCAGCAGTTTCCAATTGTGCAATTGACAAGTCTGTATCACGGCCCACGTA
>JBBREZ010000292.1:0-8864 GCA_038225095.1 Caldilineales bacterium
AGCGTTTGGAGATTACAGAGCAAAATCTCTAATCTCCAAGCTACCAATCCTAAATGGTGATGACTTTATTTTCAATCAACCAGCGTACCGACTCCTGCACGGCTTGCAGCGAAGTGTAACGTGGCTGATAATCTAGCAAACGTTGGGCCCTGGCGATGCTACAGTTGGGGCTGTGCGCAATGTGATCCCACGTCGCCTGGGCTTCTTGCGCAGAAACGGTGGCGCGCCATTCTTCCCATGGCAAGAATTTGAGGTTGGCGGGCTGGCCAAACCAGGCTGCCATCGCTTCGGCATAGCCGCGCAAGGTGATCGCCGCCGCCGACACGGTATGAAAACTCTCACCGACGGCGTTGCTGCGGTTGGCAAGCGCTTGCATGAATATCTGGGCGACATCATCAGCGTGGACATGATGCACCGTCTCCATGCCCAAATTGGGCAGTGCTAATGCTTCCCCGCGCGCGAGTTTCGCAAAAACTTCTGGGTTGAAATAGCCAGCCGGATTCAGCGGTGCCCAGCCGGGGCCGACAATGTGGCCGGGATGCAGGAGCGTGGCAGGAAAATTGTTGCGCCGCGCTTGATCGAGCAAATACGTTTCAATCGCGGCTTTGTTGATGCCATAATCGCCAAACGGACGCCGTGGCTGCATTTCCGTGGTGGGCACAGTCACACTGGGGCCGTGGATCCAGATCGTGCCACAGTGCAAGAAGTGTTGCACCTGGCCGCGCAATGCCTCGACCAAATGGCGAGCGCTTTCGGGTGTAAAGCAGATCATGTCGATTACGACATCTGGCTTCAAATCCGCAATCTGCTGACCAAAGTTACCTGCTTGTTCGGCAGCCGTGCGATCAATCTGCACTTGTTGGACTGCTTTCCAAGCGCCGCTGGCTTGATAGGGGGCGCGTTCCTGCCGGCTGACGTTGATCACGTCGAAGCTGGCTTCGACTAGACGCGGCACGAGATAGGTGCCCACATGACCACTGCCGCCAATGATGATTGCACGCATGCGTTTTTCTCCTTATAATGATTATCTTTATAATGATTATCTTTTCGCCAGCGCACTTGCCTAGCTTGCTGGGGTGCGAGATGTGCTAGAATGTAGTGAATGCGACCCCTCCCTAACCCTCCCCTGATAAGGGAGGGAACAAATCAGGGACAAACGAAGTAACTCATTCTGTCCCGTGACGGCTCCCCCCTGTAGGGGGAAGGGGTGTGCATTGTATAGCCAAAATGGTAGCATGAACCAGTGACATGTGCAATATGGGATTAGGGGTTGGCAAGCGGGCACTTGTTGGTAAAACAGAGCGAGGTTTGAATTAGATGGGCATTTCCGCCTACTTTATTCGCGAACAGGGCACCGGCTCAGTACCTGACTATCGCAAACGCGTTCACCGGCTGGCCGCCATTTACACGGGCATTGTGGTGACGGGCTTGATTGCCGATGCATTGATCATTGTCCATGGCAAGTTTTTTGTGACGTTGGCGCAACGGAGCAATCTTGAAACCGCAACCCTGGGCGTTATTTTGTTGCTCTTCGCCTATCTGATTGCGATCAGTCTATCCGGGGCGTGGGGCGCGCTGAAGATGATCTATTATAATTGGCCGGCCTGGTGGGGCGGCGACCAAGCCCAAGTCGAGCGTCGCAAACAGGCGGCGCTCAAGCTATCCGAAGATGATGCTGCCGAAGCCGTCTATCTCAACTGTCTGGTCCGTCGCCAAGCTGCGCCAGATGAGCCGATCAGGATTCCCATCGAGGATGACGCGGGGCACTTGGGCGTGATCGTGATTGATGGCGCTGAGATCAGCGATGAGCAAGCGACTTGTCGGCATTCCAATAGTCTTTTTGCCTACGTTCAGCGGCGCATTGAGCAATTAGTTAAAATACGCAACCCAAAGGCGCGCGTTGAAATCGTCCAATGGGCGAGCATTGATGATGAAGCTGCCTTGCAATACGGTAGCATGGTCACCTTTAGCCGCAATCTTCAGCACCATCTCGGCTCGGGTCCGCTCTGGCCGGTAGTTGACTTGACCGATGAGGATATTGCCACCTTGACGCGCGAGTGCCGAGAACTTTGCCCCATTTTGCGTGATGAAGCGCACTTGCCCGATATGGAATTTGAGGTTGAGTATCGCCTGCCGATCATCCCCGAACCGCTGGCCTTTATTTCGCTCTCTCGCCAAGAACAGCGCGCCGATCCTGTGGTGTCAATGGGCTGCGCGCTGATTGTCTCGTTCATCATTATGGGCTTACTGATGCTCTTTATCTGGCTGCCGCCGTGGGTGCCTTCCAAATGAGAAACTATCTGGTTCATTTTATCTTGTTCGGGTCATTAATCTTGGGGCTTAATAGCTGTTTTGGGCCTGATCCGGTCGTTGTCCGTTCCGCGCTCCAACCGCCCCAATCACCTGACCAGCCCTATCTACTGATCATCACCTTGCAGAATCGCGGCGGTGGCGAAGGGGGAACCGAAGTGATCGCACGCGTGCGGGCGCGTGCGACCGGCGAAACGGTGGCCCAGGTCAACGATAATGTTGACCTGAAGGCGCATGAAACGCTGACCACCACGCTGGATGTGCAGCCGTCTGGCCCTGGTCCGTATGATATTTCGGTTGAGGTGCGTTATCCGCCGAATTGATCGATTGTTTTCACAAAACGCGGATCTGCATGTGTCTAAAACCCAACTTCTCATTGGATTCCCAGTGGATGATTGGCGTATATCCTCCACTCAATAACGACCGAAAAAGTGAAGATCATTCCCAATGCTTACCCTTCGTCAGCGGCTCATCCTGTTTGCCCCACTCGCGACGCTCCTATTGCCTTTCTTGATCATCCCAGTCTTTTTGGGTTTTCTCGCCAGCTTCAGCAATTATACATCGGCGCGCCACACTTTCGCTTTGGTCGGTCTCAAGAATTATCAAGTGGTCATTCGCAATGGCGAATTTAGCGCTGCGGTGCGGAACACGTTGCTTTTTACGCTGCTCACTGTGCCACTTGAGCTAGCATTTGGTTTTGCGCTGGCCTATTTGTTGCGTGGGTGCTCGCGGGGACGCGCCTTGTGGCAGATTCTGTTGCTGCTGCCCTGGCTCGTGAGCCCGATTGCCAACGGCGTGATGTGGCATTTCCTCTTCAATAGTCAGGTTGGGTTGCTTAACTTTTGGTTTACCCTGTTTCACCTGCCTCGCCAACCTTCACCGTTGGGTCTACGTAGCTGGGCGCTACTGGCGGTGATGGGGGTGGAAATCTGGCGTACAACCCCGCTAGTCAGTTTTCTGTTGTTGCCGGGCCTGCTTGCGATTCCCGCTGAACAATGGGAAGCAGCCATGGTTGAGGGTGCCTCCCTCGCCCAACGGCTGCAGCAGATCGCCGTGCCGGCGCTGCGCCCTTTGTTGTTCACCATCAGTTTGTTGCTAACCGGCAGTGCATTGGGTGTCTTTGACAGCATTTTGATTATGACCGGTGGTGGGCCGGTTTCCGACACGCTGACATTGGGGTTGTTTAGTTATCACCAAGCCTTCATCCTCTTTAATTGGCCGATTGGCGCAACCGCAGCCTGGTTGATCGGGCTGGCGGTGCTGCTGGTGGGCTGGCTTAGCATTCGATTGAGCCGCAAATACAGAGAGTAAGAATTATGCCTATAAAAACAAAACAACAACCAAACTGGTGGATCCAACAGCGACGACGCGGCTGGTTGCGCATGGGGCTGTTAAGTTTCCTGGCCTTTATTTTTGCCCTACCTATCGTGTGGACGTTGCTGGCTTCGTTTGGCGTGCAACCGACAACGCCCGCACTAGCTTGGACGTGGCCGCCCGTGCTCGAACATTATCAGGAAATTGGGGTGGCTGATCCGAATTTCTGGCAGGCGCTGGCGACGACGAGCTTGATCAGCGCCCTGGCAACCGGCCTCGCTGTCACGCTGGCCTTGTTGGCGGCCTATAGCCTGGTGCGGTCACGTTTTGCAGGGCGTCACTTGCTCTTACAGAGTTTTTTGCTACTTGCCAGTCTACCGGTGATGGCCTACATCATCCCATTAAGCCTTATTACCCGTTGGTTGCATTTGCAAGACAGCGCGCCTGGGCTCGTGCTGGCCCAGACTGCCATCTATGCGCCGCTGGCTACCTACGTTTTGTTCGGTTATCTGGCCCGCCTACCGCGCGAAGTGGAAGAAGCGGCCCACTTGGACGGGGCAAATCTGCTGCGTCTGCTCGTTGCTATCATCGTGCCCGAAGCTACGCTCGGGCTTGCGGCGACGGCCGTGATCGTCTTTATCTTGCAATGGAATACATTCGTCGCGCCCTTGGTGCTAACCAATGGTGCCATAAAAACGCTCCCGTTGCTGATGAGCGACTTCTTCACCTTTGAACGGGAATTGGCATGGCCCACAGCCGCCGCGGCGTTAATGACCGCGGTTACGCCACTGCTGGTGCTCGTCGCCTTGGCCCATCATACGTTGACTGGATTTAGTTTCACGTCAGAGGAACAAGCGTCCGACCCATAAGCGGCTTTTCGCTAGCCAGACCCTTTGAGCCAGCCAGAGGTGTTGTGAAAATTGGCGACTGCGCTGCCGGGTGGCACAATCGCATCACAGGCAGCGCGCAATTTGGGATCTAAGCGCATTTCTAGCACGGGCAGCAAATGGTCCAACTGCGCCACTGTGCGCACGCCAATCAGCGGCGCGGTGATACCCGGTTGATCCTTGACCCAAAGCAGCGCCAGTTGCGCCGGGTCTAGCCCCTGTTCACGCGCCAACGCCACGAATTGATTGCCCTTGGCGATGGCATGGTCGGTGATGCGGTCCGCATAAATGCCGCCGCGCAAGTGGGCACGCGAATTTTCGGGATACGCCTGCGCATCGGCATAACGGCCGGCCAGCATGCCCATCGCCAGCGGCGCCCACGATAGAATCCCTAATTCATAGGACTGACAGAGCGGCACAAGTTCGTTTTCAATGCGCCGGTCGAGCAAATTATAGGGTGGTTGCTCGCTCACAAAGCGCGCATAATTTTTGAATTCGCTCACCATGATCGCCTCCATCACCTTCCAGGCTGGCGCGGTGGAGCTGCCGATGTAGCGCACCTTGCCCTGGCGCACCAAGTCCGTGAGCGCGCCTAAAGTTTCATCGATGGGGATGTCAAAGACAGGCCGGTGGAGTTGGTAGAGATCAATGTGGTCGGTCTGTAAGCGGCGCAACGAATCTTCGCAAGCTTTGATCAGATGCAGGCGTGAATTGCCGCGTTGGTTAGGCCCAGGGCCGGTGGGATAATGGGCTTTGGTGGCGAGGATAATCTCATCACGCCGCCCATTCTGTGCCAGGGCGCGCCCGATGATCGCTTCGCTTTCGCCTTGGGCATAACTGTTGCTCGTGTCGATCAAGTTGATGCCAGCGTCCAGCGCGCAGTTGAGAATACGCGTCGCTTCCGCTTTCGAAACAGGATTGGCGAAGTTATCGGTGCCGAGGGCTAGCGGCGCGATCTTGACGCCGGTGCGGCCTAGTGTGCGGTAGTTCATAAGCGCATCCTCTTATTCTTAAGGCCGAGAATGAAGCACTGATTATCAGTGCGCGTGATATGGATGATAAGGAGCGAAAGCAATATGGACACAAGTAAGGCAAAGCGTGATCCCATGCCAACTGCTTCAGCCAGCATTGAGGAACTTGCCGAATTTTGGGATAAGCATAGTACAGCCGACTACGAAGACGAGACCGAAGAAGTATCCTTTGCGATAGACTTGCGTGAAGAAGTCTATACCGTTGCGCTTGTGCCAGAGTTAGTCGATCTGCTCGAGCATCAAGCGAAAGCCAGAGGTGTGACAACGGAAACTTTAGTTAATCTTTGGTTGGCCGAGCGCTTAAAAGTAGCGGCCTAATCCTTACTCCAGCATCCGAGGACAAAGTTGGCGAAGTTATACGTGCCAGTCACATGTTTACCAGCCATTCTGTTAAAAATGCCCGAGTGTGCGGTATTCTATATTCTATCCTACGCCAGTTCTGCCATTGCTGACAGCAATGGCGTTGTTTCCATTTCCACGGTCAATTGACCCGGCTTGATCTGATAGAACTGGCATTCAAAGCCGATGACCTGGCCTGCTTCATTCTTGATCAGATGGAGATCGCCATTGGCTTCTTCTTGTAGCGGCGATAGATAGGCCATCGTCTGCGGATCGGCAAACCAGACGATGAGTGTATTATCGGTCGGATCGAAGCGAATCTTTATCTTTTCCATACAGCCTTCCCCTCTTTCATCTTGTCGGCAGGATAAGCAGTGATCAAAAAGCCCTCACCGCTTGCCTGCTGAGCTACGGCACATACTAACCGCTTTTCACCCTGCGCATAGAACAGATAGACATGCTCATCAATGCGGCTTAACCGAATTTCGTCGGGCGCAGTCAACGCCCGTATAACATCATCCATCCGTTCTGCCATCACAGGATGTTGGGCGACAATTTTGCGCAACCAGTAGGCTTGATAACAATGGACGCGAAAACCAACCGGCGTTTGTACGTCAAATAGCAAGATACCAGATTGCTCATTCATTATAACAAATCCTTAAATTTTTGTTGCTATTCCAGCCTCGCCAACGGCGGCAGACCATTCACAATCTGCACTGTTTCCAAACTCACCGTGATCACCTGGCCGATCAGGCGCACGATATATTGTGGATCATCTGGGTTGTTCGGGTCGTTGGTGATGCCGCTGCGCGTGTCCACGCTCACCTGATATTGATCGACGATCCATCCGAGCGCCGAACGGTTGCCCAGTTTGTAGGCATAGACCGCGGGCGGAATGCCGTCCAGGGTGAGGAAACTGTTGTAGACGAGGCTGCGCTTGTCTTTGCTCAGCCGCACCGCTTTATCAGCAGTAAAGTTTTGTTAGCCCCATACAATTCACCCTGATTTTAACAGACGTAAAAACCCCGCCTGCTCAAAGTGATGATCAGTCGTTAAAGCTTCGCGAATCTCGCGCTGCTCCATCAACACAAAACTGGCGCAATCGACCCAACTCCATGGCTTGTCGGGGCGACGACACAATAAGGCCCATGCCTGCTGATCCAGCGTTTGATCAACATGCACAATTTCTATAAACGAGGACGTTTTCAACCGTTCGATCAAATCAATGATGGTCAAACGGGGAATGCGCAGCGGGCTGGTGAGCAATGCCACCAATTCGGTCAATAGGTAGTTGGTTGTCACAATTTTGCGATTTTGGTAACGAGCCGTTCGATAGAGATTCGCCGCCGTTGCATAATATGGCTGAGCGGCATCGAACAAACAACCCCAACCGGATGTATCGACAAAAAGCTCATTCATCAAGCTGGCTCACTTCTATTCGACCATGCATCTGCTCAAATAGTTCTTGGCGCAGATACATGTCGTGCTCGTCTGCCCAGTCGGGGACCTGGCTATGAAAGGCGCCAATAAATTGTTCCAAAGGATCTTGTAATGTCTGGCGTACGACTGTCGTTAGCCAGATAGTCACTAATTCCTCCGGCGTATGACCACTCTGTTGCGCCGTTTTTACAAGTGGCTGATAAATTTCTTCTGGCAGTTCTAACAAGAGTGCATGACCTATCACATTCACCTCCAGCTTGAGCAGAATATCAATCGCATGTTTACCGATCAGGCATGTTCCGGGGCGGTAACCAGGCAGAGCGCAACTTCCATTTCGATTTTCACCTGACCGGGGGCAGATGGTTGCTCATTCATTATAACAAATCCTTAAATTTTTGTTGCTATTCCAGCATCAGCAACGGCGGCAGGCCATTCACAATTTGTACTGTCTCCAAACTCACCGTGATCACCTGGCCGATCAGGCGCACGATATATTGTGGATCATCTGGGTTGTTCGGGTCGTTGGTGATGCCGCTGCGCGTGTCCACGCTCACCTGATATTGATCGACGATCCATTCGAGCGCCGAACGGTTGCCCAGTTTGTAGTCGAACACCTGCGGCGGAATGCCGTCCAGGGTGAGGAAACTGTTGTAGGCGAGGCTGCGCTTGTCTTTGCTCAGCTTCAGCTTTTCGACGCGCCAGTTGAGCGGTTTGTCCGCATTTTCGATGAAAGTGAGCGGGTGTTCGGACTGCTTTTCGTAGTTGACATGGATCTCCGCCAGCCGTGCCCCGGCTTGCGCAAAGACCCAGAAATCTTGCACAAACGGAATGCGCGGCAATTCACGCCGCAAATTGGCAGCATATTTTGTGCGATATTCTGGGTGATGGAGTAGAGCGTAGACGTAGTGGAAAATGTCCCACTTGGAGAGGGCGGAATGGGGAGGGCGGAATGCGGAATGCTCGTCACCGGCATAGCGTTGCTGAAACTGGGCCAGCGCCCAATCGGTGATATTTTCGCAGCGGTTGCTGCCGTCTTCGGCGTAGGTGTAGAAGGGGAAGCATTGGGAGCCGCCATTAGCCGCATTTGAAAACTTATACTCTGCTATGTGATCACTGGCAAGACATTGAAATATGTCATGACCCAGCCCGCTTACACATATTATCTGATTTTTGCTGTCCATATCTGGAGTGGGAAAAATAATTGGAAACTGATACCGGCGCTCATCCAGATGCTTATCAAAATATAGATATAGCTTTGTGAAGGGACGATAGACTGATCTGCGCAGATTGGAGGTAGTGAACGAAATTTTTATCTCCCGTCGTAGATAGTCTTTTAGTCCAGCAGACCAGTCTATCTGCTTCGTGTCAATAGCAACAAACTCATCAACTTGAGGTTTCGCTGCTAATCTTTGCCAGCGAAATAACTGTTCGTTATATACATGGATCAGATTCTGAATATTCTTTGAAACATCATCGTGCCTAAAGTTATAGACCCAAGAGTCCCGACTCGTTTTTACTCCACTGCTGAAAGTTTGAAAGATAA
>JBBREZ010000293.1:0-8848 GCA_038225095.1 Caldilineales bacterium
TGTCCGACGGACGCAATAGGCTGCCGTTACCGATGGGAAAATATTTACGTAAATGGTGGACTTCGAGGATGGTTGGTTGGTTCATGGTTATTGGGTAAGGATTAGGGAGTAGGGAGTAGGGATTAATAAGCCACGAATAAATTCGGCTTCTGACAGTAAGAAGTCGCTGCAGCGACTAAGATGCTAGTGCCTGCGGGCACTTCCTGCTGTCAGTTGCGGGATTTATCCCTGCCATGAGAAAGACCAATACAACCTAATCCCGTATCCCTACTCCTTACTTCTTACGCCCACTTTCTCCACTAAATAACAACTAGCTTCGTGAAATTTACCCAAATGATAAAGCGGCGGTTGCGTCTGGTGGCAGCGAGCAAAAGCACAGGGACAACGTGGGGCAAAACGACAGCCGGGCGGCAAGGCATCCAGCTGCGGTGGATAACCAGGAATGGACGTTAATTTGTTATGCGGATGGGTTACATCGGGAAATGCCTTGAGCAATTCCTGAGTATAAGGATGTTGGGGAGCGTTATAAATCGTGTCCACATCGCTGTATTCGGCCACGATGCCGCCATACATCACCAGTACGGAGTCGCACACCTCGGCTACCACGCCGAGATCGTGGGTGACAAAGAGCACAGAAAGGCCAAGCTGTTGGCGCAGTGTGGCGAGCAATTCGAGAATCTGCGCCTGCACCATTACGTCGAGCGCCGTGGTCGGTTCATCGGCGATGATCACATCGGGAAAACAGGCCAGCGCCATCGCAATCATCGCGCGTTGGCGCATGCCGCCCGAATATTGATGGGGATATTGGTTGCGCCGGTTGGGGTTGATGCCCACCAGATCGAGTAATTCGGCGACCCGCCGATCGAGGATGCCTTTGTCACCGATCGCTTCGTGGTGTTTGATCGTTTCGGCGATTTGGCTGCCCACGGTGCGCACCGGGTTGAGGTTTTTGCCGTGGCTATGACCGTTGCCATTCGGCTGCATCGGTTTACTATGGCCGTTGGTGTTATGGATCGGGAGCAGCCCGCTGAGCGTATTCATCGTGTGGCGGGCAATCGGCTCCGCAATCTGGCTGCCCACGGTGCGCACTGGGTTGAGCGCGTTCATGGCGCCTTGAAAGATCATGGCGATGTTTTTCCAGCGCACATCAGCCATCTGCCTTTCGCTTACATTGAGCAGATCGGCGCCGAGAAAGTTAATTTCGCCGTTGACGATGCGCCCAGCCGCTGGCAGCAGGCGCATCAAACTGAGCATAAGCGTTGTCTTACCGCAGCCGCTTTCGCCGACAATGCCCAGCATTTCGCCTTTGTGCAGTTTGAAACTAACCTTTTCTAGCGCATGGGCAGGCGGTTTATCGCGCGCAATATAATCCACCGACAAGTTGCGCACGTCTAAGATTAGTGCGTCATCGTCTGCGTTTTCGTTCATTTGAAGCTTTCCTTTTGTGTACTTACTGCTCTACTGATGACTGACCGGCACCGCTGCCACCTGTCCCACTGGCGGAATCGGGCGCGCCACCATTTCGTCGCCGACTGCCAAATGATGTAATGCCAAGCGCGGGTTAAAGACGCGTTCCAAGCCGTTGCCCAACAAGGTCAAACCTAATACCACCCAGATAATCGCTAGCCCCGGTGGCAGCAGCGCCCACCAGGCGCCCGCACTCATCGCGCCGCGATTAAAGGCAAAATTGAGCATCTGACCCCAACTGAGGCGCGTAGGATCGCCCAGCCCCAGGAAGGCTAACGTGCTTTCGTTCAAGATCGCGGCGGAAATAACGAGCACGGCGTTCACCACCATCAACGGGAAGACCAGCGGAAAAATGTGGCGGTGAATGATGTAACCATTGCCCGCCCCGATGGCCCGCGCCCGTTGCACGAATTTGCGCTCGCGCACGGAGAGCGTCTGCGCACGCACCACGCGCGCGGTGCCCGTCCAGCCCAAAATGCCAATCACAAAAATAAGAATTGGCATGCCGCGGCCGAGTAGCGCGATCAGCACGATCAGCAGCGGCAGATCGGGGATCACCAGCAGAATATCCGTCAGCCGCATGAGGATGTTCTCGACCCGCCCGCCATAGAAACCAGCCACCAACCCAATCGTGCCGCCGATCACCAACGAAATAAACGAGGCGAAGAAGCCCACGATCAACGAAACGCGCGTGCCATAGATCAAATTGGTCAACACATCTTTACCGGCGTCGTCCGTGCCCAACCAGTTTTGGGCGCTAGGCGACGAATAAATATTATCGATTGTCACGCGCACCGTGGTGTTGGGATCATAGGGCGCCACGAAGGGCGCAAAAATTGCCACCGCCACCACCATCGCGAGCATGGCAAAACCGATGCCACCCATTCGATTGTGCAGAAAACTTTGCCAGAACGAGTTTTGGGTCATGGTAGAGCGTTGGAATCCTCAAAATGGAAGAGTGCGATTTTCGCTGTTTTACGTCACACGCACGCGCGGGTCTAGATACGAATAGAGTAGATCCGCCATCAGGTTGGCGAAAATGACGCTGACCGCCAGCAACAAAAATGCCCCTTGCAGCACGGGATAATCTTGGCGCTCCACGGCATCGATAATGGTCTGACCCAGGCCAGGCCAGGAAAAAACCTTCTCAATTTCAATCGCGCCGGCCACGGTAAAGCCCAGATTGAGCGCCACGACCGTGACGGTGGGCAGCATGGCGTTGCGCAAGGCATGATCGCGTAAAATTTGAAAGGAGTGCAATCCTTTGGCTTTGGCGGTGAGAATGTAATCCTCGGCAAAAATATCCAATACGGCGCTGCGCATGAAAAGCGTGTATTGGCCCGCATAAATAATCGTGTAGGTCAACGTGGGCAGCAGCATATGTCTGCCCACATCCAGCCACTGTTCCCACCAACTGTTATAACTGGCCCCGGCGGTCAACTTTCCGCCAATCGGCAGGCCAAGCTTGCCGCTGCCCCAAAAGAGCAGGATCATCCCAAACCAGAAAGTTGGCGTCGCCCAGGCGGCCAAGCTCCCAATCAGCGCGCCATAATCGATCAAGGTGCCCGATTTCCAGGCGGCGGCGATCCCAAGCGTCATGCCGAGAATAATTGATAAAATGGTGCCGGCGCCGATTAGCAGCAACGTATTTAAAAGATTTTCTACCAGAATCGTGGCGACCGGGCGTTGTTGATGGAAACTAGTGCCCAATTCACCCTGCAATAAGTTTCGTACATAAAGCAAAAATTGGATAGAGAGCGGTTTGTCCAGTCCGAAACGAATGCGGACGGCCTGAATTGCCTGTTGCGTCAGGCGTGGATCTTTGACCGCGCGCGCCGGATCGCCGGGCAGGATGCGAAAGAGAAAGAAGTTGAGTACGACGACAAAGATGACGGTGAGCAAGGCCCAACCGATTTTTTTGAGCACGTAATGGTTCATAATTTGATTGACGATTGACGATTTTTGATTTACGGGGTTGCTTCGTCAACGAAGTTACTTCGTAAATCAAAAATCGTCAATCAAAAATTACTTGGCCGTTTCAATAATCGTCAGATTTTTCGGGTCTTCTAGCGCCAGCGTCGGCGCGTCGATAATCCAGCCCTGGAAGCGGTCGGTGCGATAGGCTTGCACAGTGTCCTGGTAATAGGGAATGATGTAGGTAACATCATTGAAGAGTAATTCTTGCATCTGAAAGACAATCTGCTTGCGTTTTTCCTTGTCACGCTCGACTTGTTGTTGGTCGTACAGCTTGTCGAAGGCCGGGTTGGAATAGCCGGTTTCACTGCTGCCCGTGGCAATCTGATCCGTGCGCGTGACGCCCAGCGGGTCGTTGGGATCGGGTCCCCAACTCCAACCCCAGATCATCAGGTCAAAATCATAAGCCGGACAGCAGACCGAGACCAGCGCGTCTGGATCGACGGATTGTGGCTCGGTTTTGATGCCGATCTGGGCCCAGGTTTTCCCCAGTAATTCGGCAATGCGCGGGGCTTCGGGGATATTGTTGGGCCATTGCAGCCGGAAACTCAGGGGTTTTTTGGGGTCGCCCGGCAGCTCGCGCACACCATCGCCATTGGTATCTTTGTAACCAGCGTCATCGAGAATCTTGTTAGCCTGGGCGACGTCAAAGGCATAATCCTTGATCGTGTTGTTGTACCAATAGACCTGCCCGGCCGCAACCAGCGTCAGTCCCGGTTTGGCCAAACCGAGCATAGCAACGTCGATAATGTTCTGCTTGTCGGTGGCATGCGCCAATGCCAAGCGTACATTGCGGTCGCGCAAGGCTGGGTGGCCCGTGCATTTGCCACCCTCCTTAGGGCAATTCTTGGGGTCAATTTGATCGATCACGATGTCGCGAACCGAAGGGCCGAGTGGCTCGCCGGTAGCCAGTTTGATATTTTGGGCGCGTTTTAAGACTGGCACGGCCGTATTCGGCAGCTTGGTGATCATGTCCACCTGGCCGGTTTGGAGCGCCTGCACCAACGCGTCCTCGTTGCCAAAGGTCTGGAAGACGATCTCATCAATCTTGGGTGGGCTTTGAAAATGCGCTTTGTTGGCCACGAGATGGACAAATTCGTTTTGTTTGTATTCCTTCATTTTGAACGGACCGCTGCCGATCATCTCAAGATTTTGAAATTCGGCGGCCGCTTTGCCCGTTTTATATTTGAACCAGATGTGCTCGGGCAAGATATAAAGACCAAGCAGCTGACTCTCTAAATTGGGGATCGCTTTGTTCAAAGTCAGAATAACGGTGCTATTATCCGGCGCTTCGATTTTTTCAAAAGTTGTTGTATAAAAGTTGAGGAACGGGAAATCGGCATGGTCTTTATACAGTTGTAGCGAAAAGGCCACATCCTTGGCCGTAAGCGGCTGACCATCGTGAAATTTGACGCCCTGATGAATTTTGAAGGTGTACACCAAGCCATCGGCAGATGCTTTGTAGCTGTCGGCGATGCCCAGGCTAAAGGTGCCGTCAAATTTTAGGTGAAAGAGCGTGTCGTAGACGAGATCATAAATGGTGTACGCTTCAGCTAGTTCGCCCGTGCCTGGGTTGAGTTTGTCTGGGCTACCAGGCCAGCCGACATGCAATACCGACGGCCCCGCTGCGGCTTTATTCGCTGGCGCTGCGCCGGTCGAACCGGTGTTATTGCCGCCACAGGCCGCCAGCGCCAGTGTCAACAGTACGGCAAATGTCCATCTCCATTGATGCTTGATCATTGGGTTTTCTCCTGGTGAAAGCAATTGATCGAAAATAACCAGCGGCCACGGTTGTAGCGGCCGTGGCGCAGGCGCGGCGACTTTGGGCAAACACATTCTGTTGGCGAAAAGCAGGAAATCTATACGTAAGCGCGCAAGGATAACTGGGAGGCTCGGTTTGTTCGTTCACACCAAATACTCGTTGGTTATGGCTAGATAAATACCAGTCAGCACTAGGCCGTAATTCGTCGGCAGCGCGCTGAGGCATGGGTGACGGTTCGCTGCTAACTGTTTACTGGCGCATGCCCTGGTGGCTGAGCAACCTGGGTTGTCCTGCCTAGTTCGCCTACGCCCAGAGAGGAGGAGCGGGCTCGATAAGCATGACAAGTTGCTGCTATTATACGCAATCTATCTAATAGCACAACTATCAAATTTATGAATTGATCGATTGATCAAACGGCTGTCATTTGCCTGTGTTATAATAGGAAGATTCACACGCTTGAGCGTATTCGACAGGAGGAATTATGGGCATTCAAGTGACACTCAATGTGCCAGAAGCTATCTATCACGAAGTGGAGCAGATTGCGCAAGCGACGAAGCGCGGCGTGGATGATATATTAACTGAAGTTGTCATCCGTTCGTTTCCACCTTTCTATCTGGATCCAGACCAAGATAAAATGCAAGGCGAGGTGGACGCATTTGAGGAAATGCACGCCGCGTTATGGGAAAAATATCCCAATCAATATGTGGCCGTGTATCAAGGCCAGGTGATTGACCATGATGAAGATGAAAGAGCTTTGATCAAACGAATTAGAGCCATTTACCCAGATGAAATCATTATGGTTGATAAAGTGCTAGCGCAGCTTCAGCGCGAAATCATCTTCCGCTCACCACGATTTTCGTTTGGTTTATGAAGACTACTTCATTTTTGTACGATGCCAGTTATATGCCATCGGCGCCGGTTGTAAAGCTAAAAGTGCATGCAGAGCGTGAACTTGAATTAGTGGCGTTAGTCGATTCTGGTGCTGATGCAACCATGATCCCAATCGACTTTTTGCGCAAAATCGGTGCGCCGTATGTGAAGCGCCAACGAATGCGCGGGATTACCGGCGTGTCACAACCGGTGAATTTATATCTGGTGACCATCCAAATCAGTATACATCGTTTGCCGTCTATGCGCGTCATCGCTACCACGCCTGGCAATGAGGTGATCCTTGGCCGTGATGCCTTGAATCACCTCATTATCACGCTCAACGGCCTTGCTGGTGTGACCGAGATCGAAATTTAAGCCTCGGCGGGTTGCTCGGCCAGGATGCCCTCAATCGTGCTCAATTCATCCTCACTAAAGTCTAGTTTATCCAACGCAGCAACACACTCTTCGACCTGACTGACCTTGCTGGCGCCAATCAACGCCGAGGTCATCACAGGGTGGCGCAACACCCAGGCAATCGCCATTTGCGCCAGACTCTGGCCGCGCTGTTGCGCCAGTTCGTTCAAGCGCTGCACTTTGCTCAGCTTTTCTTCGGTAATCTGATTGCTTTTCAACGCGCCACTTGGTTTGGCGGCGCGTGAATCTTCAGGAATGCCGCTCAGGTATTTGGTGGATAACAAGCCCTGCGCCAGGGGTGAGAAGGCGATGCAGCCCATGCCTTGTTGCTCCAACACGGGCAGCAAACCGTCTTCGACCCAACGGTTGAACATGTTGTACGACGGTTGGTGAATCAAGCAGGGGGTGCCTAATTCGCGCAAGATATTGGCGGCCTGTTGCGTCTGCTCTGGGCGGTATGAGGAAATGCCCGCATAGAGCGCTTTGCCCTGGCGCACCGCGTGATCCAACGCCATCATCGTTTCCTCTAAAGGCGTGTCTGGGTCGGGGCGGTGGCTGTAAAAAATATCTACATATGCCAACCCCATGCGCTTGAGACTTTGGTCCAGGCTGGCGAGCATATATTTGCGCGATCCCCATTCGCCATACGGGCCGGGCCACATGCGATAACCGGCTTTGCTCGAGATGATCAATTCGTCGCGGTGCGGGGCCAGATCTTGGCGCATCATTTTGCCAAAATTTTCTTCAGCCGAACCCGGCGGTGGGCCATAGTTATTGGCTAAATCAAAGTGAGTGATGCCCAGGTCAAAAGCCCGTCGTACCATTTGGCGGCCATTCTCATAAGCGTCAACCCCGCCAAAATTATGCCAAAGCCCCAGCGAGACGGCTGGCAATTTTAACCCGCTGCGCCCGGTGCGTCGATACTGCATTTTGTCATAGCGTGTATCCAGTGGCCACATGGTCATGCTTGATTCCTTCCTCTGTGCGTGAAATATTGATCCAACGCGCTTTAATGCTTCGGAAAATTTGGGTCATTCGTGGTTATGTTCAAAGTCGTGAATGAAAGTGATCGTGCCTGATCATCAATAGACATGATTGGGAATCAGCCATTAGCTCTGGTCGACAGGCTTCGACGCTTCGAGGTGAGCCTCAGCCGAACCGTGAGACCTCGGCGTGAGCTCGGTCGAACGCTCAGCCGAACGGTCAATCGGGAAACAGGGAGGCGTCACCTGGATGCGTGGCGCCGCTTCAGGAGCAGCATCCCTGTCGACCAAATCCTCTTATTCCCGATCGTGTCTAATAGTACAGCGCAAGGGCGGAGCCAGCACGCCTCGTGCGCATGGTCCGGCCCATAGGCGTGCCGGCTCCGCTGTGGTCTACCGATTAACAACCTTGCGCTGTCATCCTAATATAAGATTGAACTCATTTAAACTTATGACTCGAGAAAATTTTTATCTTTCAGAAAATAAACCAACTTAAAATCACCGGGTAGATTTTCGTAGATGGCACCATACCAGAGTATAAGCTAGGGTTGGTATGTAGAAAATCTCTCACAACGGTCCAAATTAGCCGTAGCTAGGCATAGAGTTTTTCTGAAATCATGGTTTTCCCTGAGAAAAAGTCTAGATGAGTTCATTGTAAATCGCTTTGCACTGCGGCGCATAATTTAGGATGGATCGAAAGCAAGCAGCCCACCACTGATCTTGAGGATTTCACTAACATTAGTTGGCTGCGTGCTCCTCTGCGCAAAGAGGAATATGACACCTTTTCTGATATAATAAGTTAAAAATACTTCGATTGCAGCGAAGTCGATGATAAAACAAGGAATTCAACGATGAGCGAAAATGAATTGTTGCGCCAAGTAGCGATTGGTACGCATGTTGAAGTTGAACTGATCGATGCCCAGGACAGGGGCGAGTTGATGGCGTTTGACCTTGTCAAAGAGAATTTAGGTGACTTTGACCGTGGCTTAGTAGGGGCGAACACGCCTTTAGCGAAAGCAATTCGGGGCAAATTTGTGGGCAATGTGGTGCCCTATCGCATGGGCGATATTTGTCGCGTGCGCATTGTGAGCGTCGCCCCATTAGAAACTAACGCGCCCACCGATGCTGAGGAGCGGCGCAAGGCCGTGTTGAAGAAGGCGCTCGAAGACGCCGAACGCACGAATGCCGAAATGTTTGCTTCCTCGTTCACGGGCAAATGGGGCGGCTACAGCGTAGACGACAGTGAGGCATGGGACGAATGATAAATGTAACTACTACGACAACGTTAAATTAGCCACCAGTGGTAGTGACCCAGTTTTAGGCCATTTTACGCCAAAATTTGAACGGCAAAATGGAGACTAACCCACTAAAATCGTTG
>JBBREZ010000294.1:0-8835 GCA_038225095.1 Caldilineales bacterium
CATGATGGGTGCCGCCCGCGGTGTTGCAGGCCAGGCCATATTGCACCGCCAATTGCGCCGTCAAAACGGTGCCACCCACGGCGGTACAGGTGCGATTGACCAGCGCTTCACTCCACGGAAACCCAATCCGCCGCATGGCGCGTGCATCCAGCGTGCCTGTACAATAAGCTTCCACATACGCAGGCGCATGCACCAGTTCGATCCACGCTTGGGGTGGCCGCTCTGGGCAATGAAATTGATCGAGGCCAGCGATGCCATCACGCACGAGAATTTCGTAAATTTTGCCAAATTTAGGCATTGGGAAACGGTGTTCGGGCGGCAATGGCGCAACGTAATCTGGGTTGAATACAATAGGTAGTGGCATGGCAAGATAAAGGGAATGAAAGATGAATTGCGAATCTGCGTGCATTGCACTGGGCGGGGCCATCTTGTGGCTACGAACCATCGACTGCCCAGTGCGCTGCACGCTCGCCGTAGAATTATGAATACTCCCCGTAAAACCCAATGTCTTTAGCTTTGGGATATAAGGGGCTAACGTAGTGCGGTTTGCTACTGCCAAACGAGGCTTTAGCCTGAGCTAGATTGCCCTTTCCTTCGCGCTGCTTTTGCCGTCCTTGTAAGCGAATTGCCACTATCTTTTTCCTCCAATCTGTGCTATACTTACACCTAATGCACCTTAAAAACTGAGTATTGCTGGTTGCCCGAAGAAAACGTTTCGGGCGTAAAATATTCAACGATCATAGCGTGCGAAGGTAGACCTTCAACTACCGTGGGAGCCACGGAAAGTCACGCAACGGTTCCCAGAGGGAGCCCACCGTCAGGCCGACATGATTCTGGCGCTTGTAAGCCGATCAGTCCGTCCGAAGCCCAACGCCTTTAGGCTTGGGTAGCTCACCAAATAAACGGTTAGGCAAGTTCAGCCAACACAGGGCGATGATCCGACGCCTCTCGACCGGCCGGTTCCTGCCAAATTGCACAGGATTTTACCGTCGGCACTAATGAATGGCTGGCGAAGATATAGTCAATGCGGATCGCCTGTGCGGAAGGCAAAAAGGAGCGCTGCCCTGGTGTGCCGAAGTGCTGGTATACATCAGTATAACCGGCTTTTTCCATCTGGGCAATCACGCGTGGGCCTTTTTCGCCTGCCACTATGTTCTTGCCTTTGGGATGTTGCGCCAAGGCTTCGAATTCACTTTGCCGCCCCACAAAATCCCACAAGCTGATCGCATTAAAATCGCCCATGACCACATGCGGGCGATTGCGATCACGGGTTAACCAGCTGCGCGCAATTCGCAATTGCACCAAGCGCGCTTCTTCGTTCGTGTGATCCAAATGCGTGACGTAGACGGTAAAAGTGTCGTTGTTGGGCAGCAGAATTCGCCCTTCGAGCAGACCACGCTCCTCTTTGTCGGCTAGGAGATGGTGGCCGTCTTCTTCCTTGGGGGTCAGCAGATGGGACGCACTGGCAATAATCGGCCAACGACTGAGGAGCGCGTTGCCATAGGCGCTGGCGGGCATATTATCTTGCGCGGGCCAACGAAGGCAGGGACCAAAGACAAAGTGCATGCCCAGTTGTTGTGCCAATGCTTCCAACGCTGGACGATCAGCGCCCTCAATGACGCGCGGATAATAGACTTCATTCAGGCCAACAATGTCCGCCTGCGTATCTTCGATCACCTTGGCGACGCCATCTAGATTAGGCCGACTATCCGTCGTGCGCCAGCCGTGAATGTTGTAGGTCGATAGTTTCATGCGCCGATTGTACTGGCTAGTGCTAAGCGCTGTCAATGCTAGAGGGCGATTGACGCGTCAATCGCCCTAAACGAACATTTTTTACGAGATTAGAGATTAGGAGAATCTCCTAATCTCTAATCTCGTGCCACAAGTGTTACAGCTTTATGCGCATAAGGATATATGGCAAAACCAATCAAACCGTCGAGCCAGCGCGCCCGCCACTATACCCACGCAGGGCGCTGACCACAGCGACGACGATCACAGAGGCGACAATCAGTTCGATCACAGAATTGACCGAAACACTCGCCAACGTGGCTAAGAATGGAATATGCAACCGGAGCGCAATCGCGCCGATTACCAGGATTGTATTGGTCAATGTGCCCGCAATCGCGGCCCCGATCAAGCGCGGGGTTATGCCGGCATTTTTCAAAGCGCTATAGACCAGCCAGGCCACTGGACCAATAAACAGGCGCGGCAGAATAGAAATGATCGGGTCTACGAAGATCGCATTGCCGCTGCCCGCCGGTTGCTGGCCAGCCAGAAATAAGCTGAAGGCGCCGAAAGCAAAGCCGACAATCGTCCCAACCAGCGGCCCTTCCAATACAGCGCCAATAATGGCTGGCACATGCATAAAGGTGAAAGCGATGGCGGGCCCCAGCGTAATAAAACCCAGACTGGTGATCGGTCCAGCGCCGATGGGAATCGAAAGCACGATGCTGACCGCAATCAGCATGGCCGTGATCACCAGACGGCGGGTGTTAAAACTTTGATTGTCCATTTCGGTTGCCTCCTAGGGCGAACTTCGTGATGAGAATAGAGTTGATAAATCTGCTCCTCATAGGCCAGGGAGCAGTGTATGGAGTGCGGGCCATGGCGTCAGTAAAATAGCCACGCAAAGCATCAGCATCCCTAGCGTGAGCACTATATCCAGCCAACTGCCTTTGAGCGTAATAAATTTGGTGCGGCCGGCCCCGCCAATGTAACCGCGTGCTTCCATCGCAACGGCTAGCTGCTCGGCGCGCCGAAACGCATTGACAAACAGCGGGACGACTAATGGCAGCAATGAGCGCGCGATCTGTACGGGCCGACGGACACTTAACTGGCCAATTTCGCCACAACGGCTGGCTTGCGCCTTCATCACTTGTTCCAATTCTTCGGCCAACGTCGGCACAAAGCGCAGGGCAATCATATTGACTAGTGCAATCTCATGGGCTGGCACACCAATGCGCTGGAATGGTTGTAGCATGATTTCAAGGCCATGCGTTAGTTGACTGACTGTTGTGGTCAGCGATGGCAGGCTCACCAGAAAAATAAACGAGAAGAGGCGCAACAAACTAAGCGCGATCGCCTGCAAAGCCCCGCGTGTGATGCGAATAAAGTACCATTCAAAATAGACGCGCCCATCTGGCGTTTGCCAACCAATATAGAGCAGCGCAATTGCCAGAAAGAAGACAAGTAAAGGTAAACTTCGCAAGATGCCGCGCAAAATGAAATTAAAAGGGAGGCGGGCGAGTTTGGTGATCAGCATGATCAATGCGAGCAGGATCATGCTAACAATCACTGACCGCGCGATCGACACGGCAATTAGCAAAAAGAAAGTACACAAGATCTTGGTGCGCGGGTCTAAGCCATGCACGACCGAATTTGTGGGGATGTATTGCCCGATAGCTAGATTGCGTGAAAGTTCAAACTCCATCATCACCAGTCCTTTGCGGCCGGAATGCCATGTAATGGCTCCGCTGCCCGCACCGCACGCATGATCGCTTCACCCAACACGTCGGCGGCGATTGCACCGACCAAGCCCGCATCGGCCACTTGTTCTCCTAACGAAAACGCAAAAACAAGGTCGCCGTCAATCTGCGTATGCACCGGACGAATGGTGCGCGCCAGGCCGTCATGCGCCATCTGCGCCACTTTGGTCGCACCGGTTTTGGTCAAGGCCGCATTGGTGGCAACCACGGCCAACGTTGTATTGCTAAGCCCTGTTAATGCGTGCAACGTTTGCCCCACCGTGCTTTCGGCAAATTTCATCGAATCGGCAAAACCACCCACCAATGGATTGCGCGCCCCGGCGATAATCTGCTGCGTCTGCGGATCGATCACGTCGCCCGCGGCGTTGACCACTGCCAGCGCCGCGATCACAAGCCCACGCCCGATCTGCTTGCTGGCCGTGCCCAAGCCACCTTTCATTGCTTGCTGAAAACCCAGCAACTTGCCCACCGTTGCGCCGGTGCCGGCCCCAACATTGCCTTCCAGCACCCGTCCAGTGGTCGCGGTCTGACACGCGGCATATCCCGCCGCCGCATCTGGGCGAACATCAGCGCGACCGAGCGGCAAATCAAAGAGAATGGCGGCTGGCACAATTGGCACCTTGGCCACGCCCACATTAAACCCATAGCCATGTTCCTCCAGCCAGCGCATCACGCCATCCGCCGCCGCCAAACCAAACGCACTGCCGCCGCCCAGCAGGATCGCGTGGACTTTTTCTACCACACAGACCGGATCGAGCAGCGCCAACTCACGCGTCCCCGGCGCACCGCCGCGCACATCCACGCCTGCCACCGCACCTTCGGGACAGAGGATCACTGTGCAGCCGGTGCCGGCTTCTAGATTCGTCCAATGGCCGACTTTAAGGCCTGGAATATCGGTGAGGGCGTTGAACATGTCACATTTTTGCCGATTGCCCAAAGTGAGCGCCTTGGTTCATAAATCGTCGTGTGGAAGATAATGGGCAACAATCGTCCATAATATACCCAGGATGACATTCATTTCATTAATGTAATAGCGGTCGCGGTCAATGGTTAGATGATCACTATCCAGTTTAAGAAATTGCCAGACTTCACCGGTCGTGATACAGCCATAAATCAGAGTAATGTTAGTCCCGTGACGCTGATTAAACCGTTGCGCGCCGACCAGTTGTGCGGCGCATTGGCCCAAACTACTTTCGATATCATTCTTTTTGGCTTCAACGATGCTAATAATAGGTGATTGAATTATGGGCAAGGGCGGTGTATTGGTCACAATAAAATCGCATTCCCCCACCAGCCCTTGTTGTAGGTCCCCATCCAGTCGTTGACCTGAGTAAATAGCCACCTGATTGTTGCTTAGCTCACGCAGGGCCAGCAGAATCGGCGCAATAATAAATTCGGAGCGGGCTTTTTCGCTTACCAGTGCTAGCGGCAATCCGCGTGCTAGTGTTTCTGGTAGCCAATGGGGGACTGTAATAGGGAGTGGATTTGGGAAAAGTGACATCCTGCTGTACGACCAGCTGAAACAGATCGGCCACAGTTTCAAGTGTAAAATCTGTGTAGGCCATCAACGAACTCCTCTGAAAATCAGTTAGGGTGTCCCCAAATAGCGCAACGCCGCCAACACATACATGCGCGCGGCCAGCGTTATTTCATCAATGCTCACCCATTCATCAATATGATGCGGAATATGAATATCGCCCGGCCCACAGGTGACAATTGGAATGCCTTTGCGCGCATTCAAAATTGTGCCATCGGTCGAGCCCGGCACACCGCCATAGATCGGCGCCTTGCCGGTCAAATCTGTGTACGCAGAGCCCAATGTCGTCACAATTGGATGATCGCGCTCGGTAGCGGTGGGATGGCGCACCTCGATCACCTCTAGCATATAACCGAGCCGCTCATCAATGGCGATGATGTTTTGCAATAATTGCTCAATCTCCAACCGCAGCGCTTCTGGGTCTTGACCAGGAATCAAGCGGCAATCCAACGTGACTTCGGTGGCGCCGGGCATCACGTTGTTTTGGGGTTCGCCGTGGGCGTGCGGCGGCGAAAGCAGGATCGTCGGGGTAATGCTCGGCGGCCCGAGAAACTCGTGATCGCCGTGCGTGGCGATTTCGCGCGCTTCTAATGCTTGCAACTGCGTTAGAAATTGTGCCATCGGATAGGCGCTGTTGATCCCCGTGAGCGGCATCGCCCCGTGCGCCATCACGCCGGTAATAGTGATGCGCATCCACATCACGCCTTTCTGCACGATGCACAAATGATTTTCTTCCGGCTCGCAGATAATGGCGGCGTCTACGCGGTCGGCCCAGCCCTTTTCCACAAAATGTTTGATGCCGAACATGCGCCCTTCTTCATCGCAGACCGCACCGATCAAGATGTTGCCTTTGAGTGGGACGCCGCTTTGCACAATCGCTTTGGTGGCGATCAGCGCGCAAACCAGGCCGGCCTTCATGTCGTTGGCACCGCGCCCGTAAATGCGCCGGTCACGAATGGTCGCGCTAAACGGCGGATAGGTCCACAATTGGTCGTTGCCCTCGGTGACCACATCGGTGTGGCCTTCAAACATCAGCGTGGGACCAGCGTTGTGACCATAGATGGCAATCACGTTGGGCCGCTCTGGTTGCACCATTTGAAAATGTGTTTCCAGGCCCATCTCCCGACAGCGCGCCTCCACCCAACGCGCCGCCGCTTCCTCACCCAGCGGCACTTCCGGTCGCCATACACTGGGGATGCGCGTCAATTCTTGCACCCAGCGGATCAGTTCGTTGTCATCAATATAGGCAAGAACTTGTTGTTCGAGCGTTGTGATCATAGGCGGTTTAAGTTAACCTACTTGTAAATTCTCCGATGTCTTGATAATTGTAGGGTGGCCATTCGCGGATACCCCATATCCAAATCCATTGCTCATCGTCATTGACAGCATAAATTAGTCGCCATTTATCAATGCGGATGCGATGCAATCTACATTGTCTGGCACACCTAAGTCAGTTATATCCATCGCTTCGCTGTTGTGGGGACGGGGTTGGCTCGCCAAATCGCTGATCGTCTGTTTCACACGCTGACGGACATGACCGGGCAACCGTTGGCGTTCGGCATGAGCAGCCGGTTCAATGGTGAGCGTGTAGCGATGTTTATTCATCCCATTGATCGGCTACTTGATCCCAGGATAATGCCCCTGCTTTTTCTGGCCCCATGTTTAAGTGCGGCAACATTTCTCGCACAAGCGCCCGATCATCCTGGTCTTCCAGCCACGCTAGAAGCTTTTCCCAGACTGGCAACGGCAATATGATGTCAGTTTTATTACCCTCTGCGTTAATCATATAACGTGCAGAGGCTATGGCTTCTACCACTGGTGTCAGTAGTTCAGTCGTCTCGTGTTTCGCTAAAGAGATCGGCATTGGCATAAGTACCCTCTACTTCTATCTCACAGATCGCCGCTCATAAACAACTCGCCTTGCGCGAACCCGCGCCCCGCATAATAGCCGCGCGTGCCCGTGGCCGCGATCACGCTGATGCGGCGGAAACCGGCGGCGCGGCTGATGCGGCGCGCTTCGTCGAGCAACTGCGTGCCCATGCCGAGATGTTGCGCCTGGCCTTCACTCTCTTGGCTGATGAAGAGCGCCGGCCCGTAGACATGCACTTCGCGGATCATGGCGTTGCCATCGATTTCGTCTAGAAAGGCGCGGCTGCCTACATGGGGTTGCAGCGGCAAACTCAAGCGCAGAAAACCGGCGATCAGGCCAGCTTGACCACTTTTTTCATTCGTCACAAAGTGCAGAAAATGTTCACGCGTCAGATCGGTTTCGTAGCTGTAATCTTGCAATTCCAACTCGTCCATAACTACGGTGCGCCGTTTCACCTCGCGGCAGCGGATACAGCCGCACTGTTGGCCGCGCTTGTGCAATTCTTCCGCGACCACCTGGCGCAAATTGCTCAACTTGACGCCCGCCTGAATATGATGCGCTGGAATGTCACGGAAAAGCCGATTGATGCGCGTGTACGGTGGAATGGTCGGCTTGACATCGGCCAGCAAGTTGACTAATTCTGCGGTCGTGTACGGATGGTATTCACCAGCCAACCAGCGGTTGTACAACTCGGTTTCGCCAATCAGCGAACAAGGGTAGATTTTTAATTCATCGGGCCGGATCGCGGGGTCAGCGAAAAAGCGCGCAAAGTCAACGGCGTCTTTCTCAGGCGTCGCACCAAAGAGATTGGGCATCCAGTGCAAATGCAATTTGAAACCCGCCGTGCGCAACAGCCCCAACGCCTGCCGCACCGATGCTACGTCATGCCCGCGTTGGTTGAGGGCAAGGATTTCGTCATCCAAGCTTTGCACGCCAATCTGCACCTTGGTCACGCCCAGTTTGCGCAGATGGCGAATTTCTTCGGGGTTGATCCAGTCGGGCCGCGTTTCGATCACCAGGCCCACGTTGCGGTGATGGGCGTTGATATTATATTCCTGCGCCTCTTGCAGGGAGCGCGAATCCACGTAGTCTGGATTGCCGGCGGCGTTCATGGCGTCGAAACAGCGCTGCACAAACCACTCGCGATAATCCTTACTATACGCGCTCCACGTGCCGCCCAGGATCAGCAATTCCACCTTATCGGCGGCGTGACCGATACTCTCGAAGGCATGAATGCGGCCAAGCGTCTGGCGGTACGGATCAAACCCGTCGCGTTCGGCGCGCTGGCAACCTGGTTCGTCGTAGATATAGCTTTTGGGCATGCGCCAGTCGTCTGGACAAAAAATACATTTACCAGGGCAGCCGGCAGGCGCGGTCAGCACGGTGACGGGCGCAACGCCGCTCTGCGTGCGCATCGGTTTCATGCGAATGCGCTGCTCTAGCAGCGGATCGGGATCCAAGTCACCCTCGGCCACCAGATGGCGATAACCAGCGATCAGATTCGCTTTGGAATAAAGCCCTTTACCGTCCTTGGGAAAGCGGGATAAAATAGGCGTCAAGGTTTTGCGCGCGTCCCATTCGGCTTCGGGCACATGCATAATCTGCTGGAAAACAGCATAGATTTGGGCACTATGCTGCGCCGGTTCAAAGTTACTGCGTTTACGCTGCCAATCATTGTTCTTTTGCAGAACATCGGCAGGGATTTCTTCTAACGTTAGAATTCGTTTCATAGCCATTCATCAAAATAAATTTTGCACAAACGCTGCGCTTCAGTGGGTGTAACTCTTTACAGTATACCACAGCAGGCTTAAAAATCTATCGGCTTGCCGCCCCACTTGTGGTATACTGAACCGTACGATGAGCCAAATCACGAACCCGCACGACGCCTTTTTTAAACAATTCCTGAGCAAGCCAGAGATTTTCTCACACAGCATCTGCCCAGC
>JBBREZ010000295.1:0-8831 GCA_038225095.1 Caldilineales bacterium
CCGCGCACATCGCGGAAGTGGACAAAAAAGATCTTGTTCTGCTTGCCAAAGGTACGAATCACACTGGGCAGATCATCGGTCATCATCGTAAAATTGCCTTGACACAGACAGATGCCGTTAACCTCGCTCGGCACCAGATCGACCAGGCGCTGATAATTCTCCACGCTGCGCATAATCCGGCCCAGGCCGCGAATTGGCGACAGTGGTGGATCGTCAGGGTGCATGGCTAATTTAACATTGGCCTTTTCCGCGACCGGGATCACCTTCTCCAGGAAGTATTTCAGGTTTTCCCACAACTGCTCTTCGGTAACAACGCCATATTCGGTCAGGGGCGCATTGATCATCAAGCTATTATCGTAGCTAGTCACGACTGCGCCGCCGCGCTCTGGGGTCGTGGTGGACGTACGCATCCAGTTGAAGATCGGCATCCACTCATAGCACCAGACGGGAATATGCAGCGCCCCCATGTTGCGGATCAGATCGCAGGCGGCTTCGATTTCTTCATCGCGCCCCGGCAGTCCTAGTTTGGCTTTATTCAGCGGCGGGCGACTTTCAATCGTATCCAATTGAAAGCCAGCGTTTTCATAGTTCTGTTGCATGCGCACGAGCGACATATAGCCCCAAGGCAAATCGTCCTTGCTGCGCGATTCCCAGCCAGCACGAAAATCCATTGACCCTACGACATAATCCACACCGCATTGTTTCACCATTTTCCATAAGGGCGTCGGATACGGCGGGAGCACTTCGGCAATCTTAATCATACAACAATCCTTTCAGTCCTGGGCACAAATCTTTAATTTTGGTCGAACACAAAATAAGGCGGCGCTATACAGCGATTCTATCATGATCAACCGCAACTTCGCAATGTAGTAAAGCCTGCCCATAGGTTTGCACAAGCGGCCCCAATGACTGTGAGTACGCGCCTGCCGGCGATGAAAATTGATTCGTCCACCATCATCTTGACAGCTGCTTGAGCTCAGGGTATCGTAAATTGGTCGATTAAAATTCAAGTAACAATCTGCACTTATCTATCAAAAGAAGATACAAGAGAAAGAAAACACGATGAACCACTTACGCATCACCGTTGGCCCATTTGAATTTGTAGCGCGCTTCGAAGAAACGGATGCGCCCCTCACCTGCGCCGAATTCCATAAACTGCTGCCCTATCGCCAAAAGCTGATTCACGCCCGTTGGAGTGGCGAAGCCTGCTGGATTCCGCTGGGCGACTTTAAGCTCGATGTAAGTTTCGAGAATCACACCAGCCATCCGGCCCCTGGGGAAATTTTATTTTATCCAGGCGGCTACAGTGAAACCGAAATTTTATTTCCCTACGGCGCCAGTTGCTTTGCCAGCAAGATGGGCCAACTGGCCGGTAATCACTTTTTGACGATTGTGCAAGGTCACGAAAATCTGCGCGCCGTTGGGCGCAAGGTGCTCTGGGAAGGGGCGCAGGATATTGTTTTTGAGGAGATCGAAACGAAATAAAAAGCGGGCGAGTGACTTTCGGAAAGTCACTCGCCCGGTTGACGATACTTAAGCCCAACGTTGCGGGCTAGCACCTGCCATTGATCCAGAGGACCATCCAGGGAAGCTGAGCCGTGCCGCGTTTAGGTACGTTTTCCTGCTTGAAATCCGAGTTGCTTTTCAGTCATGCTCTATCAATGCCCTTTTGTTGAATGACATGATCGGAGTGACCTATGTATCATCAAACTCTAACTCATCAACCGGTTTCAACGCTGTGACAATCAACTTTTGCCCCTCGACCAGCCGCTTGTACACTACCCAGTGGCCTGCTACCAGCCACAGGTACAGATCGCGTTCAAGCTCTTTCCATCCTGTAGGCGGGATGCCGTCTTCGGTCTTTCGCAATGACTTGATGGCTTGCCATACTTCGGCGGTATACGGGTAAGAGTCGTAGATGTAATTCCTTACCTCTCGGCTGTGGCCAAGCGTCCACATCTCAAGCCGCTACCTTGTTCGTTAACTGTTGCTCTAACTCTTCGTTTGTGACCAGTTGTGAGGGATCTTGTTGCATGGCGGCCCACCGTTTATGATGTAAGAGTAACAATTGCAATTCACGCATCTGTTTTACTTGCTGATTCCAGGCTTTGACCGACACTAACACGGCAGCAGGTTTGCTCCGTTGTGCAATCACCACCGGACCTTGCTCAAGTTTGCCGAATACTTCCAGGTGGTTATGTCGTAACTCTGCCACCGTCGCCATTTGCGGTATTTCTGTCATGTTGAGCTCCATTTGCGAAAATATATCATCCAGATGACATTATATAGGTTAGGGACCCATTGTCAACTGCTGATTCGTTTTTCTTGTTTTATCATTTGTCTATTAATGGTCTAACGGTTAATAGTGTAATAATTAACCGTTAGACCATCAACCGCTTCTTCAACAACTTGCCAGTTTAGAACATCAAATGTCCAAACTATCGTTAATGTCTTTCTGATACGCGTCCAATGCCTCGTTCAGCACTTCTTCCATTGTCACCAAGCGCTGCACTACGCCGGATTCGAGCATGGCATAGGAGACACCGACCGAGCGCGTGCCTTGCGTGATATCCACTTCGGCAGGATGCTCACCCAAGATCGCGCCGGCGAAATCATCGTATTCGACGGCCAGCAATTTGCGATCAGTCTGCTCAAACGGGAATTCATAGCGCCAGAGGCGATCCCCGCCAAAGAGGGTGGCCGTGGCTTTGTCCAGATGGAAATCGGGCACAAGGTCAAGCAGGCGTCCGTCGCTGATCGCATCCTGGCCGACGCGATGCAGCGTGGCGACATGACCACTGCGGTCATTCGGCAAATCCAACGAACCTTTGGAGCCGTGAATCTGGCGCGACCAGATGCCCTGGCCCCAGCCGGCGTGATCTTCGATATATTGCCCAACCGCGCCATTGGCAAAGTTGATCGTGGCGTACGTCGCATCCTCAGCGGTCACCTCGAATTGGGGTGGCATTTCACGCTGGAATTTGTCATAGATCGGGTTCGGATTGGTGACTTTCACCCCTTGCGCGGTGGGATTCTGGCGGATCGGCTCATGGGTGCGTGTTTGGGCATACAAACTGGTGATCGGACCCAGGAAATATTCCATGATATCGGCAAAGTGGACGCCGACATCCAACAAAATCCCACTTTGGTCTTTCATATGCCGCCAGACCGAGATCAGCATCTTGTTGCTGCCGCCTACGGTGTTGTGGATCATCAGGCGCGGCGCCCCAATCACATCGGCATCGATTAAGGCTTTGATCAGTCGGTTGATCGGATCGCGCCGATAATTCTCGGCCACGCTGACGACCAGATTATTCGTATTGGCGGTGTTCTTGATGATATTGGAGGCTTTTACGGTCAGACCGACAGGCTTCTCGATCATCATGTGCATGTTATGGCTCAACGCCTGCAACGCCAGTGAATGATGAAAACGCGGTGTGGTGGTGACATCCACGGCAACAACGCCCAGCGGCGCTAATTCTTCGATCTTGCTGACCACCGTGGGGCGCTTGCCAAAGTGTTCGGCGGCTTGATCGGCCAAGGATTCGGCGTTGTCACGCACAGGGTCGCACGCGCCAACTAGCTCAAACCGATTCAGTCCAACCCGTTCCAATTCGACCAGGCCATACAGATGGCGATGGCCCATACCGCCGCAGCCGACGATGGCTAGTGGGATTTTTTGCATTTTTGTTTCCTTCTTTCTCGGTTTACAATTGCTCTATAACAAATTAACATAGTCATCTAGATGACCATGAGGAGGTAATACAGGCATGCCCAAAAGTTATTCGCTGACAGAAATGCGTAATCATTTTGCCGAAATTGTGCATGAGGCTGAACAAGAAGCAATGATTCAACGCACGCGGCACGGTAAACCATTTGCGGTCTTACTCTCTGCCCGCGAATACGAGCGTTTGCAAAAAGGCAAAGTTAATTTCTGGGAAGCCTATCTGACCTTCCGCGAACAGCACAATCTTGCTGAATTGGATCTTGATATTGACACCATCTTTGCCGACGTACGTGATCGTTCACTCGGTCGGGACATAGATTGGGAATTACCCTAGTGTATCCGCCGCACCCAGAGGGTACCCGATTCGGCGTCTGGTATGCAAAACCGCGCCCAAATGGGCTCCCGAAACGGGTTGATACCTGGATCTAACGTGTCAAAACACGTTTCTTTATATCAGGTGGTGAATTTATTCACTGGAAACAATCCCTATAGTCAGCCTGCCAGCGTTGTTTCCAGAGCGAGACGGCTAGCAAGCTCATTGGCGCGATCCTGCATTCGTTTGATTTGATCAGTGGTTAAAGGCGCCACCTCACCAGTCATGGCATCTACATCGACAACGCCGACTTGAGCCACTCTACCCCACTCGGCTAACAACAGACTGGTCGCTCTCCCCAAACCAGGATTGGCTCATCGGCCACAATCGCCATGGCTACATCCATACTTAGATAACCGTTTGTATTGCGTTTGGCGACTTTAGGTGAGGTAGGAGTCTGTCCGCGAAGGCTTTTCCCATAAAGCGACCCTCGATCTGCAAGGCATCTTTTTCAGGCCAGGCCCATCCCATTCGATCATTACTTGAATCATCACTCACCTCCATCATCTTATGACCTATCACCCGCCTAAGCGATTAGTCTACCACACCGCCCGTCGCCCGCAGTAACGTCTCTTGCACTAGCAATTCGTGCGCCAATGGCCGATCCGGCGCTTGTTGGCCGGTGATCGTGGCGATAAAGGCTGCCAACGCGATATCGTGCGTTTCCTGACGGCCTTGTTCGGGAATTTCGATCAGATGCAGACCCTTTTCATAGCCGCCGCCGGCTTCCTCTAACACGAGGCGCAAAACGCGTGCTGGTTCAAACGGCTCCATGATAATCGCGCTGCCTTTGGCACCGTAGACTTCATAGCGGCGCGCCATGGGTCTTGATTCCATCGCGGCGATATCGATAAAGGCAATCGCTTTATCGAACTCGAAGACGCCCAACGTATTATCCTTGAATTCGGGCACAAGGCCGGTGTCGTTGCGCAAGAAGGCCGTCACCTTGTTGGGCCGACCCAAAATCCACGTCACCTGATCGAGCATGTGGCCGCCTAAATCATAGAAAATGCCGCCCGTGTGCTTGCTGATCGTGTCGCGCGTGTTATAGCCGATACCCTGGCGGATCGGTGGAATCCAGGTGGACATGTGGGCGCGCACCGAGAAAATATCGCCAAGCAGACCGGATTTCGCCCATTGGGCAATTTGCTGAAACCCGCGATGATAACGAAACATGTAACCCATCTGGATCACGAGTTTTTTCTCTTCCGCCAGTTTGACAATTCGTTGCCACTGCGGCCAATTGTCACCCGCCGGTTTGTCGTAGATCACGTGCTTACCCGCCTTGATAATGGCTTCGGTGTAGTCCAAACTTTCGGCGTTTAAACCTTCCGAGGTAATCGCAACGATCGTCGGATCATTTAACATTTCTTCGGCGGTTTCAAACCAATGGACATGGCGAAAGGCCGGATCGTGGTCGATCACTTCCTGCCGCCGCGCCGGGTCTGGCTCAAACACACCGGCTAATTCAACATTTGGGTTATTAGACATCGCCACAATCCAAGACACAGCGTGGCCGTGCTTGGTGCTGTACTGGGCCATACGAATTTTTGTCATAAAAAAGCTTTCGGTTGGGAATTTACGATTTACGAGGCTGCTTCGTTACGAGGTAATTTCGTAAATCGTAAATCTGAGATCGTAAATCAAAATTAAGCGCAGACCGGACTATCAGCGGTCCAGCGGTTGAAGGCCGTCATCTCGGTGTGGGCAAGCCGGTCACGCGCGTCGTACCAAAGGCGCGCCCATTCGGTGGGATCATGCATTTCGGTTTCGGGGTGGGCCTGGCTGCGCGCCACAAAACCAGGGAATGCTTCGCGCCCGGTGGCCTGACCAATCGGGTTGTAACGCAGATCGAAGCTCCAACGCACATGATCACTGGTGTTCGAGAACGAGGCGTGCATCGTGAGCTTGGTCATAAAGAGCGCGCTGCCCCGTGTAAGGGGTACAGGCACCGCTTTCCCCACAGGGCCAACCAATTTGCCAGGAATTTGCAACCCAATGTCAGTGGGGCAGTGCGCCAATAGACCTTGCCGATGGCTACCGGGCCAAACACAGAGACAGCCATTTTCGACCGTGGCTTCGTTCAGGCCAAACCAGACCGTCAGGATCTCCGATTCGTCAGCAGTTGGCAGCACCACACCGTTATCCTGATGCACAGGGGTTTTTCCCAACTGCACGCGGCCATTCGCATCCTTGGGCGTCAAATCCTCTGGCGGTTTCAGCCGCACATGTTGCACCGGGTTGGAATAAATCTCCGGCCCGATCATTGACTCGACCGCATCCAGCAATTTTTCATGGCGCAACATGTGGAAGACGGCCGGACCAACCCACATGGGCGTGTCTTCTTTTACATCGGCTTGGGGCAACGAGAAATCAAAATATTGGGCATGCACCTTGCCGCTTTCCGTGTAAATCTGGGTCAAACGTTGGCTGAAAGGTAGCTCGGCATAGGGTGATTTGATCTCACCCTTGAGATAAAGTTCCTCCGCCAGCCGATCCAATACACCCTTATATTCCTCGATAATCGGATCGAGGTCCTTTTCTGGGTCAAACAAATTTTCGACAATCAGATAGCCTTGTTCGTGGAACTGTGCGACTTGTTCTTTACTTAGAAATGCCATATCTGTTTCTCCTTTTCTATAACTTGACAGTTGCTCTCATTGCCTATTACAAGATGAGCATAAAACCTTTCAGAATCTTTGTTCCGAAAAGCTTTATGCTCGTTAAATTTGACTACTTACCGAATATTTTCGTTAAGAATGTTCACGCGGGTAACAATTCTATTTCGAATTCATGCACATGTTTGAGAAATGCTGTACGCGCCAAGGACACCGCTTCAGCGATTGCTTCCTTAGAGACGGTCTGAAAAGAATTTGTAGGTGCGGTTACAAACCGCACAATCAGGGGATGACCGAGAACGTGCGGTTACAAACCGCACGTACAAAGTCCTTGATCCACCCTTTTCAGACCGTTTCTTAGTGATCTTGCCACCCCACGATTCGCTAATCGACTCCCAATCCAGGCCATCTGCCACTTGCTCCAACACGTCGGCCACCATAATACGGGTACCGCGGAAGGTGGGTTTGCCATGACAAATTTTCGGATGCGCGACAATATAGCGCCCCAAAATCAAGGGCCTGGCTACTCCGTTCGCTATGTCTTGTTGTTGCTGTTCCTGCGTAGCTTGGACAACTTCCATCTTTTTATCTCCGAAATCAAAACCGTTTGGCGCTGCATAGCATTATACACTGGCACCCCCAGCCCCGCAACCGAAAACTAGCCACGCAGCCACGGGACCGGCGCTTGACGCCCGTTCGGCAGAGCTCACGTCGAAGCCAAAGCGAGCGGACATCCAGTGGAACAGGCACGCTGGCACGGGAAGTGCCGGTCTCGTTACCCGGACGCTGGATACGCGCCGCGTCACGATCATGTTAAACCGCTATCCTATGCGCGGCCAGGCGGCGGGCGCGTCGTCGGCGCAGGAAGCGCCGCACCAGCCAGAAAACGCCCCAGAATGGCAGTACCACGACCGCCAACAAAAGTAAAAGCACACCCACAACGAACAATCGTCCTTGGATAGTTAGTAACCAGTATTCTTGATGATTTCGGTTGAATGAATCAACAATGCCAGGTATAGACTGGCTGGGATAATCAGGGCAGGTCGGTTGGTATAACGCCCAGCCGCGGAAACGAATCCACTCATCCACAGTTAGGTTTGAACGAGCCCATGTACATGGTGACTGCAAATAAGGTTTCGGGTACACAAGGATCATGTTGTCTTTTGACCCCGAGGCTACCTGTCCGCCATCTGGACTCCATGCCACACTGTAGACAGCAGCGCGGTGCCCCGCCAGTGTACGTACTTGCTCCCCGGTCTCAGCATCCCAGAGAATGATCGTGGTATCCTCTGACCCCGAGGCTACCTGCTTACCATCCGGACTCCACGCTACACTCCAGACAGGGTCGCGGTGCCCCACTAGCATACTCACTTGCTCTCCAGTCTCAGCATCCCAGAGAATGAGGATATTGTCCCAAGATCCTGAGGCTATCTGCTTGCCATCCGGACTCCACGCTACACTGTAGACAGCAGCACGGTGCCCCACCAGCGTACGCACTCGCTTCCCAGTCTCGGCATCCCAGACGATGAGCGTATTGTCCTCTGACCCCGAGGCTACCTGCTTGCCATCCGGACTCCATGCCACACTCCAGATCGCATCACTATGTCCTACCAACGTGCGCACTCGCTTCCCAGTCTCAGCATTCCAGACAATGAGCGTATTGTCATCTGACCCCGAGGCTACCTGCTTGCCATCCGGGCTCCACGCCACACTCCAGACAGCAGCACGGTGCCCCGCCAGCGTGCGCACTCGTTTCCCAGTTTCGGCATCCCAGACAATGAGCGTGGTATCCTCTGATCCCGAGGCTACCTGCTTGCCATCTGGACTCCATGCTACACTCCGGACAGCAGCGCTATGTCCCACCAGCGTGCGCACTCGTTTCCCAGTCTCAGCATCCCAGAGAATGATCATGTTGTCCTCTGACCCCGAGGCTACCTGCTTACCATCTGGACTCCATGCTACACTCCAGACAACAGCACTATGTCCCACCAGCGTGCGCACTTGCGCCCAAGTCTCGGCATCCCAGAGAATGAGCGTATCATCAATCGACCCCGAGGCTACCTGCTTGCCATCGGGACTCCACACTACACTCCGGACAGCAGCACTATGTCCT
>JBBREZ010000296.1:0-8781 GCA_038225095.1 Caldilineales bacterium
GTCTCTGGCTGTGCCAATGCCTCGGCATTACTCGCCGGTGGATTGAAATAGGCATATTGGTGAATGTCGTAAAAGTCCATCGTCGCCCCAGCCGCGGTGATTACCTTGTTGCCCCAATTGGTGTAATCGCTGGACGCTGGCAACCCGACCGCGCCAACGAGAATCGTCGGATCAATTGCGCGCATGGTATTGCGGAAAGCGGTATAGCCAGCATGACCGTTCACACCGTTGACATATTCGGCGCCGTCGCACGTCCACAAATCCTCCCAGCCATAAGCCTGACAGAGCGCACCGCCGGTTGCTGGTTTGCTGCCATAGACTTCGTTGCCAAACGCCCAAAGTTTGATGGCGAATGGGGTGGGGTTGCCATGACTCGCGCGCAATTGCGCCCAGATGCCAGCGGTTTGCCAGTTGAAGCCACGGCTATCGACGCCAATCACTGTAGTATCCGTGGTCTGCGCATTGAAAAAGGCCACCGCTGCCGCCGCTTCTTGTGGTGTACTGTTGGGGCTGACAACCCACATCCCCTGTTTGCCAGTCGCTTTCAGAAAGTTGAGAAAGTCAGTGGGTTTGGCGGCCCAACTTTCCCAACCGCTGCCACAGGTGAGGGCATTGATCTGGTTCGCACCCATCTCACAACTAAGCCACCCATAGGCGTTGCTATAGCTGCCGCCGGGCAGACGGATGACGCTCACGCCGGAAGCTGCCGTGCGGGCGCGGAATGTAGCATTGGCCAAATTGGTGGGTCCCAGCCAGGTTGGCAAATTCGTGCCGAGCATGCGTGAGTCAACCGTGGTTGCCGCACCAGTGGTATTCACATGAATCGTGCTGGAAAGAGTCGCCGGTGGCGGTGTGTTTCCGGCAATCAAACTGATATCGTCCACATAAAAGGTTGGCTGCGTTGCCCCAATCCGGTCTTGCAAATTAATGCGGGCAATGGTGCTGGGATTGCCAAGCGTGCTCATGTTCACCGAAAACTGAGTCCATGTGCCAGCCGGGGCGTCAATGTTGACATGCGCCCCCTCGCCCCCATTGTCGGTCTGTTGGATATACAACTGTAGCTGTCTGGTGCCTGATGCCCCGCCATGCACCCAAAGGCTAAGGGCGCTATACTGGCTGGCATCAAGTGGGCTTGCCGTGCGCAATGACAATCCAGCCCAGGCTTGGTTAAAAGTGACGGCAATCGCAGTCGCACCACCATGATGAGGGGTGGCATTGCTAAAATTGACGCTGCTGCTCCACGACCAATCCTGCCAATTGTTCGCTAACGTATCGGCATATACGGTCAGGTCGGCCCCGGCCGCCTGGACAGTCGCCGTTGGGCTGCTGGCCATTTGCCATAACAAGATCGAGCTAGTCAGTAAAAGGCTAAGGGCCAGCGAGCCAATCGTTGTAAGCCGGTAGTTTAATTTTGACATCTGATGCGCTCCTGATTCATGATAATTTTTACTGGTTGACAGAGCCCTTATAGAGCAACCACTTTATCTGTTTTCTCTATTAGGTTTAGTAATAGACAATACCAGTAAATAGCAATTACTTGTGTCGGTTACATTAATTTTACCTTAATCTATTTTCATTTGCGAGTTCGTCAGGCCAACGGTTGCTCAATGCTTGCTCGCCGTTTCACCTATCATCACTTACTATGACCCTACTCATTCTTGCCGATGATTTGACCGGTGCCGCCGATAGCGCAGCGCGTTGTCACCATGCTGGGCTAGCCGCTCATGTTGCGCTGCGCGTAGCCGCTGGACCATTACCCGTGGGCGCGCTGGCCTTCACCACCGATTCGCGTTACCTGACGGCGGCGGCGGCGGCCGAGCAGGTGCGCTATGTCCTGACTATGTTCTCTGGGCCACAAGCGGCACATCTACCAATTAACCAGGAGTCGCCAACGAACCAATGGTACAAAAAGATTGATTCCACGTTGCGCGGCAATATTGGGGCTGAATTGGATGCCATGTTGGAAATTTTGACCCCACCCGGCGCGCAACCCTGTGCCGTGATTTGCCCGGCTTTCCCGGCGCAAGGGCGCGGTCTGGTTGATGGCTATTTGGTTTACGCCCAAGCCGCGGCGCGCCCATTGCATCTGCCAACCATCCTGTCCAGCCAGACGACGCGGCCGGTCAGACTGATACCGCTGGCCGCTGTGCGCGCTGGTGTAACGCAACTAACTGCCACCTTATTGCATGCACAGCGACAAGGTACACAAATCTTTGTGATCGATGCATTGCGCGACGACGACTTAACCACGCTGTTGGCGGCCGCCCAATCCGTATTGGCGCATGCCCTTTTTTGTGGCAGTGCCGGCTTGATCGAGCCACTGGCGCGCACATATGCCAGACAAACGCCAGCGGCGCAAGCGAATCCGCAAGCGTCCGTCCAGGTGCGTAAACCAATCTTAGCCGTGATCGGCAGCGGCAGTGACATGGCGCACCGTCAACTGGCCGCGTTGCGCCAACGCGAGCAGGCCCGCTGTGTAGAACTTCAGCCTGATTTATCGAGCACAATGACCTTGCGCGATCTAACGACGCCGCTGACCGACTGGGTGATCCATCTGCCACAACCCGCTGAACAAACGCCATTGGAAGGGCCAGCCGCGCGTGCCTTTGTAGATCGCCTAACGCAAGTGGCAATTGATTGGATTCAGTGGCTGCAACCGCAAACTTTATTGATTGTGGGCGGCGATACCACCGTTTACCTTTTACGCGCGCTTGGCATCCAGCAATTAACCATCGTCAGCGAACTAATGCCGGGCATTCCATTGTCTGTGGGGCGCGACGCGCGCGGCCATCCGTGGCATATCATCACCAAAGCTGGCAATTTTGGCGATGAAGCAACACTTGTCCACTTGTTTCAGGATGCAGAATAGCTAATTTGGTGTAAAATAAGCATGGCGATGGACTTACGTTAGACAAGGATCGGGTGCACGACCTCATTCCATCGCCTGTTAATGCATGATAACGTTTTACGTTCAAGCTGTTTTAAGGAGAGCATATGAATACATCCGAATTGATTGCGACGGCGCAAGCGCTCGTCGCCCCCGGTAAAGGCATTCTTGCTGCCGACGAAAGCACCAGCACCATCAAAAAGCGCTTTGATAGCATTAAATTAGAATCGACCGAGGAGAACCGGCGTGCCTACCGAGAACTGCTCTTTAGCACGCAAGGCGCAGCAGAATATATCAGTGGCGTCATCTTCTATGACGAAACCCTGCGCCAGCAGACAAAGACTGGCAAACCTTTTCCCCAAGTGCTAGCTGACCAGGGCATTATCCCCGGCATCAAGGCCGACACCGGCTTGGAACCATTGGCCGGTTTCCCCGACGAACAAATAACGAAAGGGTTGGATGATCTGCGCCAGCGACTGGCCGACTATTATCAGTTGGGCGCACGTTTTACCAAGTGGCGGGCGGTGATTGCGATTGGCCCTAATTTGCCCACCCTGGCCGCGATTGATGCTAATGCCAGCGCGATGGCGCGTTATGCTGCCTTATGTCAAGAGGCTGGCCTGATGCCGATTATTGAACCAGAAGTGCTCATGGACGGCGATCATATGATCGAGCGTTGCGAAGCAGTGACGTCGCTAACGCTCAAGCGCATGTTTGATGCGCTCGATGCAATGAACGTTCTGTTGGAAGGCGCCTTGCTGAAGCCCAATATGGTGTTGCCGGGTAAAAAGTGTTCACAGCAAGCCAGCCCCCAACAGGTGGCCGAAGCAACAATTCGTTGTTTCCGGCGCGTGGTGCCCGCTGCCATCCCTGGCATCGTGTTTCTCTCGGGTGGGCAAGGCCCAGAAGAGGCCACCGCCAATCTAAACGCCATGAACGCAATGGGATCGCATCCTTGGGAATTAAGCTTTTCGTACGGGCGCGCCCTGCAAGAGCCGGTGCTCAAGGCTTGGCAAGGCCAGGTTGGCAATGTAGAAGCTGCCCAAAAAGCCTATGCACACCGCGCTAAACTGAACGGCGCTGCGCGTTCCGGCCACTATACGCCTGCGATGGAAAAGGCAGACTAAAGCATAAAACAGAGAGTAAGAGATTAGAGATTGAGAGATTAGAACATAAGAATGAGCAATCTCTAATCTCTTACTCTCTCCTTCTTGACTGAATGAGTCGTCAGTAAACTCACTCATCACTCAACCCTACCCGTTCTTCACGCTTAAACCAAACGGAGTCTCCTATGTCCCATGCCCTTTCTGGACTTTTCGCCCCCGTGCTTACCCCCTTTCGCACCGATCTCAGCGTCGATGTCGAGCGCTGGATTGCTTTTTCTAAACAATTATTAATTGATGGTTGTCATGGCCTTTGTCCTTTTGGTACGACGAGCGAGGCGAATTCGTTGGCCCTGGACGAACGCATGGATATGCTGACGCAATTGGTGGAAGCGGGGGTGCCTGCCGCCAAAATAATGCCCGGTACCGGCGCCAGCGCGATTCCCGACGCCGTCAAATTGACCAAGCATGCCGTGCAGTTGGGCTGCGCTGGCGTGCTGCTGCTGCCGCCATTCTATTACAAAGGCGTGAGCGATGAAGGCATCTTTCGCAGCATTGCCGAAGTGATCGAGCGGGTGAGCGATGAACACTTGCGCGTCTATCTCTATCACATTCCACCGGTGGCCCAGGTCGGTTTCAGTCTCAGTTTGATCGAGCGCCTGATCAAAGCCTATCCACACATTGTTGTCGGCATCAAAGACAGTTCGGGCGATTGGAACAACCAAAAGGCAATTTTGACTGGTTTCCCTGGCTTTGGCACTTTCTCTGGCTCGGAAAAATTTATCTTAGACAATCTACGCTTGGGCGGCGCGGGCAGCATCAATGCTGTTGCCAACGTGATTGCCGCACCGTTGCGCAAGTTATTTGACCATTGGCAGACACCGCAGGCCGAGCAATTGCAAGACGATGTGATGGTGATTGCCAAGGCGCGTGGCGATTATCCGGCCATTCCCCTGCTCAAGCAGATTGTAGCGCATGTTCAGCAGGATCCCGCCTGGCTCACCGTGCGGCCCCCGCTTGTGCAACTGACGGCTGTGCAAGCCGAAAGCGTCATTACAAAGTTAACGCAGGCGAAGTTTTTGTGAAAGTAGGGACGAGGCATAGCCAGCTGGATATCCAGGTTATCCAAGTTCAGATGGCCATGCCTCGCCTTTCCTGCATTTGACTTTTGGATCAACTAATTGTATAGTAAAACGTGTACAAGTTGTTTGGTACCTCCTTTTTGACGTACGATCACCCACCAAACTGATTTTGTATAAGGCTCCACGTTCCCGCTCCCATAATGCGTACCTTGCATGTACTCATTATATTGCCCATCTTTAGTTTTGCCTATGTATTCATTTTATGCTTGCGGTTGCGAGGTACTATTTTTGCCCGCTAAAATACCTTAACGATCTGCAAGTAATTTGCTCCCCAAGTGAAAGATTTCAAAGGAAACAAAGAGAGGATAGAAAATATGATCAACAATGGTAAATTGAATCGTCGCGATTTCCTGCGCTACAGCACAATGGCGGCTGGTGCAGTCGCATTAGCGGCCTGCGCCGCCCCCGCTGCACCCGGTGCCGCCCCCGCTGCAGCCAGCGGCGCTGCCGCACCGGCCGCAAGCGGCGCGAGCCAGCTAGAAATTTTTTCTTGGTGGACGGCTGGCGGTGAAGTCGAAGCACTCAATGCTTTGTACGCCATCTTCAAGAAGAAATATCCCGGCGTCGAAATCGAGAATGCGGCACTGTCTGGCGGGGCTGGTCAAGGCGGCAACATGAAGGCGCTGCTCGAAACTCGGATGCAGGGTGGTCAACCGCCCGATTCGTTCCAGGTGCATCTGGGCCACGAGCTGATCGACAGCCATGTCAAGGCCAACCGCATGGAGTCGCTTGACACCTTCTATAAGGATGAAGGTCTTCTCGACATCTTCCCGAAGGATCTTGTTGACATTGCGTCGATGGATGGCAAGCCCTGGTCAGTGCCGGTGAACATTCATCGCTCTAATGTGCTTTGGTATCGGACCGATAAGTTAGAGGCTGCCGGCGTGCAACCGCCCAAGACCTGGGATGAACTCTTTGAGGTGGCAGAGAAGCTGAAAGCGAAAGGCATTCCGGCCCTAGCGATTGCTGAAAATGAGCCCGGTTTCTGCGGCCATGAATTTGAAAATATTCTTGTCTCAATTCTCGGCCCCGATGGTTATCGCGGCCTGTTCACCGGCAAGACCAAATGGGACGATGCAAAGGTTACGCAAGCGTTGACTACTTTGAACAAGGCGCTGAATTATGCGAATCCCGATTATCTGAGCACTAGTTGGAGTAGTGTCACGGATCTTTTCATGTCCGACGCTGCCCCGGCGATGATGATCATGGGAGACTGGACACACGGCGTGCTGAAATCAAAGAACTTCAAGAACTATAAATGGGCGCCAGCGCCCGGCACCGAAGGCATCTTCATTGTGCTTTCGGATTCCTTTGGCTTGCCGAAGGGCGCACCCCATCGAGAGAATGCGCTCAACTTCTTGCGGATCTGCGCGTCGAAAGATGGTCAGGACGCCTTTAACCCGATCAAGGGTTCGATCGCCGCACGCACCGATGCGGACAAGAGCAAGTATGATGAATACCAGCTTTCGGCGATGGAAGACTTCAAAAAGAACACCTTGGTGCCGAGCATCCAGCACGGTGCTGCCGCCAAGCAGAGTTTTACACTCGACTACGACTTGGCGATTAATCTGCTGGCGACGAAGCGTGATGTAGCAGCCGCACAGGCGAAGCTCGTGCAGGCGGCTGACGATGCGGCCTTTGGCACGGCGTAAGATGCTCGCTTAACGCATGTTGAATGATGAGTGACAGGTGATGCATGATATGTGCCATAATCTACAGTGGCACATTGCTTGTTACTCATCATTTTTTAGGGGAAATTTCTTGACCACATCTAAATTTGTATCTAAATCTGTATCGGTGCAGGGTGAGCGTGTCCTGCCTACCGCTAGCCTAGCAATTCGTAAACCGAAAAGACGGTGGCGTGGCGATATGGTGATCGCCTTTATCGTGCTCACCCCATCGATCATAGCGGTGGCGCTCTTTATCTACAGCTTTATTGGTTGGACTTTCTATATCTCCACCGTGAAGTGGAACAGTGTGATCATTGATTACACCTTTGTCGGGCTAAAGAACTGGCAGCGTCTGTTCCAAGATGACCGTTTCTACACGGATCTGCGCAACTTGGTCTATTACGCCGTGGGGTTTATGACCCAGTGTATTGTGTTTGGGTTTATCATCGCGGCGTTGCTGGATCAGAAAGTTAAGGGTGAGACGTTGTTCCGCACGGTGGTCATCTTCCCCTTTGCGGTCTCTGGGATCGTCACGGGCGTTGCCTGGCGCTGGCTATTGCAGCCGACAACTGGGATCAATCTGCTGTTTGCTAAGATCGGGCTGACGAATTTTCATCCTGTATGGATCTCAGACCCTAACTATGGCATGTGGGCGGTCACGATTCCGGCGGCCTGGCAATTTACGGGGTATGTGATGGCGCTCTACCTAGCCGGCCTGCGTGGTATCCCCCAAGAGGTGCGCGAGGCCGCCGCCATCGACGGCGCAGGCACCTATACCATCTATCGCTACGTGATCATCCCGCTGCTGATGCCGGTAACCTTTACGGCAATTGTGCTGACCGGCATGAACTCGATTCGCGTCTTTGATTTGGTCTCCGCCATGAACGGGAGCGGTCCGGCCTTGGCGACTGATACATTGGCTTTTTTCATGTTTCAGACCACGTTCGGGGCGTATCGCTATTCGCTTGGCGCGGCGATTGGCGCTTTTATGATGATCTTGTCGGCGTTCCTCGTGGTGCCCTATCTGCGCAGCATGCGCCAGGAGGTCGAACAATGAAAGTGAGTTGCCAGTTGCCAGTGGCGAGTTGCGGGGTGGGACAATGAGTTTACAACGAATTTGGACGCGGGGAGCAATCTATTTTGTCTTGGTTGCCTTTGCCGCTTTCTACTTGATGCCCTTTTACGTGATGATCATCACTGGCCTCAAACCATACGCCGATGTCAATGTGACGCGCATGTGGGAATTGCCCAAAGGCTTCTATCTCGGCAGCTTTCTCCAAGCCTGGAATAAAGTATCACCCAACTTCCAGAATAGCATGATGATCACGATTCCGGCGGCTTTGATCTCATCATTTATCGGTTCGATCAACGGCTATATCTTCGCCAAATGGCGCTTCCGAGGGGCGGATACGCTCTTCATGCTTTTCCTGGTTGGCATGTTCCTACCCTACCAGGGCGTCCTGATTCCGCTCGTGCAAACGCTGCAAGTCCTAAAGCTTTATGGCACGATCACGGGCCTGATCCTGGTACACTGTATCTTTGGCATTCCGATCACAGCGCTGCTTTTTCGCAGCTATTTCGCTGGTGTGCCGAATGAACTCCTCGACGCCGCCAAGATGGACGGTTGTGGCTTTTTCGGCATCTACCGCTGGATTTTGCTGCCGATCTCGATGCCAGCCTTCGCCGTTGTGCTGCTTTGGCAGTTTACCAGCATTTGGAACGACTATTTGATCGGTTTAGTCGTGTTGAGCAGCCCGCGATTGGCGCCGATCAATGTTGCCGTACAAAACATTGCCGGTAGCTTTACGACCGAATGGAATGTGCAGATGGCGGCAGCGCTGATCGCCGCCCTGCCCACCATTTTCGTCTACTTGGCGCTGGGTAAATTGTTTATGCGGGGATTACTGGCCGGTTCGCTCAAGGGGTAAAGGTAGTCTCGTAGAAGCCAAAAATGAAAATATCAAGTCTAGTTATTCCAG
>JBBREZ010000297.1:0-8766 GCA_038225095.1 Caldilineales bacterium
GGGCCGTGCCAAGCACGAGGATACGCGCCCGTGGGTCGAAATGCAGCAGATAATACAACCATTCCAGCGTCTCCTGGTCGCACCACTGCAAATCGTCGATGAGCAAGAGGAGTGGTTGGGGCGCAGCCAACAGCACCCGCGCCAACGCCTCCCATAACTGTTGTCGCTGCCAGCGTTCTGTGATTGGCGCAGGCGCAGGGACCGCAGGCTCTTCAGTTAAAATTTCTGGCGTCAGACGCGCCACTTCACTGAGCCAGACTGACGCCAACCGTTGGCGGGCGGCGCGCACTGGTTCGGCGCGCAGCCATTCGATCACAGGCGCATAGGCAAGCTGACTTTCTCCCGCATACGCACGGGTGCGCGCCACCGCAAAACCTTGTTGACTGGCCCAGGTGAGCATTTCCTCGGCCAAATGCGTCTTGCCAATGCCTGCTTCTCCCAGCACACAGACGAAGCGCGCCCGGTGTTGGCTCGCCAGCCGCCAGACCGCCTGAAGTTGACCCCACTCTGCTTGGCGGCCCACCAGGCGAGCAGCGGCCGTTAGGTGGGCGCGGTTGGTAACCGTAGCATGGATCGTTGTCGGCGCTTCGAGCCTGAGTAGGCGTGCATAGGCAGCCTGGGTCTCTTCCCCAGGTTCCACGCCTAAATCGCGTTCAAGCCTCGTGGCGCACGTGTGATAGGTGCGCAGCGCGCCAGCGCGATCCCCCTGAAGCGCTTGGAGCCGCATGAGTTGCAGGTATGTCGTCTCTTGCAAAGGATCCAATCGGAGCAACCGCTGCGCATAGTCGATCGCTGTGGCAAAATCAGGCTGACTTTCGTGCAGCGCAACCAGTTGTTCCAGCGCCCTGAGGCACATCTGGTGTAAACGCTCGCGTTCGGGGATTATCCACTCATCATAACAACTGGGCAACAAGGGGCCTGCATAGCGGTGGACCGCTGCTGCCAGCAGTGGAATCGCTTCAGCGCGCCGTCCGGCATTTTTAGCGACGTTTGCTTGTTCAATGTTCGCTTCAAATTCGGCGACGTCCAAGAAAAAGGGCACGGACGGACGCCATTGCACGATCTTTGCGTCGGCAAAAATAGCTTGGTCCAAAAATGGAGCGGCTCGTCGTAGATAGACTAACGCTTTGCGCAGATTGGTTTGCGCCTGTTTTTCGTTTGAATCGGGCCAGAGGAGAAAGGATAGGTAGGGGCGCGATTGGGGCGCATGGTGATGGAGCAGCAAATAAGCCAGCAGCGCTTGCTGGCGGCTCTGATTGATCGTCGGCAAAAACGCCTCATCACTGTCAACCCAGCGAAAGTCACCGAGGATTTGGATACGGAGGATAGGGGGCATAGGCTCCTCTACGTTGCCAACACAGCGTGCATGTTCGGCTAGTGTACCATATACCATATAATCGACAAAAAACGAAAGCTTCTACACGACTTACCAGGAACCTAGATGACAAATACGAAATGCTAGGCTCGAGCGGATAATAGCAGTGCGTTGTATCCTTACGTTAACTATTGTGTTACTTTACGCGATAGTTAAGTTGACAAAACAATTGCCATCTTTTAAACTGATCATATCACATGTAACATGCAATATGTGACATTCATTTTCCCACGATGCCAATCAAATATGATCACATTTCACCCTGTGCTGCGCGAACCAAGTCTGACAAGTCGCGTCACGAGCGAACTTGAAGCGCTGATTTTAGAAAATCGGCTGCAACCTGGCGATCAGTTGCCGGCTGTTCAGGAATTGGCTGATCAGTTTGGGGTGAGTCGCACGGTGATCCGCGAGGCGATTGGCGCTTTGGCGGCCAAAGGGCTATTGGAAGTGCGGCATGGCAGCCGCACTACCGTACGCTTGCCTAGCGCTGAAGCGGTTCAGCAGTCGATGGCGCTTTACCTGCGCGCTGGGCAAGCGGATTTAGATCAAGGCAAGGTCAACCAAGTTCGGCGCGTGTTGGAAGTGGAAATTGCCGGGATCGCCGCCGAACAGCGCACCGAGGAAGACTTGGCAGCCTTGGCCACTTTGCTAGACGAGATGACGGCTATTGTTCAGCACGAGGCAGAACAGCCAGGTAATCGCGACCGTTTCATGGCCAATGATGTGGAATTTCATACTGCGTTGGCGCGCGCCACCCACAATGAATTGTTTGTGCTGTTGTTGAATGCGATTACCGATATTATGCTGAAAGTGCGCCGACTCGGCTTTACCATGCCAGGGTCCACCGAACATGCTGTAGCCGCCCATCGGGCCATTTTTGAAAAAATTAGAGCCGGTAACCCCGAAGGCGCGCGCCAAAGTATGCGCCTGCACTTGATGGGGTCCGAAGAAATTTTGCGTCATGCATTGGCGATGCATCACATCACGGCCACTTTGTAGCACGTTCAAGCTGGAGAATGCTCAGGCCCATTCATCCAAGTGAAAGGAAACAGAGGTATGTTGCCGACACCAGTGCTTTATTACGGCAAAGACGCCGCCTTGCCCGATCAGATTCCCCTCCGCGCCGGCCCGCTGTCGCTGAGCTACGAAAATGGCGATTTGCGCTCGATCAAACTGGGCGACCAGGAAATTCTGCGCCGCATCTATGTCGCGATCCGCGACCGCAACTGGAACACGGTACCGAATCTGATTTCCAACGTGCAGATGACGGCGGGCAATGACGCCTTCCAGATTACGTACACCGTGGAAAACCAGCAGGGTGACATCGATTTCCGGTGGCGCGGCGCGATCAGCGGTGACAGCCAGGGCACGCTTACCTTCCGCATGGACGGTGAAGCCCACTCTACATTTTTGCGCAATCGCATCGGCTTCTGTGTCCTGCACCCGATGGCTTGCGCTGGCGTTGCTGCGCGGATCAAACATAGTAATGGGCAGGTTGAAGCAAGCGTCTTTCCCGTGTCAATCGCCCCACAACTGGTGGTGAATGGTGAAATTAAGCCGGTGATCCCCTTTAACGAAATGCAGGCGGTTGCCCACGAAGTGGCCGCCAACCTTTGGGCCGAAGTCAGCTTTAGCGGTGACATTTTCGAGCTGGAAGACCAGCGCAATTGGACTGATGCCTCTTATAAAACCTATAGCACGCCGCTGCGACTGCCTTTCCCGGCTGAAATCAAGCAGGGCGCTACGATCACCCAGACTATCACACTGACCTTGACGGGTGAATCTGCCACGACTTCACGCCTGGCGCATCAATCTGCAACGGCGCAACCGGTCACTTTCCGGCTAAAACCCGTCGTCCCAAGCCTGCCTGTGCCACCAATCGGCCTTAGCATGGCGAGTCATGGTCAGGCGCTCAGCCAGACCGAGTTAGCGCGTCTGCAACAACTCAATTTATCCCACCTACGCGTGGATTTGAAGCTGGCGCAGCCAGATTACGCGGCTGTGTTACGCCAATCCACCATTGAGGCGCGCGCCCTGAAGGTAGATTTGGAAATCGCTTTGCAACTCACCGACGCCGCCGCGACGGAGTTGCCGGCGCTGACCAAATTGATCGAGGAAATTAGACCGCCGGTTGGAACTTGGTTGATCTTCCAGGAACGCGAGCCCGTAACTGCGGCCAAGTGGGTGCAATTGGCGCGTGAATGGCTGGCTGGTTACAATACCACCGCCAAGATCGGTGGCGGGACGAACCTTTATTTCACAGACTTAAATCGAAGCCGGCCGCCCGTACATGCCTTAGATCTAGTTGCTTATTCACTTAACCCCCAAGTCCATGCCTTTGACAATCAATCGCTAATTGAAACGCTGGCAGCGCAGGCGGCAACCGTTGCCAGCGCTCGCCAGTTTAGTGGCGATTTACCCCTAGCGATCACTACTGTGACTTTGCAACCCCGTTTCAATCCGAACGCAACCGGCCCCGAATCCACGCCAGCGCCGGACACTTTGCCGCCCCAAGTCGATCCACGCCAGATGTCCCTTTTCGGGGCAGGCTGGACGTTGGGCAGTCTCAAATATCTGGCCGAAAGCGGCGCAACCAGCATCACCTATTACGAGACGACTGGCTGGCGTGGTGTGATGGAAACGAACAACGGTTCGCCTGTACCGGAGAAATTTCGCTCAATTCCAGGCGCAGTCTTTCCGCTGTATCATGTGCTGGCAGATGTCGGTGAATTCGTGGGTGGTGAAGTGTTGCCAACGCTGGCGAGCGAGCCGTTGCGCATTGACGGTCTGGCGCTGCGCAAGGTGGGCCATACACGAATGTTACTGGCGAACCTGACCGCTCAACCACAACAGGTGATCGTGCGTGATTTGGGCGATCACGTGGCTGTCCGCATGCTCGACGAGACCAATGTTGAAGCCGCAATGCGCACCCCAGAGGCTTTTCGCACCCAAATGGGTGAGTCAAAGTCTACGGTGAACGGTGAGCTCATCCTCCAATTGCTGCCTTACGCAGTAGCCAAAATTGATAACGCGAAAATCAACGCGTGTTACATCGCCATCAACCTGCCGTTTGAGCAGCGAAAGTGATGCACCACAGAATATGATACGGAATTGACACATCGATTATGATTTGTGTGAATGGTTCTCAGTCATTAGACGTAAAGCGGCAATCACCTGTTCCGGGCCTACGATTTGGGCGAATGTCAGAATGATATCTGGCCTGTCATCTTGCCACAGCCAATTGACATCGAGCCAGAAATTGGGCATGACCGTTGAGCGGTAAATGCCATCTTCATCAATTGGTATAGGACGATATTGGCCTTTTGCATCTAGCACCCAGAAATCGGCGCGTTTGCGACGTGGACGGGGATCGATCACCCAATACTCACGAACGCCGGCCTCTTGGTACTCGTAGAATTTTTCATCACGGTCACGCGTTACACTTTCTGCAGAGATGACTTCTATGATCAGATCGGCCGGCCATTCTAATTTTTTGTCCGTAATGCGCCCGCGATTTTCTTGGGCGACGAATAGAATATCTGGCTCGCGCGCATTACTATACGGTGTCGCTTTCATCTCGAATGGAGCGATAAAAACTTCACCTCATTGAAAAAATCTAACAAATGCACTTAACAAACTACTGAGAAAGCTAACAATGCGTTGGTGCTTTGCATTAGGTGGCATAAAAATGATAACTTTTCCCTTGACCCATTCGGCGTGAGCATGTTCGTCAATTTGGGTTAGAAATTCTGCATAGCCCATGCGCATGCGTTGTTCCTGATGGCTAAATTCTTGAACCATTGTCATGGTCATCGCTCCTTGTAACACGGACAAAATACTAGGTGGCATAGTATAGCACAGATAGGGTGAGATTTCAGTGACCCACCACTTTTGAAATCAACCAACAGCCGCCCATTGGCATTGATTGTGAACACTGATTGAAGGAGAAAAATTAACAATGACCGATCGACTTAAGGGTAAAACTGCGATTATTACCGGCGCAGCGCGTGGCATTGGCGCGGTCAGTGCGCAATTTTTTGCGCGCGAAGGGGCTGCGGTTGCGATCTGGGATCTCAATGCGGAACGCGGCCAAACGGTGGCGGATGGGATTGTCGCCAGTGGTGGCAAGGCGATTTTTTGTCTGTGTGATGTCACCAAAAGCGCTAGCATTGATGTGGCGGCCACCGAAACTGTGGCTAAGCTCGGAGTGCCCAATGTCCTTTTTAATAACGCAGGCATCGCGGTGGTTGGCGGCGTGGAAGAACTCAGCGAAGAAGATTGGGATCGTCAATATACGGTCAACGTAAAGAGTATTTATCTGGTCTCACGGCGCGTGATCCCGTTGTTGCGGCAGGCGGGGGGCGGCTCGATCATCAACATGGGCAGTGAATCGGCCTTTGTCGGCTTTCCTATGCATCCGGCCTACACGTCTTCCAAGGCTGCGGTCGTGCATCTGACGCGCAGCATGGCCGTGCGCTACGCCAGCGAAGGCATTCGGGTCAATTCGCTCTGTCCAGGCACGATCAACACCGAGTTGTACCAGTGGTTTCTGGCGCAACAGCCCGACCCAGAGGCCGTGAACGCTGAGATCAAACGGATGCATCCGTTGGGCATTGGTGAACCGGAAGACATTGCCTGGGCGGCGGTCTTTATGGCTTCGGACGAGGCAAAATATATGACCGGCACGCCGTTGCTCGTAGAGGGCGGCATCACATCGCTTTAATGTCATACAGCAATTTTGCCTAGGCAAATGCTATAATAGGGTTGCTGAGGCGCTGAGGAAAAACTGCTCAGAAGCAGGGAGTAAATCGCTGGTCTCCTATCTTCTGAACAGCTTTTCGGTTCAGGAGACTCTCCGGGGGTGAGGCCACTCGTTCTATTTATCACGTTTAGCGTAGCTCGCGTAACTCGGTTAGTCGGATTTGTTTGTGAATAAGGGGTTAATGAATGCCGTACATTGGTCATCTGCAATCGATCGGGATTCTTCTGTTAGCTGGACTTGTACTCTTCAGTGGCGCGGCTTTTGCGGCTGATCCATTCGGTCATGTCGGTTCAGTGTCGCTCTACAAGGCGATCCATTTACATGGCGTCCGTTATCGCCAAGTCAATTTGTTGGCTACCGCGGGCGTCATTGCGCTCTTTGCCGGGTTTGTGCTGCTGGCGCGTTTTACCTGGCATGCTACTCAACCAATTAATACGCTTGGTCTGGCGCTGCTTGGGGTAGCCACCATTTTTTGGCTACTTGAGGTTGGTATGCGCATTACATCAACCGTGGCAACGGCGCAAGATGTAATGCGTGGCGTAGTGCCGCCTGCTCGTTTTCCGCAGACGATTGGGGTTGGGCTTGAAGTTTTGTTCATTGCCTTCTTAGTCACAGCCTTAATGGGCATTGCGGCGTTGATCTGGGGGCTAGGGGAGGCCGGTATGTTTCCGCTTAACCTGACCCGCGCGGGCGTTGTGGTCTTGGTGGCGAGCAGTGTCTTTGCGACCCGCGAATATCCCTGGGTGGGCGCAGTCGAACGAATCTTATTCTATCCATTTGTTGGTGTGGTGCTGCCGCTAGCACTGATGCTGCTAAGCCACAGCGGTTAAAGGAATCTTATGTCTTTTGCACGTTCATTGCCGGTGATTATCTCGATTTTGATTATCCTAAGCGTTGCCTTTTTGCGCGAACGCTCACGCACCTTAGCCGTGATCTTTGGCACAATGCCAATCAATTTACCTTTGACGCTCTGGCTCACTTTTGGCGGCGCAACCGATAATGCAACGATTATCGCGGCCTTTGTCCGTTCGCTCATGTTGGGATTGTTGGCTACCTTTCTCTGGTTAGCCGTCGTCTGGTTGGTGGTGCGCACTGGTTGGGGTTTGATCGCAGCCGTGGCCAGTGCCTATGCCGTCTGGGGCATGTTGATTGCGGTGTTTTTGGCCTTTGGGTTGTTAAATGTAAGCCGCTAAAATGATGTTACGCAGCAACAGCAGTTACACAGAGACCTCAGAGAATTCACAGAGGAAAAACAAACTTGTTCTAGTATTGTTGCTCGGTGTGCTCTGTGCAAGCTTCTTCTCCGCGCTCTCTGTGTAACTGCTTTTTCTTGGTGTCTGCGTAACCCGAACCGCTAAAATGACGTTTACGTTGCTTGTATTGGTCGGTGTCTTTTTCAATCAAGCTACAGGGTAGCTGTGTAGGAGTAGGCTTGTCAACCATTCAATCTGCGCTTGGTTTATTGACGGTTAACTCGGCGCGCTTAGACGACATGGATGTCATTGTGGAAATCCTCGCCGAAGCAGCCTTTTGGTTGCAGGCGCATGGCATTGCGCAATGGCAGTGGCCCCCACCGTCAGGGTTGCGCGATAAACTAGCTGACGAAATTCAGCAAGGCAAGGTTTACCTGGCGCGTGCCGCCACCAATAAATACGCGATTGGCATGCTGCGTTTTGAATGGCAGGATGCCAATTTGTGGCATGATGGCGAGGGCGAAGCGGGCTATGTGCACAGCTTGGCGGTGCGCCCCCATCTGCACGGCCACAAGTTGGGCGAAACACTGCTTGACTGGGCAAAGGCGCATGTACGTAGCCATAACCGAAAATGTCTACGGCTGGATTGTGTCGCGAGCAATCGAATTCTGCGTAATTATTACGAAAAGTTAGGCTTTCGGTTTTGCGGCGAGGTAACGAATGAAGATTTTACGGGTGCGTTGTATGAATTCGCGTTGTAATGGAAGAATTAATAAAAATTTGGAAGCGGATAAACGCAGGTGAACGCGACTTTTAAAAGATGAAGCTACGGGGCCATCGCGAACTTCAGACCTGACCGGTGCGCCACTCTCCCTGTAGTGGGTGCAACTAGACACAGGCGGGGCGCACCGGTCAGGTCTTGGTCGAGGCGTAAGCAAAGTTCGCGATGGCCCTAGATGAAGCTACCGATTCTATTGACATTTTGAGTTTTGGGTCAGGGACCCCTATGGTTATCCCTGGCAGATCTTGAAATGTCAACAGCGGCTAATGTAATAGAGAAAACAAATTAAAGCCAGACAAACGAGGAAGTCGCATTCTCTAATGCGACCCCGGCGGCATTAGAGAATGCCGCCTCCGCCTTGTATGAAGTTTAAATGCTTTCTCTATAAGTTTGTTTTTCGACATGCCTATACAGAGTGCCAGCGAGATTCGTGCGTAAATACATACTAAAGGATCGGCTGATACCCGATTATATTTAGATCTGGATCAAATCATGGTTGAGCACGTACTCACAGAGAATCACATTTTCTCACCCGATTGGACTGATGTGTTCGAGAGCGAATCTCGTTGGTACTCCTTTGATCAAATTATATGCTAAACATAGCTGTCGATAACACGTTCGCCTACCTAATAGAGAAAACATTTAAACTCCATAC
>JBBREZ010000298.1:0-8747 GCA_038225095.1 Caldilineales bacterium
CCGCGCCAAAGTCATTTTGCGGATCGCGCCAGACCGAATGAATGTGGTTGGCATCGTTTTGCGTGTTGTCATACTCCACCAGAATGCGTGGTCCTTGCAGCCGGTAATAGTGGCCCTGCCGTCGTTCCAGGCCGCCCGCCCAGGCAAAGTGAATGTTATCGATACCTTGTTCGTGTAGCTTTTTCATTTCAATTTCGGCCAGCTCGTCGGGCATGCGATGGACGTAATCGCCAATCAAGGCTAACAAGATTTCGCGCTGCGGCGCTGACATGTCGGCGGTGGCGATGCCCTTAGGCGTGGATGAATAGCGCACAGGCTCCAAGTCTGCGGCTGTTATGTTGCGTTCCTGCGCCAACCGCTCCATCGTGTTAAATTGTGAGGCGACGGCGGATGTATCGTCAATCCCAGGAGTATGCGCTGGCAAGGCATGCTCGACGACATAGGGCCGATTCAGCATGACCATGTCGGGCGGCGCAACCGGCGTTAACAGGGCTTTGGCCTGTTGTTCTTCAGAAAAGGCATGTATCAATTGTCGCGCCAGATCTTCAACCCCAGCCAGTGGGCGTAACAAATGAGTGCCACCCAGGGGTGATTCGGCTGGGTTCGAGCCAAAGAAGGTCGGCGTGGGCGCGACAATTTGACCGCCAACAACTGTGTAATTGAGCGAAATATGATGGCCTTCAAAGCGCCAGCCCCAGGGTTGCTGCTCATCTGGCTGACCGAAGATCGTCACAAAATAGAGCCGCGAATCGCGCCACCACACCTGGGCGGTATAGCCCTCCTTGGCGTCCAGCCACGTCTCCAGCCCCATAATTGTGGACGCAGTAACGTAGCCGGCCGTGCTCAGACCGCTCGTGATCAGGGTTTGGGCCAGGCGTTGTTGGCGGCGATCCATCTCGGTAAAGGGCAAACCACGGCGTTCCGTGGGTGTATAATACCACTCGGTGCGCGCGCTCTGGTCCGCAAAATCGAGCTGGACCTTGGCTCGTTGATCAGTGGAGAGCGCGGCCAGGAAGTTCTCGGTTGCTTCGCCCATGCGCTGCACAACCTGACGTGCGGCAACGCCGCTGGGATGATGGGTATGCATTGTAGACATTGATAGGTTCCTTATGGATAATGATTGGGATGGCTCGAATCACAGGGCTTCCGTTGAAAAGTGCACCCGTTTATTATACAAGCCCCAGCGGTGATCGCCAATCGCGTCGCGCCCACCCCAGAGCGTTTTCGTCCATTATCAGCAGCATGGTATGATATGGGCCAACCATCCTAGCTCGAAATTGAATTATTCTCACCTGCGTTCAGCCTATAAAAATGGAGATAACCATTGAACATTCTCGTTTTATCCGGATCCAACCATCACTTTGCTGAGAGCGCAGCGGTGATTCATGAATTTCTGGCTGCGCAGCCAGGGATGACGGTGACGTTGTCGGAAGATAAAAACTTGCTGGCCTCACCGGAACTCAATCAATTCGATGTTTGTGTTTTTGGCACCGGCTTCACCCGCTCTGTGGCGCAACCGGATGGCACAATCAAGCGCGAGGCTGATTTGACGCCTGCCCAAGAGGATGGCTTATTTCAATTTGTCGCCAGCGGTAAGGGCTTAGTTGGCATCCACGGCACCGGCTGGTGGATTGGCGGGCGCGCTGTCGATTTGATCGGGGGCCACGCCAACTGGCACCCACCCGGCTTGACTTTCACCGTCAATATCAACGACCATCAACACGCGGCAACGCAGGGGCTCGCCAATTTTGAAGTGGAAGACGAAATTTACATGTCGGCCTACGACCCGGCGATCCATGTGCTGGCCTCGGCAGACTGGCAGAATCGCGCGCATCCAATGGCGTGGGTAAAGCCGTATGGTCAAGGACGCGTCTTCTACACCACCCTGGGCCACGGCCCCGGCACCTTTGCTCGACCCGCCATGCAACAGTTGATCACACAAGGTGTGCAATGGGCGGCAACGGGCAGTTGAGGAAAATGAATGGTTAAGGTCGAAATTAAAGTATTTACAACAGAAAGCTAATGTATGAGTCGTCGGTTCGCGCTGTTGGCCCTCTTGTTGATCAATGTTTTATGGGGCTCTGCCTATGCGGTGACCAAAGTGGCGTTGCTTGAATTTTCACCGACGTTGCTGGGCGCGCTGCGTGTGAGCCTGGGCACGCTTTTGTTGTGGCTAATCCTGTTTTGGCAGGCAAGCCGCAGCCGATCCGCGTCCAACCCAGCGGGCTTTGAATTTGTGCCAGTGGGCGATAAGTTGCGGATTGCGGGCCTGGGCGTTGTCGGGGTGGGCCTGGCCTATATTCTTGACTATATTGGTCTCAACCTGACAACGGCCACGGATGCCTCGCTGATGATCATCGGCGAGGTCACTTTTACTTCACTCCTGGCGCTCTGGCTGACGAACGAGCGGATGAGCCACTGGAAAATCGCTGGCCTTGGGCTGGGCGCGCTTGGGGTCACCGTGTTGGTTGCGGGCCACGTCACCGGCCAAGCAGGGACAGCCACGGATGGAATTGCCCGTGTGATCGGTGATCTGCTCGTGCTGGGTGCGCTGCTCTGTCAGGCGGCTTATAGCGTCCTCGGCACTAATTTATCGCGCAAGTATCAACCGTTTACACTGCTGACGTATGCGTATACGGGCAGTTTATTAGTTTGGGCGCCGATTGGCATTTGGCATGTAGCGACCGGCCAATTCCCCGCGCATGTGAGCCTCGTGGCCTGGTTTGGGGTGATTTATTTGGCCGTTGTTGCTTCGATTTTCTGTTACTTTATTTGGTTTACGGTTGCGCGCCAGATCGGGGCCGGCGCCAGTGCGATTTCACTGTTTGCACAGCCGGTCGTGGGTTCATTGATCGGGCTGACCCTATTAAATGAACCTTTGACCGGCAGCTTGTTGATTGGCGCCGGGCTAATTTTTGTCGCCCTCTATCTGACAACCCTATCTTCATCAACTGCACCAGATTTTGTCTACAGCACAGGAAGGAACGAACATAATGAGTGACGATGTTAAAATTTTGGTGGATGTCCATGCCCTGATCGGCGAGGGCGCACTCTGGGACGAGGCGCAAGGTGTGCTCTATTGGGTCGATATTCTGTCGAATAAGCTCTACATCTACGACCCAGCCAGCGGCGAAAATCGGGCATTTGATGTCGGCCAACATGTGGGGACGGTGGTCTTGCGCGCATCCGGCGGCGTGATGTTGGCGGTGTATGACGGCTTTGCGGCCTATGATCTAGAAAGTCAAAAATTGACGCTGATCAGCGATCCCGAGGCGGATTTGTCTAACAATCGCTTCAACGATGGCAAATGTGATCCGGCCGGCCGCTTCTGGGCTGGCACGATGGCTTACAGCAACCAAACTACCCAGGGCAGTCTTTATCGCCTGGACACCGATTTGTCCGTTCACAAAATGCTCGGCAATATTGGCATTTCCAATGGCATTGTCTGGAGCCTTGACCAACAGACGATGTATTATATCGACTCAAAAGCTTATACCGTGCGCGCCTTTGACTATGCTAACGCCACGGGTGACATCAGCAATGAGCGCGTTGTGATCACCGTGCCGCGTGAAATGAGCTTGCCCGACGGCATGGCGATTGACGCCGAAGGCATGTTATGGGTGGCGCATTTTGGTGGCAGCGCCGTGCGTCGCTGGGATCCTAACACCGGGCAAGTGTTGGCGGCCATTGAGTTGCCAGCCAAGCAGATCACCTCCTGTGCCTTTGGCGGTCCGAACTTGGACACGTTGTACATCACCAGCGGGGCGAATGGGCTAGATGAAGCCGCCTTAGCCAAACAACCTCATGCCGGCGCGCTCTTTGCCGTCAAGCCGGGCGTGCGCGGTGTGCCTACGTTTAAGTTTGCGGGGTAAATTTATAAATGCTTAACGCACGCAAAGGCGCAAAGAACGCAAAGAAAAAAGTAACTATTCAGGCGTAACACAGCACAGGTGGATAGGGATACAGGGCGTATTACCTGCTTCCGTGTATCCCTATTTACACAAGGGCTGAACAGTTACGAAAAAAGATTAAAAAGAATCTTTGCGCCTTTGCGCGAACAATTAATTTTCAATTAGGCCGCGACCGGCACCGATTGGTCAGCCCACGTTCGCTTCGCACCGCCATGTGACTGCAACGCGCGGTTCAGCGCACAGACCACCGCCTTGATCGACGCTAATTCGATGTTCGTGTCTGTGCTCGCGCCAAAGAAAGTCTCCCCAGAAGGTGTCTGAATCTGGATATAGGCAATCGCCTCCGCCTCGGAACCCTGCCCCAACGAGTGTTCGGCATACGACAGCAGCGTAAAATCGGGCACGAGTTCTTCCTTCATCGCCTGCATAAAGGCATCAATTGGCCCGTTGCCAGCCGCACGTAATTCCTGCACAACGCCGTCAACCGCAATCTGCGCCACGTAGGTGACTGTGGTTCCCTGGTTGGGCTGGGCAGTGGCCTCTCTGTAAAATGATTCTAGTTGGAACGGGTTGTTACAGTGCAAATAAGTTTGGTCAAATGCTTGGCGAATTTGGGTGGCCGATAATTCCTTGCCTTGCGTATCGGCGATCTCATTGATAATTTTGCCAAATTCGACATGCATCGCCTTGGGCATTTGAATGCCGAATTCGTTTTCCAACACGTAAGCCACGCCACCTTTGCCCGATTGCGAATTGATGCGGATGATTGCTTCATACGTGCGCCCCACATCTTTGGGATCGATGGGCAAGTACGGCACTTGCCAGAGCGCGTCGGCGGCCAAATCTTGCCGATCCATTCCCTTGCGAATGGCGTCCTGGTGCGAGCCGGAAAAGGCTGTGAAAACCAATTCGCCCACATAAGGATGGCGTTCGTGGATGGTCATGCGCGTGCAGCGTTCATAAACCGCGCGCACATGGTCAATGTCACTGAAATCCAGGTGTGGGTCAACGCCTTGTGTGTACAAATTCAGCGCCAGCGTGACCAAATCGACATTGCCGGTGCGTTCGCCATTGCCAAACAAGGTGCCTTCCACACGCTCACCGCCCGCCAACAAGCCCAATTCAGTGGCCGCGACCCCCGCGCCGCGATCATTGTGCGTGTGCAAACTGATGATCGTGCTCGCCCGGTTGCGCAAATGCCGGCAGAACCATTCGATCTGATCAGCGTGGACATTCGGCGTGGCGACTTCGACGGTGGCAGGCACATTCAGGATGATCTTCCTCTGTGGCGTCGGTTGCCAGACATCGATCACCGCTTCACAAATTTCCAGGGCAAACGCTAGTTCAGTCGAGGAGAAACTTTCGGGCGAATATTGCAAGATAATGTCGGTGGTGGGCATGGTGGCTGCCAATTGGGTGATCAACTGGACGCCGCGCACGGCAATCTCAACGATTTGGGGCTTGTCCATCCCAAAAACCACGCGCCGTTGCAACGGGGAGGTCGAATTATAAATGTGGACAATCGCCCGCTTCAGCCCCTGCAACGCCGCAAACGTACGCCGGATCAACGGTTCGCGCGCCTGCACCAACACCTGAATCGTGACATCATCGGGGATCAAATCTTCATCCACCAGGCGGCGGATAAAATCAAACTCAATTTGCGAAGCCGCCGGAAAGCCGATCTCAATTTCCTTAAACCCCAACTTGACCAACAAGGCGAACATCTCCAACTTTTCGGTGATGCTCATCGGGCTTGCCAGCGCTTGGTTGCCATCCCGCAGATCGACGCTGCACCAGGTGGGCGCGGTTGTAATCGTGCGCGACGGCCACTGGCGCTCCGGCAAATCAACGGGCGGGAACGGTTGATACTTGGTGACGGGGCCTTTCTGCATGCCAATTTTCCGTACTTCCCCTTGTGAAATTGCTGGTTTATGCACGCCGTTACTATGGCTAACTGGATAACTTTTCATGATTAGTTCCTTCCTTCTTTGTCTGCAAAATTATGCCAATAAAAAAACGCCTCCCACTTGGGAAGCGTTTAGAAACAAACAGGTCTTATGGTCCAGACCGTCTACAGCCGAATTCCTCCCAAGCGGGTATGTCTCCTCACAAGGAGAAGAGTAAGGCTAAGAAGGTTAAGCAAAGCGGTTGAAAAGACAGTCATGATTCGTTGGCTCGTTGCTGCTATTGATTGATAGTTTGTAAAATACCATAGGCTGGAAAGTTGTGCAAAGTTACCATCCGCCCTGCATAATTCTAAGCTCAGTTTGTCTGAACAGATGATTGCTCCGGCCCTATTACAGTTGAATTCACTAAGGGCGTGTCAAAAAATCACTTCTGGCTTTCACGGGGACAAATTGAAAGCTGATCAAGTGCTCATGGCACCATTTCGTCAGCGCTGAGGGTCAAAGCTCGTTCCAACGGTTGTTCGCCTAAAACAGCTTCGCCTTGGAGCCCGGTTGTGGCCTGGGGGTTACGAATCCAGGCTAAGCTTGTACTTGCTACGGGCATAGATGAGAATTATCTTCAGAGGAAAGCCTCAATCAATCCTTCTCATTGGTGACCGTGAGCAGTATAGCTCCACTGAGGCGTGCGCAAGGCCGGCCCAGGTTTGCCTAATGTCACGGCATCAGCGCTGCGCAAGTGGCTGCCCTTGGCAAGCCGCGGGCGGATCGTGCTAGACCGTAATCGGCAGCCGGCAGGGCGCGGCCCAGGTCGAGGCCGCGAGCGGTTGCTAGCGGTGCCGTCAGCGCGCCGGCGCAGTTCAGCCGTTGGCTGGGTGCGCTGTGGCCAGCACGCGGTGCGGCCAGTGACGGCAAACTCAGGTGGAGCAGCGGCCAGCCCGCGCTAGAGATAACCTTGGTGGCGTGGCGTAGCGTAAAGGCGATAAGGCAACGCCCGGCCAGGCGCATCGGGCGCACAGTCATCAAGCGAAAGCGCGGGTGGCGTGGCATGCCACCCTTGGCCAGGATTTTTAAACCGGCCCCTGCATTCTTTCTATTGGGCAACGCCACTGAGAATCGAGCGGTGGGCGGCTGGCAAGTGGGCCCGTTGCTTTGGGCGGTAAGTGCACGGTCGGGCGCGAGCTGGCGGGGGTTTAGGGGTGAAGCGTAGGCTTCAGGAGGAGACGCCGCCCCGTTTCGTGCCGCCCGCCATGGGCTGGTTTGACCCGCGTCGTGTGTCATTCACGCCGCCTGCGCCGCCCCTATGGTTGGCCCGTGCGCGGCGCACCAGCCAGCGCAGCCCGAACGAGGGCAAGCCGCGTGGGCTCGACGGCCGGCTTTTTTTGCAAACTGCGGCCGCCCTGACGGTGTATGCTTCGTTGGGTGGGCAACTAGTTCGCGTCAATCGACCACTCCAGTAACGCCACTTAGCTTACTGGCTCTTATACCTACAATCCTCGCTGCATAAAATCCGCAATCCGTTCCCCAATCACCATACTCGTCACATTTGTGTTCGCTCGAATGCAATCCGGCATGATCGAGGCATCGGCCACGCGCAACTGTTCGAGACCGTGGACTTTGCCAAATTGATCGACCACCGCCAGCGGATCGGTGCTGGGTCCCATCTTGCAGGTGCTGGAACTGTGATGGCTCGTGGTCGCCTCGCGCAACATCCAGGCGTCCAGCGTCGTATCCGACACCAGATCGTCATCGGTCGGTGTGACGCGCTCAGCGATGATCTCACAGAATGGCTCTTGTTCGATCAAAGTAAGCATCAAGCGAACAGCTTCGCGTAGTCGTTGACGGTCAAATGGTTCGGCAAGGTAGTTATAATCAAGCGCCGGTTGCACGTGTGGATTGGCGGAGGTCAGGTGCAGTGTACCAGCGCTGGCGGCCAGGTAGAGGCAGGCGACGAGGTAAAAACCAATCGCCGGGGAATCGGTGGCAACGCCAGCTTCGGTGGCAAATGAGGACGGCACCATAAACATGTCGTTACGCAGCGTGGATCCTTGAGCGGTGTAGCGCAACCCCACTTGTAAGCGCGGCGCCAATCCATCCAACGGCACATCTGGCTTTGTGCGCAAGGTCATCAGCACCTGTGGATGGTCACGCAGATTTTGGCCGACCCCAGGCAGATCATGCACCACCGGAATGCCCAATTGTTGTAAGTCACTAGCGGGCCCGACGCCGGATAGGAGCAACAGGTGCGGCGAGGCAATTGCCCCAGCGCTGAGCACAATTTCATCGGCATAGGCGCTGAACAAGACGCCCTGTTGTTCGATCAAAACGCCAATCGCTCGTTTGCCTTCAAACAGGATGCGATGGGCCAGACAATTGGCCTGGATCGTGAGATTGGATCGCCCGCGCGCTGGGTTCAAGTAACCAATCGCCGTGCTCCAACGGATGCCGTCTACGTTGTTGAGCGGATACGCACCCACGCCAGTAGAGTCTGGCGCGTTGTGATCCGAGCAATGGGCATAGCCGGCGGCGCGACAAGCGTCGTAGAAGGCGCGCTGCTCAGGATTCCATTCTTCGCGGCGGAAGCGCCGGATCGGGATTGGCCCGTCGTTACCATGAAAAGTATCGTGGAAATCTGGATCGCGCTCAATTTTGCAGAAGTAGGGCAGCAGGGCTTGAAAGCGCCATTGGTCATTGCCCTGAGCGGCCCAACTGTCATAATCTTCGGGGACGCCGCGCAGAAAGATCTGGGCGTTCACCGCGCTTGATCCACCGACGAGCTTGCCGCGTGCGACTGGCATTGGTGCCGCTGTGGCCGTTGTCTTGGCCGTATAGCCCCAGCCAAACTGCGTGGTTTGCCCAAAGGCGCGCGTCCATAGGTTGCGGTCACGGCCATAGGCATACTTGATTTCCTCCGGCAACAGGTCGATATCGG
>JBBREZ010000299.1:0-8737 GCA_038225095.1 Caldilineales bacterium
AGCAAATGGGGTTGACTAGAAAGCGCAAGACCTTCCGGCAGGGGAAACTGGAAGCCCATGCGGTTGTCAAAAGGGTCGCCAGCGAGCGATAGAAAGCGTGAATTCCACATCAGCTTAGGATAGAACGCCGTGTTGATCACCATCGGCGTTCGTCGCATATTGCGCGGCCCGCTGCGATGGGGGCCAACAACACCATTATTTTCGATGCCGATGGCAATCGACTGGCTGTCGCCGAAGCCATTGGTCGGCGAGTGACAACCGCCACAGGTGTTGTCGTTGTTCAGACCGCTAAGGGTGTCGAACCAGAGCAACCGTCCTAGTTCAGCTAGCTGGTGATCGACGTGGCGCCCCAGCCGACTTTCCAGCATTGACTCGATTCGTCCTGTAAAGCCGGCCGCGAGCAGTATCGCCTCCAGTTGTTGATCGAGTGATTTGTCATCCGAAGAACTGCCGCGAGCCTGGGCAAAGGCGCCGGACGCCAGTAAAAGCATGACGCCCGCGACGACAACAACCGATAGAATTGTTCCCACCATGCATCGGTTAGACATGCTGAAGCCTCCTGCTTGCGAACATACAAACAAAGCCGGTAAACAATGGGTAATGGTGTAACGGGTAATCATTACCCATTACACCATTACCCATTGAGTCGCCCCCGGCGCAGTTGACAAGATCGACACAAAAAGTTGTCGATACGAGCGCCCTTAGCGCCTAGAGGGGATCGCAGTGCAGTGGATCGCCGTGGGTGCTGTGTTGCTGCCAGTTGTCTATCGGCGGCCACATCTCTGCCGGCGGTGTAAATGTCCATTGCCAGTTGAAGCCGACCGCCAAATGACCAACACTGCCATTGCCGTTCACAATGAAGTTATCCTCCATCCTGACTTGGCGAGCGCCTGCGCCGACCGGCACGAGCACGACACTGTGATTTTCATATTGGAATTTGTAGGCGCCAGTGCTATCCCAAGCGTCGCCTCTGACCACATCGTTGGTGGTGATCACCGTACTGCCGTCGGGGTTGACGCGCGTGTTGATGACCTGGTGTCGCTGACCTTTGCCGGCCAGCCCAGCCGGTGCAGCATCACATGTGCCGGCGGGTAAGCTCCATGTGACCCCCTCCTCGATAACCACATCATGGCTGTTGGTGGGCGCTCCTGCCATTGCCGTCGATGTTCCGACGAGCAGTAGGATGATGACTAACAGCATAGAAACGAACTTGCTCGAATTTGCCATAGAACTCTCCTTGCATGTATGTCTAGAAATTGATAGAAATATTACTTAAAACATGGCACAGTCTACTTGTGTTTTGTCTGCGGAAGATTGCAACATGTTTAGCACGCATCTTAGGATAGTAGACGGAGCGTTCTAAGAGCGTTCTATGCGCACGGATTTGCGAGAATTTGCTCGCGCCGAACGATCGCAACGCAGAGCGTTGTGGAAAGAAGTCTGCGGCGTGCTGATCCACTCTTTGCCCGCGACCGGTTCCATGGCGAACGGATCGGTGTTGGAGGGGTCAGAGCCGCTGGCCAGCATGTAGCCGATGCCCGTACCTTTGAGCGCTGGTTCCTCTTTGCCCGCCATCAACGCCTCATTCCATGCCATGAAGACGGCATCGTAGCACGCCGGGTCGTTGCCGGGCGAGACAGGCCAGTCGGTGAGACAGACCCAATCGTTCCCACCCTTGCGCAGCACGACGGTCGGCATGCCATCTTTATCCCACCCCAGGATGGTAGCGTCTTGGGCAATGGCTCTGATGCCTGCGCTCTCAGCGTTGGCAATACGTATGTCCGCTGATCCGCCCTCTGCAGAGGGCGCGGCTGGCGCACGGATCGGCTGGCACGCAGTCAGGCTTAGTGCAAGTAGCAGCAACCACATTCGCTTGAAGCTTTTCATCTTTCGTCCATTTCTATAGTGGAACAATTGATACAACACACATGGTTGGTTTGCAGGATCTCGTCTCTGCGCCGCACACATCTCCCCATCCTATGGCTGCGATAAAGAGTGCGCAGTGGATGGCGGCTCAAGTTTGCTTAGAGCCCGTAATTATTAAACAGGCTCTGAAGAAAAGAAATTGTGGCTCTCCTGCTTTTAACGCAGTGATGAAGAAATGGTCGAGTTCGACCAATAAAATTGCGGCTGCTGATTACCCAGGACTCGCTGAAGCACGAGGATGAAAGGCAACTAGGACATGCAAACGAAAGAAAGTAAAATTGCGATAACCAAACGCGCGTCGATTGAGTAACTTGATTTTGAGGTTAACCCCTTCGGCAAAGCCATTGGAAAAGCGTCCATCAAAGTAATTGAGGATGCGCGCTTGCCAGTTTTGGAGCGTGTTGGTAAAGGTTATCAAGGATTTGAGACCGGTCGCTCGTACCTGCTCGATCCAGTCAGCGAGGGCACGCGCTGCCGTTGGCTTATCGGTTGAATCGTTGAACAATTGGCGAAAGTCTTCTTTGAGTTGATAGCAGGCGTTCAATTCAGGCGAAGCCTCCAACACGATCTTGCGCGTTTGCCTTTCCTCCGGTGAGAGATTTTTGCGATTTTTAACGAGCAGCCACCGTGAGCCTTTGAGTTGCGCTTTGGTGGTTTCATCGGCGTTTTTTTGCAAGGTACAGCGCGCTTTGGTGAGCGCATCGGTCAAATTTTCATCCCATGAAAGCGATCAACGACCTGGCGTGCATTGGGCAGCTTGGCTTGGGCCGTGGTATGATAAGCATCCTACATGTCGGCACAGCAGACTTCGACTTGGGCACACCAGGCTAACCCACGTTCAGCAAACCAGGCTTCCAGCGTCTCCTTACGGCGGTCTTCGAGAATGTCGAGGACGAGGCCAAGCTCAGGCGTGGAAATCACCAGTTTGTACTGGCCGTGTCCTTTGTGGAGGGCAATTTCATCCAGACAGAGCACTTTCACGCAAGGATAGCCACGCTCGGCGACTGTTTTTTTGCCCAGCGGACAAAAATGGCCTGCACCGTGTCTTCACTGACCCCTTCGTCCTGGGCAATTGGGGCGATCGGCTCACGGCAGGTGCGCTCGTAGAGATGTTGTTCATAGCGCACCGTATAGCTGGTCCCGGCTGTGCGCCACCCAACTTGTTCGACAAAGGTAGCTTGGCAGCGACTACACCGAAAGCGATGGGGCGTATAGCGCAACGTACAGCGCCGATTCCACATCGTCAGATCACGGATGCTTTGGGCTTCGTCTTTGCGATGCATCGTCACACTCAGCTCGCCACAATCCGGGCAGACGGCCGCTGCCAGCGTCGCTTCGAGGCTGATTTCTATCCCGTTTGTCCCTTGCATTCGGTAGTTGGTGACTTCTACATGCCCTAACCCAAGTAATTCGGTGACGATTTTCAGCTCATTCATTTGCTCCTCCTCTTGATTTAGATGCGGAGCAAGTATACTCAATTTTTTATGATTTGTCTCCTTGCTTCATCGATTTTGCGTTATAAGCCGGAGAGCCGGATAAGCTCAAGGAAAGCATTATTACCGTATACTTCCAGTGGCGGTAAAGGGAACCATAAAGGCAAGCGCGGCGTCTCCATGATAACGGAGCCAATCACAAAACCCTCAGATTTTTTGTACCTTCGCAGTGGGTCTATTTTTAATCAGCTAGAGGTGGAGTTATGGAGATGAATCGACTAACGCTGGGTATTATTGGGACAATTATTGTGGCGCTGCTTGCCTTCTTCGTCGGCACTCAGCTTGTGTCACGCTGGACAGGCGGCGCGCAGCCAACGCCGGCGACCCTATCGTCATTGCCCACGTTGACCGCGACGCCAGTGGCTGTTCAACCGACACCCACACCGGCCTTAACGGCTAACGCTGCCGCGTTACAAAATCAGGTGCAATCCGCGGTCAACGCCACGCTCACGGCCTTTGCTTCGGGCAATACACCTGTGGCCGCTACGCTTACAGCAACGCCGATCCTGCCAATCACGCCTACCCCGGTCCCGACGACGCCCAACCTCACTGCGACGGCTGCGGCTGCCCAGAGCATGATTCAGGCGGCGATCAACGCCACCTTGACAGCCGTTGCCTCGATTGCGACGCCCAAAGCCACCCCAGTGAACTTGGCTACGGTTACTCCAGTGGTCGCTGCGACGCCAACTTGGACGCCTATGCCGAATCTCACCGCGACGGCTGTGATCATGCAGACGGCGGTGCAGGCTACCGTGCAAGCGGCGGTCAATGCGACTTTCGCCGCCATACCGTCGACCGCTACACCCACGCCAAGCGCCTCATCTACACCGACGCCATCACCTATGCCGTCAGTAACGCCGACCGCCACATTGACCCCAACGGTGACGGCCAACCTGACCGCCACAACCGCCGCCATCCAGACCGCCGTCATCGCAACCTTAACTGCTATTGCGCCGACGTTTACGCCAACCAGCACGGCAACTTTATCCCCGACGATTGCGCCTAGTCCGACCGCTACCCCCGATCTCGCCGTGACAGCGGCGGCCATTCAGACTGAGATCAGCCGCGCGATCAGTGGCACGCTCACCGCCATTGCACCAACGGCGACTTTGACGCCCACTCAGACCGCCGTCCCCACACCGACAGCTACACTCAATCTGTCCGCAACTGCCGCTGCGCTCCAAGCTACCATGCAGGCTGCCATTACCGCCACGCTCACTGCCATTGCGCCGACGGCTACTTTGACGCCCACTCAGACGGCCACACCTACAGCGATGGCCACCCTTGATCTAGCCGTGACAGCGGCAGCGATTCAGTCTGAGATCAGCCGCGCAATCAGTGGCACGCTCACCGCCATTGCACCAACGGCCACGTTGACGCCGACGCAGACGGCCACATCCACGGCAACGTTTACGCCAACCAGCACCGCAACTTTATCACCAACGATCACGCCTACCGCCACCTCTGATCTCGCGGTAACGGCGGCAGCGATTCAGACTGAGATCAGCCATGCAATCAGCGCTACCTTGACCGCCATCGCACCGACTGCGACCCTGACGCCGACCCAGACCGCAATGCCCACACCGACCGCTACGCTCAATCTGACGGCAACTGTCCAGGCTGCGATTACGGCCACACTCACCGCCATCGCGCCGACGGCTACACTTGTACCCACGCCCACGGCAACAATCAACTTGACCGCAACCACCGCTGCCGCTCAATCTGTGTTGCAGACAGCCTTGGCGGCTACGCTTACTGCCATTGCGCCAACAAGCACTTTGACGCCAACCCTAACGGCGACCCCAACCCTAGCGGAAACGGAAACGCCAACCGAAGAAGCTACGTCAACGGCTACAGCGACAGCAACATTGGAACCAACCGCAACACCTGACCTGACGGCCACCGAAGAAGCGCTACAAGCAACAATTCAAGCCGCGGTCGAGGCCACGCTCACCGAAATTGCGTCGAGCAGTGCTGTCACCCCTGTAGAAACGCCTAACTTGGAAGCGACGGCCACTGCGCTACAGGCAACGGTGCAAGCCGCCGTCGAGGCGACTCTCACCGCCCTGGCGTCTACACCCACGTTGACCGTGACGGAAGCATTGACCGTCACAAAACTGGACGCTACGTCCACGCTGACGGTGACGGCGTCTGAGTCGCCCACGGAAACACCAACCATCAGTGAACCACTAACCGCAACGCTTACGGTGACCGCAACCGATGTTGTTTCCGGCACGCCAACGCCGCTTGTAGGGCTAACCGATACGTTGACGCTAACCGTCACCCCATCGCCTGAGATCACGGCGACGGCCACGATTACTCCAGCGAGCGCGACAATCCAAGGAAGTAAAGCTGCAGAACGTCATATCCATATGGTGGTAGTCGATGCGCCAAGTAATTGGATGTGGGCGATGACGCAAGACTTCTGGTTGTCTTCGTCGGAGCACAGGCGCCAGCGCGTTGGCCTATTTCCCAGCTTCTCGTTTTGATTAGGGGCTGTTCGCATGAACCGTTCATCATGTTTCAGGGAATGCCCCAGCCACCTGGGTTGAGCAGCATTTCATCGTCAATGCGCAGGGCATCTAGCTGTGCGATAAAAGCTGGCGGCAAGGCACAGGCGAGCGCCGCCAGATCAGCATGCAATTCTTCTTCGGTTCGAATCCCTACTAGCACCGCGCCGATCTGGGGCTGGGCCAGGGCATAGGCGAGCGCGGCTTGGGCTGGACTGAGGCTTAGTCCAGATGCTTCAACCATGCGGCGATAGTGGCGTGACTGCGCGCGCAATTCTTCTAGATGCTCGGGCAGATGCTCGGCGCGTTCGGTCAGCGCCCCTTTGAGTAACACCGACCGGACTGTGATGCCGACGTTTTTGGCTTGCGCCAGCGGAAAGACGCGATCAGCCAGGCGCTGGTCAAAGACCGAATAGGTCACCTGGATCACGTCATACAGATCGTCGGCCAGGGCCATTTCTGGTAAATGTGCACCGTAAAACGAGCCGCCACACCAGCGGATTTTACTACTCTGCTTGGCTTCAGCAAAAACCTCGGCGATGGTCGCGTGCTGCGCCAATACAGCCGCATCCACGTTGTGAATTTGCCAAATGTCCACCGCGTCGGTTTGCAACGCGCGTAAACTCGTCTCTAATGAAGCTAGCATATGACGTCGTAACGCTTGACCGGTTGGCATGGTCGCGTCCGGCAACAAGGTGTTGACTTTGGTGGCCAGCACCACCTGATCCCGCCGATTGCGCAACGCCTTGCCCAAAATTGTTTCACTTTCGCCGTAGGCACGCGCCGTATCAATCAGGTTAATGCCAGCGTCCAGCGCAGCATGCACCAGACGAATCGCCGCCGCCTCGGTGGGCCGCCCAAAGTGCCCCGGCGCGTTGATGCCATAATCCAGGCCCAACTCCACCGTGCCAAGCGCCAACGGCGAAACCGCCAGCTTGGTTCGCCCTAAAGTTCGATAATGCAAGCTATCGCTCCTACCAGGCCGTCCAACCGCCGTCGACCAGAATGTTTTGACCGGTGATGTAACTGCCCGCGTCACTGGCTAGCAAAACAATTAAACCCTTGAGTTCGGCGGGGTCGCCCATGCGGCCCATCGGCACTTTTTGCTCCAGGCGCTTGATAAACTCCGGCTGCGCATTTTGCGTAATGTCCGTAGGGAAGGGACCCGGGCTGATCGCGTTGACGCGGATCTTGTCTTTGGCCCAGTAGACGGCCAAGTGACGGGTTAAATGGACCAGGCCACCTTTCAGACCGTGATAATTTGGCGGACTGTTGACCGGCAGATCGGCATAGGCATCAGGGTAGCTCGCCACCACGCCATACATGCTGGCAATGTTGATGATTGAACCCGCCACCTGACGGCTGCGCAGATGATCCGCCACCGCGCGCGCCAGGATGAAATAGGCAGTGACACCGACATGATAAGCGCGGTCAAAGTCTTCGGCTGTGCTGTCGGCGATGCTAGGGCCCGCGCCGCCATAGGCGTTGTTGACTAGAATATCAATTTTGTCCAACTGCTCAACCACCTGTTTGACCAAGCCTGGGATTGAGTCTGTATCGCCCTGATCAAACGCAAGGCCAATATGGCCGGTGCCGGGTAAGCTGGCGGCGAAGGTCTGCGCCCGATTGGCTTCGCGGCTGGTGACGGCCAAGGTCGCCCCCACTTCGGCTAGAGCGCGGCTCATCGTCGAACCCAGCCAGCCAGCCGCTCCGGTCAACAAGACAACTTTGCCTTGTAAATTAAATAGTTCCTGGACAGTTCTTTCCTGTGTCGCCATGCTTGCTCCTTGGGTTACGGGTTATACAGTCAGTTACCCAAGCCTAAAGGCGTTGGGCTTGCCCGTAGTCTCGTGAAGACGACTCGTGCACAAGGCCGACTGACGGCGACCCATCCTGGCAAAGAGCTTGCCTTGTCAGGACACCACGTAATTTGATATTGCGAGCAGCATTTAGATCGGAATGCAGTTGATAACCGCAAGCTTTACAGAGAAACCTATGACGATGACGATTCGCCTTTTCGGTATGACCGCACTTAGAACAACCTTGCGACGTGTATTTGGCGTCAACCTCGATAATTTCAAAGCCGAGGTCAGCCGCCTTGTACTGCAAGAATTGCTCAAGTTGGTAGAACGCCCACGAATTGACCGCGCTGCGTTGTGCTTTGCGCAGACGCCTCTTTGTGTTGTCTCGAATACCGTCAAGTGCTTCAAGTGCAATCGTGGGATTGCCGGTCTGTTTGGCAAAGTCAATAATGCCGCGGCTAATGACGTGGTTTGTATCGCGCATGAATCTTGCTTCTTTCCCGCCGGGTGCCCATTGGGCGCGTTTCAGCGCACGCCTAACCGACCGCGTGTTCTTCGTTGCCTTCTTCCGTTGGAGAGATGCACGACTTTTCAAGTAACGGTTGCGAATATGCCTAACCTTCGCACCGCCAAAGAACTGCGCGCTTTGGCCGTCCGTGGTGACGGCCAAATAGTTAATGCCACGGTCAACGCCGATCACCGCGTTGTTCAACTTGATAACAGGTTCAACTTCCTGATTAAAGGATACCGACAGGAATACCTCACCCTTGCTGATAAACATTCTGGCGTCACTGAGGTTCCAGTCTGTCAGATATTCAGTCAGCTTGGGCGAACCGTGGAAGGCTACCTGTTTGATACGTCCGTCAATCGTCCATATGCTCAATCCGTTACCCCGAAAACCAAAGTCACGCCCACGATCCCCGCCTTGCAAAGCAATCGCATTACGGGGCTTGAAGTAGATCGGGCGCTTGAGATTGGTTTTAGAGGTTTTGGCCGACTGGTACTT
>JBBREZ010000300.1:0-8698 GCA_038225095.1 Caldilineales bacterium
TATCAGCTAAACCCGCTTAAATATCTTGACTTTATGACCCCGAACATTCCGCTGGCACAAGCCCTAGGCCGCTTGGGGAATTTTGTAAATCAAGAATTGTATGGTCAGGCCACCAGCGTTCCCTGGGCCTTTCACATCAACCCGCGCTATTCGTGTGCAAGCCCACCGAATCTACCGGTGACGATTCAAGCCTGTGGCAGTGCCAATTTGACGCCGCAGTCCCTCACTTGGTACGCCACGCACGGCTTCCATCCCACCTTCTTTTATGAAGCTGGTTGGAGTTTACTGACCTTTGGTCTGCTCGCCTGGATTATCTGGCAATTTGGGCATCGACTACGCCGCGGCGATACCGTTTTGCTATATTTGATCGCCTATCCGCTAGGTCGCTTCTGGGTCGAAGCGTTTCGGCCAGATGCGTGGACCATCGGCTCACTGGCGACCGCCCAATGGATCGCCCTCGGCAGCATAGTGATCGGCTTGATTGGTCTGCTCTGGCGGCACGCGCACTGGAACGGCACGCAAAATCCGCAAGAATCATTGGGCTATCTACACAGCTCGTGACTGCAAACGCGCATGCTCCAGGAAAAACTGTCCGTAAAGCTAGCCATTTTGATGCTCAAATTGGCTTCTATCCAGTAAATTAGAGTTATGACGATACGGCCCAGTCTTTGAAGGAATAATTGATGACGCTCCCACAAATTTTTGTTCTACTCGTCCTACTGATTCCCCTGACATTGGTGTTCATGAATCGCCTGCGTGAAGATGTCGCCGCCTTGCTAATGGCTTCATTGTTGGGATTAGCTCAGTTTTTTGGCATGGGTGTGCTCGGGCCTGCGCACACACCGGACGCAGCCGCCAAAGCGCTCACGGGCTTTGGAACGCCTGAGGTGATCACGCTACTTTCACTCTTTATCCTGACCTATTGTCTAGATAAGTATGGTGTGACGCGCGGGATTGCCAGCCATATCTTAAAGATTGGTGGTCGGTCGGAGCGGCGCTTGATTGGCTTATTTGCCGTTACCGGCGCGCTGCTGTCGATGTTTATGAACACCCTGGCCGCTGGGGCTTTGCTGCTGCCCAGCGCCCTTGATGCAAGTCGCCGCACGGGGGTGAAACCGAGTAAGTTGTTAATTCCCATTGCCTATGGCACGATGCTGGGTGGCGCCGCCACCTACCTCACCACGGCTAACATTATTATTAGCAGTCTGCTGCCCCTTGCTGCGCCACCGCAGAAACCGCTCGGTGTCCTCGACTTCACGCCAACCGGTGGGCTGGTTGCCTTGGCCGGCCTCGCGTTTCTGATGATCTTCGGCAAGTACATCTTGCCCAACCGCGAGCCAACCGCCGTCCAAGTGGCCCATAGCAACGACGAGTTAACGCAGACCTATCAGTTGTCCGAGCGGCTCTGGGAGGCGGAAGTGGGCAATGATTCACCGCTGGCCCACAAGTCTTTGCAGGAAACCCATATCGGTGAACTATTCGGCGTAGCGATTCTGGGCATTCGACGGGGACGACGCGTGATCCCGATTTATGGCGCTTCATGCCAGATTCAACCGCAGGATGTTCTCCTGGTCGTTGGCAACGAAGAGCGCGCCTTGCAGTTGCGTCAGGAAGGGCTGCTCGTCCATGCCTTGGAATCAAGCGCCGTCATTGATGAGCGCAACACGGTCCTGGCTGAGATCATCGTCCCGCCACGTTCCAACATCGAAGGGAAAACGCTCCGGGATTTGGCCTTTCGCGCCCGTTATGGATTTACGGCGGTAGCGCTGTGGCGTGACAAGCAAAGCCACCGCACCGATCTGGCGACCTTTAAACTGCGCCCTGGCGATACTCTGCTGTTAGTTGGACCCCAAGATCGCGCAGGTAGCTTGAAAAGCCAAAATGACTTTGTGGTGATTGAGACGGCCACAGGTGGTGATAGTCTCGACATGCCCAAAGTGTTGTTAACCTTAGGCATCGCCGTAAGTGCGCTCGTAGCGATGTTCATCGGGATGCCAGTGGAACTGGCCATGGTGGCTGCGGCCACCCTCTTGCTCCTCACCGGCCTGCTCAAACCGGAAGAAGCCTATGCGGCGGTCAAGTGGCGGGCGATCTTTCTGATTGCCGGCACCATTGCTGTGAGCCTGGCGATGGTGCAGACGCAACTGGCGCAACAGGTAGGGGATGCCGTGGTGGGCTTAGTCGCACCGTTTGGTGCAATGGGGTTGGTAGCCGGAACCTATCTTCTGAGCGCGATCCTGACTCAGGTGATGGGTGGTCAAATCTCACCCTTAGTCGTTGGCCCGATTACGATTGCGGCCGCGATTCGGTTAGGGGTCAATCCCCAAGCGATTGCGGTCGTCACTGCCATTGCCGGATCAGTCTCCTTCCTTACCCCCCTTTCACATCCGGTCAATATTTTGATGATCGCCCCGGCCAATTATAAGTTCAGTGATTTCGTCAAAAGTGGCTGGATCTTAACCATCGTCTGCTTTGTGGCTTTGATGATTGCTGTACCGTTGTTCTGGCACCTGTAACTACCCGGTATAGCCGACAATGGCTGCTACATTTTTGACATCATACGGAATGGGGGAAACCTGAGTGGATGTTTCCGCAGATTCATACCTTGTTAGCCGATGATGATGAGGTTGAGGTCAAATCCGTTAGCGTATCGGCGGCAGAAGTTTGATAGCCCTGTGACCGCTGTTAGTGACGGGATCGCGGCACTCAAAGTGCTGCGCGGTCAAGAGGGACATCCGCCTCTCCCGCGCCCCTATCTCATTTTATTAGACCTCTATAAGCTCCGCAATGAATGGCCTTGAGTTCCCCCAAAGGTTGCGCCAAGATCTGGATCTCAGGGGCAGCCTGGTTTCCGTGTTCACAAACGCGAGAAACGAGCAAGATATAAGGGCTGCTTATCATTACGGTGGGCTGGCTATATCAGGAAAGACAAAACGGGTCAAAATTATCAGGATATGCTCAAACTGTTCGTTTACTATCTAACCACCGTTACCTTCGCCCACACCTAATCTATGTTATTATCCGACCCAGCAGTATTAGGTGAATTCCTTGCATGTATAGATGAGATCCCAGCTATCACCGATAAAGGCGCATTTCTATAGTTTATCTTAGCCGAGCTGAGATGGACATCAACTGCTGCTCAGATATGTATAGAGCAGGGTAACAGGCGATTGCGGGAATCCTCCCGTTAGTGGTACTCGCAATTGTCCCGTAGGTTGATAATGTAAATCATTGACCCCTATTTAAACTTCTACGTCATCTGCCTTTGATCCGCCGATATTATACGCACTCTCGATGCCTTTGGAAGCTTAACTACATCTATAACACATGCTCTGCTTGCCAATGATTGCATGTAATCCTGATATAAGACCTAGATAATATCTCTGTAAGAATTACGCCCTAAACTCTCGTGTAAGGCTCGACGAGTAGGCTAGCAGAGGAAGTTATGTAATAGGTGAGCCGCTTAGTAAGCATAGATGCTCAATAAGGTTCAATTATGCACACGATTTATCGAATTAAACGTCTCTTCCTGGGCATTGCCAGCGGTATCGTCATCGCTGTCCTGTTGATCGAGAGTGTAAAACGTTCAGCGATCAGTGGTAACACGATCACAGTGGCGGATCTGGGCGGCGCTTCCCATTTATTGGTCACCAGTGCGTTGCTTGGCCTGATCTGTGCGGAATTTTTTCAGCGAAGATCCTGGTATATTGAACATCTGCTGCAAGGCTGCATCTTGGGCACTGCCGCCTGGGTGGTCTTGGCACTTAACCTCTATCCCGTGTTGATGGGGATGAGGCCCATGTGGCAAGCTGTCGCGGTGACCGCTTATTTCCCCCATCTGGTGGCTTATCTGTTTTTAGGTGGTTTGACGGGCCTGCTCTATAGTCTGGCCTATACCTGGCTGGCCAAACTCTGGCAACTGATGGCCCTGCCCGCGATTCTGCCTGAGATCACGACACGGATTGTCATTCTTGGCGGTGGCTATGCGGGTGTGACCGCGGCGCAGACCCTTGAACAAGAACTACAGCATGATCCGAGTGTGGGCATCTGGCTGGTGAGCAACACTAATTTTTTACTGCACACGCCGATGCTTTCTGAAGTGGCAGCTAGCGCGGTGCGAGCAGAAAATATAAGCCCCCCGCTCCGCAGTTTTTTTCAAAATGTCCAGATGGTACAAGGCGCGGTGGCGCGTGTAGACCTGGCTAGCCGAACGGTCTATCTGATACCAGATAATCGCTCAACCCAACGCCAACTGCCCTTTGATCAGCTCATTTTAGCGGTGGGCAGTGTGCCGCATTTCTTTGGTACCAAAGGTGTGGCTGAGCACGCGTTGACCTTTAAATCATTAGAGGATGCTGAGTTGATCCGCAACCAGATCATTGACATGTTTGAACGCGCCGATTTTGAACCAGACTCTGACATACGCCGTCACTTGCTCACCTTTGTCGTGGCCGGTGGTGGTTTTGCCGGTGTCGAGTTAATTGGTGGACTGAATGATTTTGCGCGGGGGATTGCCCCTTTCTATCCCAACGTAAGCCCGGAGGAAATCTGCCCGATCCTGATTCACGGGCGTGACACGATCCTGCCGGAGCTCAGCGCAAGCCTGGGGAAATACGCCCAGGAGAAATTGGCGCAACGTGGGGTTGAATTCAAATTAGGCGGACGCTGCACCGGCGCGGAACCGGGCAAAGTGTTCTTTGACAACGAAGTGATTTCCACTGAAACATTTATCTGGACAGCAGGCAACCAGCCCAACCCGGTGCTGACAACGCTTGGTCTGCCTTTGACGGCGCGCGGCCAAATCGCGGTGAATGCATACCTGGCCGCGTCCGATGTACCTGGTCTGTGGGCTGTAGGTGATTGTGCGCAAGTACCCGATGGTATAACGGGCAAGTTTGCGCCGCCCACCGCCCAACATGCGTTGCGCGAAGGTAAGGTCGTCGGCCACAATGTCGCGGCCACGCTTCAGGGAAAATCACTGGAAAAGTTTGCGCATACGAGTGTGGGCAGCCTGGCCGCATTAGGTCATCAACTGGCCGTCGCTGAAATTTTCGGCTATCGCTTCTCTGGCTTTTTGGCCTGGGTGATGTGGCGTTCGATTTATCTGGCTAAGCTACCCACGCTGGCGCGTCAGGTGCGCGTGGGCCTAGATTGGGCGCTCGACATCTTTTTTCCGCCTGATATTGTCCAGACGATTGATTTCAGCCATGCCGGAGCCACCCAAGTTCTTACCCCAGCCATTCAGCCCGAAGTCGAATCCATAAAAAGTTAGACCATGCCGCGAAAAACGTGCCGACCGTTTCATGAGGAGAATGATGACAAATCAAGCAATTCCTTTGCGTGAACAGCCTACGTCGATGCCGTTGCTGGCGAACAGTCCGCTACAAAGCAGACTATTCAGTGGCCTGTTAGCCGGCATGATCGCTGGTATTATGTACGGGGTGTTGGTGCCACCGCAACCCAATTGGGCGTTACATCTCGTGATGAGCACCTTACTTGGCATCGTCTTCGGCGGCCTGATCGGGGATAAAGTACGAACGGCTGGCGCTGGCCTGATCTGGGGCGAAGCGTTTGGGCTGCTCTGGTGGTTCGTGGGGTCGCTGACGATTATCCCTTTGTTGCGCGGTCAGGGTTTGCTCTGGTCTACGAATTCAGTACGCGAACTGGTCCCCCAATTGTTAGGCCAAATCGCGGCCTATGGTGCGGTGTTGGGCTATAGTTATTATTGGCTGGTGAGTTGGTTGGGCACGATGGGACAACGAATAAGCAATACCGGGCAAGCAATTAGCGACACTTTAGAAAAGCCCCGACGGCAGCAGCCAATGGCACATACAATTGTGCCCGCCTGGGTGCGCGCGCTGATCGTTGGCGGGCTGGGGGGGCTGTTGGGTAGTTGGGTCTTTGTTTGGGGCGTAGTCGGCACTGATTTCTATGTTGTGGTCGCGGGCATTGTCCGGTCAGATTCACTAACCGTAGGCCGCTTACTCCACTATGGCATTGGTCTGCTGATTGGATGTAGCTTTGGTTTACTCTTTGACCATGAAGACCAAGATCCAGGCAATGGCCTGATCTACGGGATCAACTATGGCCTCTTTTGGTGGATCATCGGCCCAATGGTCTTGTTGCCCTGGTTGCTTGGTCGGGATGCACAGCCTTATTGGACGCTGGCGACCATTCAAAACTTTGTTCCTTCATTCGTTGGCCATATCCTCTACGGTGCGCTGGTCGGTTGGTTTTATGGGGTCGTCAACCAGCTATGGCGGGTGCTCTTTGTCGATTCGGACCCGCTCAATCGGACCGTAGAAGGGGTGGGTTCACGCTGGCTGCGCGCGATCTTGATGGGGGAGGCAGGGGGTATCATCGGTGGCTTACTCTTTACAATTGTCATGGTCGGCGACGGCGCTTTGCCGCGTGTCGGGAGCTTGATTGGCATGTCGTCGCCCGTTGCCGGTTTTATCGTTCATCTTGTCATCAGTGTGCTCATCGGCACCTCCTACGGATTACTTTTTTATCGCAAGGTTTCCAGTTATGCGGCTGAAATAACGTTGGGCTTGATCTACGGTTGGTTCTGGTGGGTGCTAGGTGCGGTAACCCTGTTTGCGTTGCTGCTCAAACAACCCGTAGATTGGTCACTCGTTGCCGTAACATCACTTTATCCATCATTGATAGGCCATTTACTCTACGGCATTGGCTTAGCGATCTTCTATCAATTCCTGGCACGCCGCTATGCCATCAATTCAGCCGTTCGTCTGCGTCACAGTGAGGAGCAAAGCAAACGCAGAGAGAAATTACTGATGAGGGAGCAAGCTATGCCAGCGGTGTCACTGACGATTTTAATGCTCGGTATTGCCCTACCCTTGTTGATAGCACTGAAATAGGCAGCGATGCCCGTAATCTTTATGTAAGAAATAGGTTACGTCCAGGCAAGCTATCAGGCTTATTCTGTGATCTACTCGATTACGTCAACTCATACGGCAGCCAGCTCTTCCTGGTGACTGACACAAAACTAGCGAATTAACAATGGATCACGAATGAACAGCGGTGAAGTCCACAAAGAGGTAACTGATGATTGACAAAACCTTCGTCACACGGGCTGAAAAACAAATAGCTTGTGTGACGTTTACTTTGCCGGACGGTATCTGGGCTAATACCATCTATCTAGTCGGCGACTTCAATGACTGGAATCGACATTCACATCCGCTCCAGCATGATGGCAATAATAAATGGACCCTGACGATTGACCTGGATCTGGGCCACGCCTATCAATTTCGTTATCTCTGTGATTGTAGCCATTGGCTGAATGATAGCCAGGCAGATGCCTATGTGGTTAATGCTTATGGAAGCGACAATTTCGTACTGATCACCGACCCAACCTTCAAACAATATCGGGATGACAGGAAAAGCGGGAGTGACTAACATAATACGGGTGCCCATAAGGAACGCGCAACGGATTAACGTGTTTTAACCTATCTTTCCTCACAGACTGTAAATTCATTTACCGCCCATCCACCTTTTCTCAGAAAAACAGATTTAATAAATTTAATTGCCAGCCCGAGCCATACGCCGAAGTATAGGGGCAAAAGCTACGCACCGTTGTCACTTCGTCTTCCCGGTTAGCATAACCGTCTTTTACCGTCGCCGCATAGAGACAGCTCTCAGCCGCTGTTCGGTCAGGCTATAGAGTAGAACAATAATTAAATTGTAAGTACCCTTGCCCCGCATGGCTATTTAGGGGCAATTGTGAATACATATAACGGCAGTACTACGCCCAATGACACCTAAAGAGTGATAAGTGCAATACTATTCGCAATATACCCTATATTCTTACTTATGATATGACCCGAAGCCGTATTATAGCCGTAGTCTGCGGATTCATCGAAAATTGCAGCCGCTACACCTTAAATGAAAACCGTATCTAGCGAAGTAAGCAGGCTTTGTCACTGAAGTCTGTTGGCGAATCAACAACAGAAGGAAAACCGGCCAACGCTCTGTTCGTCTAGAGGTAAAGGAACATTGAGCCTTAGGTAGCCCCCTTCCCTGCCCTAGTGGGTTTATCAAGTGACAATGTCATCCTTGTAATGCCATTCCAATATCAGGCGAACTTCCTCGGCAAGCGTCATACTGCGTTATTGATTTTGTGTACTTCAGACAACGATGAAAATGTGAAAAATTTATTGATTACAAAGCTGTTGCTTATTGCTTCAGTTGATTGGACAGTTGAGCGCCAAGCAATGCGGTAGCGGCAATGATATCAACGGTGCGATGGTGCATTGCTTGGTCATCCACTGAATTATAGCCAGACTTCACCGCAAGGTCCATCTCCGGCTGGGCTGGTAACAGATAGGCGGGGGTCAACAGGCGCAGTTTGTAGGCACCGGGCGTTAGATTCCACAGACGAAAATCACCTAATGCATCAGTATGGGCCTCGGCCACCACTTTCTGTGCGCTGTCCAACAACTGCGCCGTCGTATCGGCATACCGTAAATTGCCACCCACCATGCCCGCCCCGGTCGGCCGCAAACGGATTTGCACCGGATCATGATCGCTTGCGCGCTCGACGTTGGCCGCGTTCACGGTCGCCGGCACGGGAAAGTTGGCATCCGTATGAATCGGATCGACGCTGGCCAGGGCAGGCAACATATTCGGCGTGATTAAGATGTGATCTAAGATCTGGCTGGCTCCGTTATAAATATAGGTA
>JBBREZ010000301.1:0-8612 GCA_038225095.1 Caldilineales bacterium
GCTATTTATTCCAAATAATGTCTAATTTTAGATTGATGAGGCTACTTCATAAACAGAACTACTTCGTAAATCGTCAATCCAAAATCGTCAATCAAATTATTTCCACGTTTTGCGCAACACGCGCACCCAATTTTCGTAGGCGATCTTTTTGAGCGAAGCTTCGTCAAAGCCGTGCGCACGCAAAGCCGCCACCAGCTTGGGCAAGCCGGCCACATCGTGCAGATCGTGGGGCATGGTGGCGCCGTCAAAGTCCGAGCCTAGCCCGACGTGATCAATGCCGATGCGGTCGGCCATGTAGGCGGCGTGGCGCACAATCTCGGTCAGCGAGGTTTCCACATCGGACCGGCCATCGGCGCGCAAGAAACCAATATGGAAATTGACCCCCGCCATCCCGCCGGTTTCTTTGATCGCATCCAACTGCTTGTCGGTTAGATTGCGCGGTGTTGCACAAAGCGCATGCGCACCCGAGTGAGTTGCGACCAACGGCGCATCACTCAGTTCGGCCACGTCCCAAAAGCCGCGCTCATTCAAGTGTGATAAATCGATCATAACGCCCAATTGATTACACGCTTTAACTAAGGCATGCCCTGCATCCGTCAAGCCGGGGCCAATGTCTGGCGTATCCGGAAAATTAAACGGCACACCATAGCCGAACGCGTTGGGCCGGCTCCACACAATGCCCACCGAACGTAGCCCGGCCTGATACAAGACATGTAGAGCGTTCAAATCGGTGTCGATTGGGTCTACGCCTTCCAAGTGAAAAATCGCGGCGATCACGCCTTTTTCCAGACAGCTTACTAGTTCATCCGCCGTGCGCACCACTTTGAATTGGCCTTTGGCTTCGGCTTCCACCTGAAAAAGCGTGGCCGCCATGCCCATGGCAAAGTTCAAGGCATAGGGTTGCTCCAACGGCGCGGGCAAGGGCGTTTGATAAGCTTTGCTCTTGTCGCTAGCGCCGACAATGGCGCTATCTTTATTGACGTTCTGCTTGGGCGAGGGCACATAAATGGCAAAAAAACCACCGCCAAAGTTGCCCGCGCGCGCGCGCGGCAAATCAATATGACCATGCTCACTTTGTTCAAAAAAAGTACGTTCCTGGCCGGGCCGCGGGTAGTAGAGGCTTAGCAACGTGTCGTTGTGACCGTCGAAAATAGGCGGATTAGAAAGGTTAGTCATTTGGTCTCCTAAAGCGAGTATAAATCGTCACAGTAACCCTAGACCGGGATTGGTCCAGGCTTACTCTATTTTATAACAGGCCAAGTCTAATCTAAAACGTGATTACACATCAATGCTACGGCGATGACCGAATTGCGTTTTACATCGCGCCGATCCGTTGGCGCAGCAATCCTTTGACGATCAACAAGACTGAAAATGAAATCACCAACAAAATGACCGAAAGCGTGAGGGCGATGTTCAGTTCAACCTCGAAACCAATGTAGATGGCCAGCGGCATTGTCTGCGTACGGCCAGGGAAATTGCCCGCGAAAATAATCGTCGCTCCAAATTCACCCAACGCGCGCGCCCAAGTCATGACGATGCCGCCAAAGAGCACCGGCCAGGCCAGCGGCATCGTGACATAGCGAAAGATACCCCAGCCATTAGCGCCGTCCAGCGCAGCCGCCTGTTCTAAGTCACGGTCCACGCTGCCAAAACCGGCAATCGCAGCCTTGACGTAGAAAGGCGCGGCGACAAACATTTGCGCTAAAATCACCGCCGTCGTCGTAAAGGCAATATTGATCCCAAGCGTGCTGAGATACGCGCCGAATAGCCCGCGCCGACCGAAAGCGACCAGCAACGCAATCCCAGCCACCGACGGCGGCAGCACCATTGGCAAATCTAACAGTGTGTCGATCGCTGCGCGCCCGCGAAAATGGCGTCGCGCCAACCAGTAAGCCAGTGGTGTGCCGAAACACAAGGTTGCCACCGTGCTGATCGCCGTGGTAAGCAGGCTCAAGTTAAGGGCTTGCACCACCTGGACATTGGCAAGGTTGGCCAGCAGGGCTGCCGGTTCGACGCGCAATAGCAACGCCAACAACGGCAACACCAGAAACAGTAAAAGCGGCAGCGCCAGTAATGGTAACCAAGGTATAGTACGTCGCCGCTGTTTTCTATACATACGCCTTATCGATCAATATGGGACGGATAACTTCATCAGTTATTTGACGTAAAGAAATTCTAACATAGGGAAGATAGCATATATAATACATCCGTTCGCATTTCGTAACTATCAATGATCCAGTTCGGATCAGCAACCCTATTCCGCAATGGAAAATGATTATGGCTATCAGCAATGGATTAGTAGATTCGATTCCATCGATCCTTGGAAGCCTCAACGAGATTTACGAAGAAATTCGCCAAACATACCTGCGCGATGACTATCCGTGGGTGATTGGCTATAGCGGTGGCAAGGATTCAACCACGGCCTTGCAGTTGATTTGGCTGGCTTTGGAGCAATTGCCAGTGGCGCAAAGGAGCAAACCGATCTATGTGATTTCGACCGATACGCTGGTGGAAACGCCGATGATCGTTGATCATACGAATGACACTTTACGGCTCATCAACCAGGAAGCGCAAAAACGCAATATGCCCTTCACGGCGCAGAAGTTATCGCCAATCCTAGACGATACCTTCTGGGTGAATCTATTAGGGCGCGGTTACCCGGCGCCAAACAGTGGTTTTCGCTGGTGTACCGAAAGACTCAAGATCAACCCGTCGAATCGTTTCATCCTCAGCAAAGTCGCTGAACACGGCGAAGTGATTCTCATCTTAGGCAGCCGGCGCGGAGAAAGCGCCACACGCGACCAGGTGATCAATATGCATCGCATCACCGGCCAAAAACTGGCGCGGCATGGGCAACTACCCGGTGCGTGGGTTTATATGCCGATTGAGAATTTCACGACGGATGATATTTGGACCTATCTGATTCAGGTGAAATCACCGTGGGGCGGTGACAATCGCCAACTGTCGGCGCTTTATCGCTCGGCCCAAGATGGCGAATGCCCGCTGGTCGTGGATACGACAACACCATCCTGTGGGGGAAGCCGTTTTGGTTGTTGGGTCTGCACGGTGGTGCAGCGCGATAAATCGATGGAAGCAATGATTGATAGCGGCGAAGATTGGATGATTCCTTTGCTGGACTATCGTGATTGGTTAGCCAGCACCCAAAACCCGGACGTCAAACCTGTGCAACGGGAATTTAAAGGGCGGGATGGCCGGATCAAGATCACTGAGGATGGCCGGCTTCGCTACCGCACCTATACCCTGGAATTCTCGAAAGAAATGGTACGACGGTTGCTGAAGGCACAACGGGAAGTACAGAGCCATGATGCAGAATTTATGTTAATCAGCACCGACGAACTGCGGGCGATTCGCCGCCTGTGGCTGACGGAGCGGCAAGACTGGGAAGATTCACTGCCAGCTATCTACACGGAGATGACCGGGCGCACGCTCGAATGGGAGCAGAATGACGCGTATACGCCGGGCCAAGTCGAAGCTGAACTCATACGTGAATTAGGCGCAGAGTTCGATGTGCCGCCGCAACTCCTCCAGAAGTTGTTGGATGCTGAATGGCAGAATCAAGGTATGCGCCGGCGTACGTCGATTCACAAGCGCATTGAGAAGATTTTTGATGAGGATTGGCGCACGCGTGAGCAGATTCAGATGGTGATGCAGGAGCGCCGTGAGCTGTACAATCCAGACGATGCAGGCGAAATCGAATGATTCTACGTAAAGTTAAGCTCACAAATTTTGGCATTTATAACGGTGCGCAAGAATTTGACCTGCTGCCGTTGCCAACGGCCCAATTTAACCGCCCAATTATTTTCGTGCGTGGCAAAAACGGCGTTGGCAAGAGTACGCTGGTCACTGCCATACGCTTGTGCTTACATGGCGCCTTAGCGCTTGACCAACGGGTGGCGCAGCAGGAGTTTGATGACTTTCTGCTCCGGCAAATTCATCGTTATCCAGACGGCGGCGATCAGCCGACCGAAGCCAGTGTCGAAGTGCAATTCGATTATGTCAATTTGGGTAAGAAGGTGACATACCGAGTTGTCCGTGCATGGAGCAGGCAAGGCAACCGGGTTGTCAAGCAATTATCGATCTGGGGCAACGATGAGCCATTATCCGACGGTGGTATTGAACAGAGTGAAACATGGCTACGCGAGTTGGTGCCACCAGGGATCTTAAACCTCTTTTTCTTCGATGGGGAAAAAATTCAGACCCTTGCCGAAGATAGCGATCACAGTCATCTATTGTTGGCCGAAACCGTCAGGAATTTACTCGGTTTGGATACAGTAGAACAACTAGGTAAAGATTTAGATTTGTATATTGCACGCCAGCGGACGCATAGCCAGGTTCTGCATCTACAAGAAGAATTGCAAACGCTTGTTATTGAAACCGAGACGCTGGAAGGGCAATTGACTGACATCAGCCAATCGCAGCGTGAATTAGAAGCTAAAATTGCTGAGCGTCAAGCCTTGATTGCGGCCCAGGAAAGGCAGATTTCTGCCGAAGGCGGTAAGTTTGCCAGTGAACGCGAAGAACGTCTGGCCCAACGTCAGTCATTGGAAGCCGAGATCGAAGCCCTGCGGCGGCAAGTGAGCGAGCTTTGTAGCGGCCTACTACCCTTTGCCATCGCCCCTAAAATGCTCCAATCAGTCTCAGATCGGTTGGAGCATGAGCATGAAATTATTCAGGAACAAGTATCACAGCAAGCCCTGAAACGGCGACTGGATAAGCTAACGATGCGCTTGAGTAGCCCCGAATTCTGGTCTGCTTTTGAGGAAAAAGTTGATGCCCAATTTCAAGCAACGCTCCTGACACAGATTACGGCCGAATTGCACACATCCACGGCGTCAACAGCTACACCAGCCGAACCTTTGCTCTTGCACGTTTCCGACAAGGAGCGCAGTATGCTGCAAAGTTGGATCGACCAGGCGATGGATGAAACACCGCAACACTTCACTGAAGTGATCAGCTTACTCAACGAGCGCGAAACTCAGCTAACACAGGTCAAAGCCACGTTGGCACGCACGCCAACGGTCGAAAGTATCCAGCCGTTGCTTACTCAACTGCACCAATTACATCATCAATTGGGCGGGTTGGAACATGAGCATAAACGGCTGCGTGATGAACAGCAACGATTGGCTGCTCGCAAAGACCAAGTAACCCTGCAACGGCAGCGCATTCGCGAGCAAATCGATGAGCACGAAAAAGAAACGAGCCGTATTTTCCTAGCATCCAGGGCACAAAAGGTGCTTGAAGCCTACCAGGCACGCGTGACAGCGCGCAAAATCACCCACTTAGAAACGTTGTTGGTCAACCGTTTTAATCAGATTTGTCGCAAAAAGAATTTTTTAGAACGCGTGCAGCTCGATCCGCAGACCTTTCAAACCTCACTTTTTCGATTCGGCAAAACGTTCAGCCGGAAACAACTTTCGGCTGGCGAAAATCAACTCTTTGCTTACTAATATTTAAAAATCATTCTCTAATCGATCTCTAGTTCATCACGAAGCAATTGATCTGTTGTAACCCGGAAAAAATCAGCTAGCTTAACTAATAATTCCACTGAAGGATAGCTTCGTCCACTCTCCATATCAGCGATATGGCTATGAGATTTCATCTCTAAGATACTAGCCAATTGACGTGTTGTTAGGTCGCGCGTCTGGCGTAACTGCCGCAATTTCTCGCCAAATCGTTTCATGCAGCAAACCCTACAATTTGGACAGATATCAATTTGTTCGATTTAAACGAACAAATTTGACAGTAAAACCACACTATGTTACGATTCATGTACGTTTTTAACGTACATGAATCGCACTTACCTATCATCTTTACATGTTTACTGAAAGGAAAGCTGATGAGCACCATTACACCACAAGAAATACTAAATCAATGGAAGTTGGAACAAATCCCCGTCGAAATGGCAATGGGTCATGTATTACAAAATCTTATCCAACAACAAACCATAATAGATTCCCTTACTCTTACCGTCAGCAAGCTCAGTGCCCAATCTGATAACCTGCTGCCCCATACCAACTCACTGTCTGTCGAAAAAACAAACAGAAAAACACGCTCCTGACCTGAGCATTAAGATTTCAGTGCGCGAGGATACCTACGTTATTATAGCCAATACGTAGGCTATCTATCTTACTCGTTCCTAACAATTTCAGCAAGAGTTATGGGTTATCCATTTAGCTTAGTCAGCTCGCGCTCATAGTTAGTAGGCATAGTGAGCAAAAATAACTGACTCGATAATACAAGATACCCGACACTTTTCAGAGCAGCAGGGTTGAAACCCGCGGCTGACAGCGCAGGAAGTCGCCTCAGCGACTAGGATTTTAGTGCCTGAGGGCACTTCCTGAGCCTGTCAGCCGACCATTTTAATGGTCCTGCCAAAAGTGTCGGGTAGTTAGATTCGATAATACAAGATACCCATGTTCTTATCTGTCACCATGAAAATAGAATAACCGACTCTCTCTAATGAGTAATATCATGAAAAATCAACAGAGTTTCTTTGATAACATGCGCACTACACTTGATGATTCGATAGAAATGAGTCTAGCGAGTCTAGCCGCTTATGGGCATCGATACCGCCACTGGTGTGTAGCATATAGTGGTGGCAAAGACTCATCTGCTACGGTAACCTTCGTGGCTTGGGCAATCAAAAACAAACTTGTACCAGTTCCAGAATCTTTACATGTACTCTATGCGGATACGCGCCTAGAACTAGTTCCACTCCAACAGACCGCAGTACGATTGTTATCAGAATTATGCAGCGAAGGAATTGACGCCAAAGTTGTTATGCCCAAACTAGATGATCGTTTTTTTGTCTATATGCTCGGTTATGGCGTGCCGCCTTCATCAAATTCATTTCGTTGGTGCACACCACAACTGAAAATAGAGCCGATGGCGGCAGAGATGTATCAGATTGCTTGTGATGCTAGTTATGGCGAAATGATATGGAGTAGACGTTATCAGAAATTCCAATACACAGGTTTTGGGAAAGAGAAGATTTTGACCATAACCGGTGTACGGCTAGGCGAAAGTGCAGAGCGTGACACTCGTATAGCCATTTCATGTTCAAAAGATTCGGGCGAGTGTGGACAGGGTTGGATGCAGACACAAGCACCCAAGTCGGTTACCGATACACTGGCACCACTCTTGCACTGGCGACTCTGTCACATATATGACTGGCTCTATTTCGATGAAAGACACGGTTACGATGTGTTGGCTATTGCTGACATTTACGGTGAAGAAGATGTACGGACAGGATGTATGGGGTGCCCGCTCACTAGCCATGACACGGCGCTAGAACGCCTGATAAAACGTTCCCAATGGCAACATCTAACTCCATTACTTGAATTGAAGCCGCTTTATCACGAATTGAAATTAGCCAGAAACCGCTTACGTAAATCTGACCCAGAAGTGCGAAAAGATGGAAAAGTTAGTACGAATGTACAACGACTTGGGCCGCTTACAATGAAAGCACGAGCCTATGGTCTGGCATGCGTATTGGAGATTCAACGACGGGCCGGAGTAGATTTAATCAATTCCGATGAAGAATTAAGGATACGCCAATTATGGACAGACAATGCATGGCCGAGAAAATGGAATGGAACTGAAATCACTGGTGATGTGATGATTGATGCCCTGACAGTTACTGCGCTAGGGGATATAGTCAGACAACCATTACTATTCCAATCCCCTGTTAGCTAGTTCTATGTTGACTTAGCGTACACGGAAAACCTTTTCTCTATGCCATTGCACAGACTCAAGATATGGCCATAAGATTTCATCCGATGGCCCGATAAGCTTCCTATCTGCGATAGTCAATAAATGTCCTGGTATATTCTCATTGGCAGACAATTGAGGCGACAACCGGATCAAGTAACTGTCAGTGATTCCTACTAAACCTTCATCAAACGTCCAATGACATAATGGACAGAGAGCTAAACCATTTCTCGGATCATCGTTCTTACTTTTGCTCCAGGGGATAATATGTGACGCAGCGATAGCTGTATGTCCATCTGCTGTTACTATACGTACACCACATAAAGCACATCTGTGATTATAAGTTTTCACAATAGCTCGCCGAAAACCTTGGTCACGCACTTCCTGACTGGCAACAATACTAAAATCAAGAGGCGATTCTTTTATATGTTTGCTCTTTGCCTCAATGAGCAAATTTTCACTATATCTGTAGGAATCCACGTTAATCACTGCTTGAGCCAACAACTTATCATGTAGTTCATTTGCGAAATATGTTTCTACCAACACACGACGAAGTACATTGCGTGCATCTTCAGTACATATAAGAGCAAACAATTCATCATCCAACTTTGCCCCGAAAATAGTCTCATTAAGGACCGTCACAGAGTGGATGCGCGCAACAGATTCTAAAAACAGTTCCTTACCAGGTCGTGGAATAAGATACCAAAATCCTTCACTCCGTAAGTGAAAAAATGGCATGGCAATATTCCCATAAAGCCGATCTTGCGGTGTTATCTTAGACCAATATATCGAGAACAGTTCTCCGATGTCTTCAGATAGCTCAATTAAATTTGTCTGTATGTTACCTTCTGCAAATAAATCGAGGATTGCCAGCAAGAGGA
>JBBREZ010000302.1:0-8598 GCA_038225095.1 Caldilineales bacterium
CCAATAATTTTTGTGGAGTAACAACGGCCAAATATGGTCTGTTTTAATAATTTTTGCCCTATTTTAGGCCAAATTTCTTGGCAATGTGGGTCAGAATATTTATCGAATTCGTGTTTTTGACTGTTCGTAAGGTTTTGGCGAGGGTATTGTACTACTGGTAGCTAATTTAACGTTGTCGTACTAATAAGTAATGTGTAGGAGAAGCTCGTGACAACACCCCAATCAACCCCATCCACCTGGCGCTATATGCTGCATCTGGCCCGTTACAAGCTGTGGCTCTACCTGGCTAGTGGCTTGCTGGCCAGCATTGTCAGTTATCTCTTTCCGCTGCTGCCAGGGCTGATCGTACGTCAGATTCTTGACCGGTTAAGCGGTGAAGCGCCGGTTGCTTGGAATTCGTGGACGCTGTTGGCGCTGCTGATTGGCATCGCCTTGGCCCGCCAGGTGGTTATGCTGGGGATCATCTCGACCGAACAGACGTTACATGTCGTGATCAATACTTTATTGCGGCACAATCTTCTGGCGCGGATCTTGGAGTATCCAGGCGCACGTGCGTTGCCCGCGTCGCCGGGCGAAGCGATCACGCGCTTTCGCGAGGATGTCGAGGCGATGCCGAACTTTCTGAGCTGGACGCTCGACCCCGTGGGGCAGGCATTGGTGCTGATCTTAGGGCTGGGCACGTTGGCGCGCATCAACTTCTGGATCACGCTGGCTGTTTTTGTGCCTTTAATGCTTACCTTCCTCTTGGTTAACCTCGCCGCGCAACGCATCCGGCGCTATCGTAAAGCCAATCAGGAGGCGATTGGGGCGGTGACCGATCTGCTAGGTGAGATTTTTGGCGCAGTTCAGGTGATCAAGACGGCCGGAACTGAACGCCACGTAGTCGCTTACTTCAAAACCTTGAATGAGGCGCGGCGCTTGGCGACACTGCGCGATCTATTATTTAGCAAATTGCTTGAATCGTTCTCAATGAATGCGGCCAACATCAGCACCGGCGTTTTACTCTTAGTCGTCGCGCACATGATGCAAACCAAAATTGGTAGCCCTACCGCCTTTACCGTGGGCGACTTTTCCCTGTTTGTTTCGTATCTGAGCTGGCTAGCGGTGGTCACCAGCATGTTTGGCAACTATTTGACGCGCTATCGTCAAACCGGCATTTCCCTGCAACGTTTGCTCGATCTGCTGCCCGGTGCACCGCCCCAGACGCTGGTGCAACATGCACCGCTCTATTTGTGGCGCACCCAGCCGCCTGAGCTGCCCTATATTGCGAAAACAATTCAGCATCACCTGGCAAGCTTGCAGGCCCGCGATCTATGTTATCACTATCCAGGCAGTGAACGCGGCATTGCGCACGTAAATTTGACGCTAAAACGGGGAACGATCACGGTCGTAACCGGGCGTATTGGGTCAGGCAAGACCACCTTGTTGCGCACCCTATTGGGCCTCTTGCCCAAGACCGCAGGTGAAATTTATTGGAATGATCAATTGGTCGATGATCCGGCGAGTTGCTTTGTGCCGCCCCGCTGTGCCTACACTGCGCAGACGCCGCGCCTGTTCAGTGAACGTTTGCTTGATAATATTTTGATGGGGCTGCCGGAGGACAAGGTCGATCTACCCGCCGCGCTGCGGGCGGCGGTGATGGAACAGGACATTGCTGCCTTGGAACAAGGTCTGGATACGCGCGTGGGACCACGCGGGGTCAAGCTGTCGGGCGGCCAGCTGCAGCGCGCGGCTGCGGCGCGCATGTTTGTGCGCGAACCAGACCTGTTGGTCTTTGACGATCTCTCCAGCGCCCTCGACGTAGAGACAGAGCGTTTGCTGTGGGAACGCCTGTTTGAGCGCGCCACGCTGCCCACTTGCCTGGTCGTATCACACCGGCGCACGGCGTTGCGGCGGGCAGACCACATTATTGTTTTGAAAGATGGCAAAATTGAAGCGGAAGGCACGCTGGCTGAGTTGTTGAGTCATTGTGAGGAAATGCGCCAACTTTGGTCTGGCGAGCCGGACAAGCAGGCTAGGTTGAGCGAGGAGAATACAGGATAAACCAGCAAAAGTGAAGACTTTTAACCGCAGAGAGCGCAGAGGACGCAAAGAAGATTTTCTCCGCGTTCTTTGCGGTTAAAATTGAGCGCTCCATACGCGCTTATCCTCAGCTGTCCCGTTGAAACACTTACTTTAGACCGTTGATATTGACCGCGATATTGTGTATACTTGTTCAGCAGCACGGGTAGGATCGGACGCGCGATGTTGCCCTTTTATCGCCAAAACACCACGGATCGATGCCCAATATGTTAGAAATCGGCCAGGATCTACAACAGGGACGCTATCGGATCAAAGCGCACCTCAATCAAGGGGGCATGGGCACGGTCTACCTGGCAACGGATCGAAATTTATCCGAGCGGCTCGTCGCCATCAAAGAAAATAGTGACACCCTGGCGGGAGCGCAGGCGCAATTCTTGCAGGAAGCCGTGTTGTTAGCGCGGCTGACCCATCCCAACTTACCGCGGGTGACCGATCATTTTATCGAGCCGTCTGGTCGCCAGTATCTGGTGATGGATTATATTAGCGGCGATGATCTCAAGGCAACCTTGCACAAACGGCAAGCGCCTTTGCCAGAAGTCGAGGTGCTGGCCTGGATCGGGCAAGTGATGGACGCCCTGACTTACATGCATAGCTGGATCGACAGTGAAACCGGCCAGCCACGTCCGATTATCCATCGCGATATCAAGCCGAGCAACGTCAAACGCACCCAAGATGGCCGCATTGTACTGGTTGATTTTGGGGTAGCTAAATATCAGACCAGCGTTGGTACGCAGATTGGCGCACGCGCGGTAACGCCTGGCTATTCGCCCGTCGAGCAATATACCGGCGGCACCGATGTTCGTTCGGATGTCTATGCGCTCGGTGCGACGCTCTATACCTTATTGACCAATACCAGGCCACCCGACTCGCCCGCGATTGCTGGTGGCAAAGTGTTGCCTGTGCCTCGCAAATTAAATTCGCAGGTGAGTCGCAATACCGAACGCGTCATTTTACGCGCGATGCAAGTCCAGGCCGCCGACCGCTTCTCTAGTATTCAGGAAATGCGCGCGGCTTTGGATGGCCGGCAATTGCTCAATTTTGGCACAGACAGGCGCACGTCCCCACCGGCCAGTCCCTTTACCATACAGCGCGCCAATCGCCAAACACAGCGGCCACGCACCTGGGTTTGGATCGGCATCATTGCACTGATCGCGCTGTTTGCCTTTGCCCTCACTGCGGCCAGCGTGCTGCCAACCATTTTGCAACGCTGGGGTTTCGCGCCAGCCACGCCTAACCTTGTCACACTGCCGCTGATCACACCAACTGAACGCCCTACCGGACCATCCATTGCGCTCAATGCCGCCAGCCAGGCAACGGTTACGATGACAATTTCAGCCACGTCACCCACTACAAACACACCGGCAGCGATGCTCGTCATGCCACGAACGCTTACGCCAACCTTAGCAACAGCTATTCTGACGGTCACTTTGCAGCCAGCAGATGCAACAGAAACATCTGCGGCCAAGCTGCAGGCAGCCAGCGCCGTCACCGCAACGGCCGTTGTGACGGCCACCCAACCTGCGCCCGCAACGCCTACAGCCACCGCCACGCATACACCGACGCCAACCTCTCTACCAACGGCCATACCGACAGCGACCGTTATGCCGACGCCCACTGCCACGACGACGCCGTCGGCAACATTGACGCCAACACCATTGCCCACCGCCACAAACACGGCGACAGCGAGCGCAACCAATACACCTGTACCCACCCACACACCGACTGCTACCTCTAGCCCGTCGCCAACCGCGACAGCCACCGCAACGCTGCGCCCTACCAACACACCGACGAGCACGCCAACCCTGCCACCAGTGACAGCGACACCAACACCCGGTACGCCCGCGGCCGGCGCCACCAGGGTTAATCCCACCGACAGCGCCATCTATGTTTACGTGCCGGCCGGAAAATTCACGATGGGCAGCACGGACAATCAGGCTGAAATGCCCACGCACACGGTGGATCTCGATGATTTTTGGATGATGCAAACCGAAGTGACTAATGCTGAATATGGGCGCTGTGTCACGGCAGCCGCTTGCACGCCACCGACCAATCCACGGTGGAATGATGCCGGTTATGCGAATTATCCAGTGATGCAGGTAAATTGGAACCAGGCCAATCAATACGCAGCTTGGGCCGGTGGCCGCTTGCCAACCGAAGCCGAATGGGAGAAAGCGGCGCGCAGCACGGATGCGCGAATCTATCCATGGGGTGAGCAAGCAATCAGCGACCAACTACTTAACTACAATTTTGTCAAAGGCGATACGATGCCGGTGGGTAGCTATCCCGCAGGCGCTGGCCCCTATGGGACATTGGATATGGCTGGCAATGTAGAAGAATGGGTGGCAGATTGGTATGGTGATACTTATTATGCCAGTGCGCCGCCCCAAAATCCATTGGGACCAGACAGCGGCATCTTCCGGGTGGTGCGCGGTGGTTCCTTCAACAGTAAACGCGTGGATGTGCGTACAACCGCCCGTGGCAAGGCCGTGCCCAATAGCCGTTTACCCGGTGTAGGCTTCCGGGTTGTACGCCCTGGCTCCTAGTATCTGACCCATTTGAACGTAAATATCGAACGGACCTTGCTTGCCATCCTGCCTGGGTGCATTTCAATTTGGGGGCAGGAATAAATGCCGCGCCTGACAATCGCAAGTGCCCTCAGGCACTGGGCAGTTCAGTCGCGGCGGCGACTTGCTCCTGTCAGCGGCCACATTCCATTTGCGCCCCCAAATTGAAATGCACCCATCCTGCCTTACGGCATTTTATTTGTCAGCTATGTTATAGTATAATCTTGACGAGACATCCCATCAAGCCCTAAACCCATCGCTACACGAGTTGATTAGTTCTTTCATCCGGTTAATTGCTTAACGATTGCACCATTTTATGCGAAAGGCCAGCACTCGCCGGGTACAATTCGCGAAAAATGGTAAAAATGCTAATTGACTCGTTTATAGTGGCGTTGAGTCAATCCAGTTGACCGTATTCGTGGCCGATGGCTTGCTTTGTCGATCAGCACGCTGTAGATCAATTTTGGAGGAGGTAGTCCGATGGTTCGCAAACGATTACACGCGTTGTTTACCTTCGTTTTGGCTTTGCTGCTCGTGATGACTTTGCTGGTGGTCTTTCAAGCTAGGGTTAGCAAGGCGGCCCCTGTTGCCCAGGCGGATGGTCAAACTTATATCGTCAAAGCGGGCGACTCGCTTTATCAGATTAGTGGGCAATTCTATGGCGAGCCGACAAAGTGGCAGACGATTGTCGAAGCGACCAATGCCAGGGCTGCCCAAGATAAGAGCTTTACATCGATCACAAATCCTGCCCTGTTAAAGATTGGCCAAAAATTGTGGATCCCTAAACCGACTGTGACGCAACAGACAGCAGCGGCCACGGCTGAAAAGCCAACGCCTGCGCCAGTGGCAACAAAGCCTGCGACCAGCAACGCACCGCGCGTTTTCTTTAGGCAACCAAGCAACGGGGCAATAGTCCCACTCACGTTGACGGCAGCCATGAGCGCCACCGGCTTAATCGTTGAGAAGTCGGGCGACATTCACAGCGGGGCGGGCCACATGCATATCCTGCTCGACACCGACTTTGTGCCGGCCGGCGATGTGATCATCAACGACGCTCAACATCTCCACTTTGGCAAAGGCCAATTGACCGCGCCGATCACGTTGACGCTGGGCATTCATGTACTGCGCTTGCAATTCGCCAACGGCGCGCACATTGCACTGGATGGCCCCCAATATCGCGACACCATTACAGTCACCGCCGCAACGACAAACACACAAGCCGCCGTCCATTTTGTCGAACCGCACACCGGCGCCACCATGCCATCCAATTTTATGGTCAAGATGGCGGCCACCGGCCTAATCGTCGAGAAGTCGGGTGAAATTCATAGCGGGGCGGGCCATATGCACATTCTGGTTGATACCGACTTTGTGCCAGCCGGCGATGTGATCATCAACGACGCCCAACATCTCCACTTTGGCAAAGGCCAATTGACCACGCCGATCACGTTGACGCATGGTATCCATGTATTGCGTTTGCAATTCGCCAATGGCGCCCACATTGCGCTCGATGGCCCCCAATATCGCGACACCATGACGGTGACAGTGGCCCCAACGAGCACCCAGGCCGCCGTCCATTTTGTCGAACCACTCAATGGCGCGATTGTATCGCCTACGTTTGACGTTAAGATGGCGGCCACCAATTTGACCGTGGAGCCAGCCGGTGAGATTCATCCCAACGCCGGGCATATGCACATTCTGGTCGATACCGATTTTGTAGCGCCAGGGAATGTGATGATCAACGACGCGCACCATCTTCATTTTGGTAAAGGTCAACTGACGACGACACTTGCGTTGGGGCCTGGTGTGCACATCTTGCATTTACAGTTTGCCAACGGCGCGCACGTCGCCCTCGACGGCATCCAGTATCGTGATACGATTACGGTGACGGTGAAGAAGTGATAGGGCATCAGTCAATGTGATGAAGGTAAGCATAAAAAAGAGAATTATCGATTTGCTCGTTCCGACGCTCTGCGTCCCTACTTGACGCGGAGCGTCGGGATACGTTCCCACGCTCTAGCGTGAGGAACAAGCCGCTTGCTTACCTGAATGATATTGAGTAATCTGCGGGGAAAGCTATGTCAGCGACAAAATATCCACACCTTTTGCCAATCGTAGCGCTGCTGCTGATTGGCTGGTTAGGTGGTAGCCTGCCAACCAGTCAGGCCGTTCAAGCCCAAACGCCAGCTGCGGTCGATCAACCTTTGCTCGGTCAATTCCGCTTTTCCGACAATCAAGCCGCCCGCACGGGCAGTTTTGTCATCCAAATTGATCCGATGATTCCCCCGCCCGCGGGCAGTCATTATGAATTATGGCTACGCGCGGGCAACGGCGCCCCTTTGTTGGATCTAGGCACCTTCAAGGTGGTCAACCAACGCGTTAGTGCCAACGGTCACACCAATCAACCCTTGCTTAACACCTATGACACACTCTTGGTCAGCGTAGAACTAGACAAAGCCAAGCGCATCACGATCTCGTCACAAATTGTCTTATCCGCAACGCTGCCCGCTTCGCTACTAACCCCGGTGCGCCAATTATTTTTTGCCAGTAAGCTCAACAACAAAGGCTTCTTATCCGGCGCCGCCGAACAAATTAAGATCGCGGTTCAGCATAGTGGTTTTCTAAGCGATGCGTTGGCTAAAAACAACTTTGCTGAAGCACAACGCCATGCCGAACACATTGTCAATATGCTTGATGGCAAAGACGGCATTCTGTATAGTGATCTGAACCGTGATGGGCAAATCCAAAACCCCGGCGACGGCTTTGGCATCCGCGTCTATGTTGCAGACGCCACGGACCAAACGGCTGCGGCCGCCAAGGCGCTGAACGCCGCCAGCGACAAAGCGGCTCGTGATCAGGCGCAACGGGCGCACACTGCGCTCGAAGATGGCCAGAAGCTAGTGGCGCAAGCCAGTGAAAAAACTCTGCAAATTTTTGCGGCCGATACGGTGACCGAAGCACAGACGCTTGTCGATCAACTGAAACCAATGCTAGAGCAAACCCAAGCCGATATTGCCAGCGCCTCGGCGGCGAGTTTACAAATGGTAGAATTTCGTTTCTACGCACAGCAAGGTACGGAGACAAATGCTGCCACGCCGCTGCCAACCAAGCCCGGCGCGCCGACTGCGGTGCTGACGACAACGCTGCTGCCGACAAGCACGCGCCTGACGGTGACGGCTACTGAAAGCGTGACCAACGCCATTGTCTTAACGCCAACAGCTACACCAGCACCCGTTCCAACGCTGATCGCAACATCTGTACCCACCGTCACACCGCCGCTCAAGTTGCTGCCGCCGCCTGCCATGATTACCCAGACAGCCGAGCTGACCGCGGGCGCTTTATGGACGAACCCAGTGGATAGCGCAGTGTATGTGTATGTGACCGGGGGTGTATTCACAATGGGGGCGGATGGAGCGAAGGCGGTCTCACCGTTGGAACAACCAGCGCACAAGGTGACGACCGAAGGCTTCTGGTTGCAACGCACCGAGGTCACGAATGCCGAATATGCTCTGTGTGTGGCCGCCAAAGCGTGTACACCGCCCACCAACCAACGTTGGCAACAGACTCAGTATGCCCAGCATCCGGTGACCGATGTGACCTGGACGCAAGCCAACGCTTATGCGGCGTGGGCGGGGGGTCGGTTGCCCAGTGAAGCCGAATGGGAGCACGCCTGTCGCGGTGATGACGACCGCCTGTTCCCGTGGGGGGACCAACCACCCACCGACCAGCTCAGCAACTACAACAACAATGTCGGCGACACCACCTCCGTGGGCAGTTATCCAGCCGGTGCGAGTCCTGTCGGTGCGCTCGACCTGGCGGGCAACGTCTGGGAGTGGACCACCAGCCTCGAAAAAGGTTATCCCTACAACGCTGCCGATGGCCGCGAAGACCCACAAGCCGCCGGTAACCGTATTCTGCGCGGCGGCTCGTTCTATTACACGCAATATCAACTGCA
>JBBREZ010000303.1:0-8558 GCA_038225095.1 Caldilineales bacterium
TATCTCTATGCCAATGATCAACCAGGCTTAGGGATTGATATCGACGAACAGAAGGCAAACGCGCTATTCAAGCCCGAGTTGGCCGCAAAATCGTTTTATATATCCGAAGACCGCCGGCGTGATGGCGAGATCGTTCGGCCATAACAACTACTGATGAGGAGAGCTGGGAGAATTTTACCCGGTTCCTTATAGACACAGTTACTCATAGAGGGATAAAGATAAGGGATACCGGATTAGGCAATGCTCTAATCCGGTATCCCTTATCCCTTACTAAAAATTCAAACATTTTGCTAACACAAACCAAACGTCTAACATATACGGTTGGTTTACAATGATGTCAACAGTGAGAAATAACAGACGACCGAGTACAGACGAAATATAGGATAAATATTCGTCTGTACTCTAAAATTTGTCGTCGTTTGTTTTAAGATTTCGTATTATTCAGAGCTTTTGAAAAATTTGTTCGTGGAGGAAAATTTACACATGGGTAAGATTATTGGAATTGACCTAGGCACCACCAACAGCGTTGTTGCCGTCATGGAAGGTGGCAATCCGACCGTGATTGCCAACAGTGAAGGCAACCGGACAACCCCGTCGGTTGTCGCCTTCACCAAAGGCGCTGAACGCCTGGTGGGCATTACGGCCAAACGCCAAGCGGTGGTGAATCCAGAGAACACGATTTATTCGGTGAAACGCCTGATGGGTCGCCGTTTTGATGACCCGGAAACCAAACGTACGACGGGGATGGTCTCCTATAATATTGCGGAAGGTCCGAATCACGACGCGCGCGTTTCGATTCCGACCAAGAACAAAGTTTATACGCCGCAAGAAATCAGCGCGATGGTGCTTGGTAAGCTCAAGCGCGATGCCGAGGCTTATTTAGGGGAAGAAGTCAAACAAGCGGTGATCACCGTTCCCGCTTACTTTAACGACACGCAGCGTCAGGCGACCAAAGACGCCGGCCAGATTGCCGGTTTGGAAGTCTTGCGCATTATCAATGAGCCAACCGCGGCCGCCGTGGCGTATGGTCTAGATAAGAAGACCGACGAAACGATTTTGGTCTTTGACTTGGGTGGTGGTACGTTCGACGTATCAGTGCTCGAAGTGGGCGACGGCGTGATCGAGGTGAAATCCACCAATGGTGATACGCATTTGGGTGGTGACGACTGGGACGAGCGCATTGTGCACTGGCTGGCCGACGAATTCAAGCGCGAGCAGGGCATCGATTTGAGCCAGGATCGTCAGGCTTTGCAACGGCTGCGCGAGGCGGCGGAGAAGGCGAAAATTGAGCTGTCCTCAACGCCGCAGACCGAGATCAACCTGCCCTTTATTACGGCCGACAGCACAGGACCAAAACATCTAGCGATCACACTGGCCCGCGCCAAATTTGAGCAGTTGACGGTTGATTTGTTGGAGCGCTGCAAAGCACCGTTCCACAATGCCCTCAAGGATGCTGGTCTTACCGCCAAAGATTTGGACGAAGTCGTCATGGTTGGTGGTTCTACGCGCATGCCAATGGTGCAGGACTTGGTGCGCAGCTTGACTGGTGGCAAAGAGCCGCATCGGGGTGTCAATCCTGATGAAGTGGTGGCCGTCGGCGCTGCTGTACAGGCGGGCGTGTTGGGTGGCGAAGTCAGCGATTTGTTGCTATTGGATGTAACGCCGTTGAGCTTGGGTCTGGAAACATTGGGTGGCGTGATGACGGTGCAGATCCCGCGCAACACCACGATTCCGACCAAGAAGACCGAAGTATTCAGCACGGCTGCCGATAGCCAAACCGCCGTGGATATTCACGTTCTGCAAGGCGAACGGCCAATGGCGAATGCGAACAAGACGTTAGGCAACTTCCGTCTTGATGGCATTCCACCCGCACCGCGCGGAATTCCGCAGGTCGAAGTGACGTTTGACATCGACGCTAATGGTATTTTGCATGTGAAAGCCAAGGACAAGGCCAGCGGCAAAGAACAGAGCGTTAAGATTATAGCTTCGACCAATCTGGCGGCTGATGAAGTCGAACGCTTGGTGCAAGAAGCTAAGTCGCACGAGGGTGATGACAAGAAATTGCGCGAGTTGGTCGAGGCTCGCAACAACGCCGACAATTTGCTCTATGTGACTGAAAAGTCGCTGCAAGAGTTGGGCGATAAGGTGCCAGTGACGGATCGGGGCCAGATCGAACAGACGATTGAGGAGCTGAAAGGGGCCAAAGATAGTGAAGATCTCAACCGCATTCGCACGTTGACCGAGAAGTTGCAACAGGCGAGCCATGCCTTAACGCAACAGATGTACCAGAACACCAATGGCGATGATTCGGCTGGCACCGGCAACCCAGGTGGTACACCGGGCGGCAGCGAGGATGATGTCGTTGAAGGCGAATATCGTCAAGTCTAAAGCTGCCCCTGAATTTTACGAATAATAGGTAACGGGCGGGGCATAAGCTCCGCCCGTTGTTTAGAAAAGATCCAGCGTTGCCATGTGAATATCGACGAACTGTTGTTTGCTACATATGCCGTCATGGTTCGTAGGGGGCGTCATGAATGACGCCCAGCCGTTATCCAGCGCCACAAAATCAGGACACGGCGTTAAAATAGGCGTGATTCATCACGCTCCTACGAACTGTGTGCGTAACGTAGTGCAGTGACTATTTAATGTTTAGAAATCAAGCTAGCCGTAGAGCCACGAACTATCGTGACCGTACATTCTAAAAATTAAATAGTCAGACTAGTAGTTATTAATTTTCTCGGACGTGTGGCATGATAACGGCGAGCACGGATTGGCGGATGTTTACACTGGATTTTCGACTTAAAGTGGATGAATGAGGAGTAAATGGGGATGGCAAATTTATTTGACCGGATTGACCCACAACGCGATCCTCGTAACCGGCGACCGACCTTATCTGATGGTCAACCAATGCCAACGCTGGAGGATTACCAGCGTCTGGCCCAGTCGTATGCCGATTTACGCCTGCGCTTTATCGAACAGACCAAAGCAGTGGACGAACGAACGAGCGAGTTAGTTGTTAAAAACAACGAACTGAACATTAAAAACGAGGTATTACAGCGCCAAACGGCTGATGTGCGTCAGCTCGAGCATGCCAAAAGTCAGCTAGAATCTGAATTGTTATTTACCAAAGCTGCTTTGCAACAGGCGAAAAAACAGCAGGAACAAGACGAAGAAGGCAATTGGCAAGAACGCTACCAGCAGCTACAAGCGGAAACGCAGGCCGAATTGGACAATTTGCGTAAGCGTTGGGAACAGCGCTTTGTGGCTGAATCGACCGAAGCCCGCCATCGCATTCTGTTCGATATGTTGCCGCTAGCCGATCATCTGGACCTTGCCTTGCAACACGCTAATGTAGATGATAATACACGCAGTTTTATCACCAACATTGAAGCGACGCGCCGAGCCTTTATGGAAACATTAAAGCGGTATGGTGTTGAACCGATGGATGCGCTGGGCAAACGTTTTGATCCGAATGTGCATGAAGCGGTGGCCCATATCGACGATGCGCAAACGCAGCCTGATCATGTAGCCCAGGTGTTGCAAGTGGGTTATGTGGATGGTGGCAAGCTTTTGCGCCCGGCCCGTGTGGTCGTGCGCAAGGCTTAGTTTTCTCCTGCTGTCCTTCCTGTTGCGAACTGTGAAGATGCGGGCCCGGCGCTAGATCGCCAAGCGAGTTGAGGTGACTATGGATTACAAAGATTATTACAAGGTACTCGGCGTAGAACGAAAAGCCGATGAAACAGAAATTAAGAAAGCCTTTCGCAAGTTGGCGCAGCAATATCACCCCGATAAAAATCCGGGTAACGCCGAGGCCGAGCAGAAATTCAAAGAGATCAATGAAGCCTATACCGTGCTCTCGGATGCGGAAAAGCGCAGCCAGTACGACCGGTTTGGCGCGCAGTGGGAGCAATATGCCCGCACCGGTGGTCGCCCCGAAGATTTCAACTGGGGTGGCGGCGGTGGTGGCAATCAATCGCGCACGGTTTCGCCAGAAGAATTCGAGCAAATGTTCGGTGGCAGCGGCTTCTCTACCTTCTTCGAATCGTTGTTTGGCGGCAATGGCGGTGCACGCACCGGTCAGCAAACGCGGCCACGCAGCGGTGGGTTTGGCTTTGATGCGCGCCCAGAATTCCAAAACGCACCGGCTACCGAAGTGGCGGTGAAGGTAACGTTGGATGAAGCGTTTCGCGGGTCGAGCCGGATGTTGGAAAGTGGCCCTGGCGCCCGTTTTGAAGTGAACATCCCGCGCGGCGTCAAAACTGGCTCTAAAGTACGCGTGAGTGGAGTCAGCGGCCAAGACATTATTTTGAAAGTAGAAGTGGTGCCGAACGTCCAGTTCGCGCGCGACAATGATGATCTGCGCGTGCAAGCGCCGGTTGATCTCTATACCTTCTTACTCGGCGGTGAGGCGCAGATTCCTACCTTAGACCGGCCCGTGGTGCTGACCATTCCCGCTGGCACCCAAAACGGCAAGATCTTCCGTTTGCGCGGTCTTGGTATGCCTAATTTGAAAAAGCCAGACCAGCGCGGCGATCTGTTGGCGGAAGTCGCCGTGACCTTGCCAGCTAACCTGAGCGCCAAAGAAAAAGAATTGTTTGAGGAATTGCGCAGTCTACGGGCGAAATAAAAGTCAGAAACAAGCAGACGCCACAATCAAGTTGATTGTGGCGTTTTTGTTGAGGATCTACTAAAACAATTCGTTATAGGCTTGAGCTATTTAGAAGCAACTGTTTTAGTGAAAACTCATCAAATATGTGCCCGTATTTGCATCAATAACAATATTTAGTCCGTTTGCAACGGCACGCGGCACACCTGGTGGACCAGATGACACTTGACCAGACCCAGCGAGGGTGACAATCCATACTGGATGTAGCTCGACAAAGAGTGGATGACTTTTTTTTACCGCTTCTACCGATTGTTGCGACAAGGGCTTGATCCAGCCACTCGTTGCTGTCACCCAAGTTGACAGAATTGATTGGGGCACCTGCTTGCGCACAGCAGCTAACGCTTGTTGCGCAGTGCGAATGGGTTGTGGGGCGTCAATTGCCACAAGGTCTTCTGGCTCTGCCAGCACGAAGGCCAGTTGCTCGGTGGCTAATTCATCCTGCAATTGTGCGATATTCGCATCTGGCAGCGGTGCATTGTCTGCAACACAACTGACCGCAAGAAAGACATACATTATTCCAATCAATGCGAGATAAGCTATTCGCTGCATCTACATGCTTCTCTGTTCGTTTAAGTGCTTTGGTTTCGCTGATCGCTTCGGGAATGGTGACATAGGTGGGTGTAGGTGGCATAGCTAGGGTTTTAACCTGGTCATGCGCCTAGTAAGTCAGGCGCATGACCAGAACTCAGGTAAAATGAGATAGAGATTATGCGAGAAATACAACCAGAGAACGAGGTGTTACAAATTCAATCAGATCTAGCTAAGGTATAGAGCAAAGCCATAAATCCCACCAAAATTTTTCAGCGCGTATCCCTAAAAATAATCGTACGGCGGCCACACCCCAGTAGATGTCGGTCGTGGAGGGCTTTCACCCTTACCTGGCAGCGGCAAGGGCGAATTGAACTGAGCTAGTGCTGGCGTCACTTCGATGACCATCGCTTGGCCATTGCGTATTAATTGTATCGCAACAACAGAATAGGTGGTATGGATTAGGGTTCTAGCTTTTTCCCGGTCTTTGCTTAGATCAACATCCCCCAATTTTTCCAAGTTGTCTCCTAGCTGGAGACCGGCTTTCTCAGCAGCACTATTCTCTTCAAAAGCAATAATCGTTAGCTTTCCATCAACGACCACACCTAACTCAGGTGAGGCCATACTTGCTGACGAGCCACTGGATGCACCATTCGTTGGCCGTTCAACTGTTTGAGTGGTGTTGACACATCCAGCAACTATCGTGCTCAAGACCCATAACACGATAGCGAGCCAAACCGTTGTCCATCCATATTTTTTGCTCATTCTTCGCTCCACGGTCTACCTCCTGTCGAAAACCGCTCATTGATTGTACAAAACGGGCCATAAAATCTTCTTATGTTCGCTTAAAGTAGCTAGCATGTACTCTCGTGTAGAAAGCAAGAGACGGTGCTGCTCCTAAAAGACATTTCACGGAACGATTAACTCATCTACATCAACAAAAGTGTCCTGCGCTTGTGCGTTTTTAGTGCCTGTGACAAGTACGTTAATGATATGAGGGCCTGCCCCCAGGTTACCATAGGTAACAGACTGCTGTCTTAAAACAGTTGGGTTCCACATATCAATATACCCCAGATCATTGCCGTCAATTGTGATGGCAGCGATTCCTCGATTATAGGCACGCATGAATAGATAACTAATTTGTGAACCGGTGAAGGTAAAGCGAAAGAATGAACCACTGGTATTGGATAAAGAATGTGTATTATTGTAAGCTCCAGTGACGCCTGTCGCTTGTGTCCAACTGCCCAAATAGCGGAATTGCGAATTTGTGTCGTCGTAAGGACCATTGCCGACTGTCGCAATATTTACCGTCATGGCATCTACATCAATATACCCCCCACCATTCAATCGCACCTCGAATGTATGATCACCTGCTGGCACCGTCCATATTTTACCGATCTGGCGACGATATTCTGCTGTATGAGGGTTGAATGTGGTGTTAAGCGTGTTATCAATATAAATCGAAGCCGTTCCTCGATCGGGTCCGGTCGAATAGAAATATGCGATAGTTGAACCATTGAACTTGATATTAGCGCGACTGCCAGTTGTATTTGACCGATCAAGTGTGAATGAAACAGTATTCGCAATGTTAGTCAGAAACGTCCAATTATCAGCTCTGCCACCATAAGCCATCATTGATGATTGATCATCATAAGTGCCTGCACCAGCTGTACCAATAAAATTGCAATCAGAGATACTTGCACCACCGTCCGGTGGCGAGCCACTATAGTTTGAATTATATAAGTATTTACTACCATCGTTCGCATCATTTGACCAGTTCTCACCTAGTTGATAAAACAACTTATCATGTCGATTATCTCGTTATGATTGTCAACTAAGCTAATGATAATACTACTGCAATTTTTAGAAAAAGCTGTAATTCCTTTGTTTAGTGTACAATTAGTATACTATAATTGCCTTGCCATAACTTTCATGTTAAAAATGCAAAATCATTGCTACTCGTCTCTAAGCTCACATGGAGTTGTTATAATGAATAGACTCAAAGCTAATGCGCAAAAAGTTCAAGCTGCCTTGAATGCTGGTGGCTTCACGAACCAGATTATCGAACTGGCCGATTCGACGCGCACGGCCGTCGAGGCGGCGACTGCGCTCGGTTGTGAGGTGGCGCAGATCGCTAAATCGTTGATTTTTCAGGGTAAGGAAAGCCAGCGCGCGATCTTGGTGATTGCCAGTGGCGTCAACCGCGTCAATGAAAAACGCATCGCCGAATTGCTGGGTGAAAAGCTTCAGAAGCCGGATGCCGATTTTGTGCGCGAACAGACCGGGTTTGTGATTGGTGGTGTGCCGCCACTGGGACATAGCCAGCCATTGACGACCTACATTGACCAAGATTTGTTGCAATATACCGAAATTTGGGCGGCTGCCGGCCACCCGCACGCCGTCTTCAAGTTGACACCAGCTGAACTCGTGCGCATGACAGGCGGCATGGTGATTATGCTCAGTTGATAGGAAAATACAAGCCGTAGGGACGCATGGGATGCGCCCTGCAATTACCCAACGTTTGATTGGCTTGTCCACGCGGTGTAACTGTCGAGCGATTAGAGCCAGATAACAAAACTGGACAAAAAGGGAACGAGTTGGATCCTTGTACAAGGATCCAACTCGTTCCCTTTTACTGAGAGACGGTCTGAAAAGTAAAAGCGGTCAGTTGACCGGTTGAGTTAAGCTGAAGTTGTGAACAAACAACGCTACCCAACGGACCTAACTGACCGCCCATGGGATTATAGCAAGGCACTGATGCCAGCGGCGAAAACGGGCGCGCCCTGGGGACACCCGCTGCGTAGCCTTGCTATGCGCCTGGTCATCAAGGCCATCATGGATGTAGGCGGCGGCGGGATGCAATGGCGGATGCTGCCGAAAGAGTACCCGCCATGGAAAAGTGTCTACCCTTACTTTCGCCAGTGGCGCGCTGATGGCACTTGGCAACGCATGCATGACACGTTGCGGGCCAAAGTACGGCAGAAAGCAGGACGGCATAAGCATCCGACGGCTGGTTGCCTGGATCGCCAAAGCGTCAAAACAACCGCGATTGCCGGTGTGCGCGGCTATGATAAAGCCAAAAACGTGAATGGACGCAAACGACACATCCTCGTAGACACACTGGGCTTGTTGCTGGTGGTTGTGGTTACGGCTGCTTCCGTCCAAGCGCGAGAAGGCGCTAAACTGCTCTTTCAACGATTTACGGGGGCCTGTAAGAAACTGCGGCGCATTTGGCTCGATGGCGGCTATCGCGGACCCTCCTTGCTCGAATGGGTGGCTGATCATTGCCGTTTTTGTTTGCAGATCGTCATGCGCACTGATGACCAGAAGGGCTTTGCTGTCTTGCCGCGCCGTTGGGTGGTCG
>JBBREZ010000304.1:0-8511 GCA_038225095.1 Caldilineales bacterium
CGATCGGAAATTAACCAGATACGCCAGTGAGTTGCACCGTTGAAAACAGTCTTTTGCCAATATATCCCTCTGCAATTCAGGCTAAAAACAAACTGTCGGGTCGCTAGATGATGCTTGACTCATGGTTTGCGTCGAGCAATCGATAGCTGTTTGTTCAGCGCGTAACTTGACAGTGTGAAAATAAAAAGGAGCACCGAAAAATTCGGTGCTCCTTTTTATTTCGAGCTAGCTCGCGAACAGAAAATGCCTATTTAGATCATATTGTAAGGTTTCATACGCAAATATTCTCAAACTCTGGGTGAGACGGTACAAAAGTACTATGGAACTTGGTGAAAAGAAAGCTATTATTAAGCTTAATAAGAGACCTGAATCTGGATAAATTTATTGTCAGGTTTTCGACAGCTTTTCAGGTAGTAAATTTGAAAAATTGAGCGTATCTTTCCTATATACAATACGTCAAGATTATATAGAAAGGCACGCGGTCTCGCCACTGTTTGCTCAACTACCAGCGTCACATTGAACAACATTGATCTATAAGGGAGGTAAATTCCTATGGCTGAGCTCATTAGAGTATCCGCGCAATCTCGCTCTACAGCAGTGGCAGGGGCTATTGCTGGTGTTATGCGCGAGGTAGGCCACGCTGAGATGCAGGCAATCGGTGCCAGTGCTGTTAATCAAGCGGTTAAGGCTATTGCTATTGCGCGTGGCTATTTAGTGCAAGATGGCATTGATCTGGTCACCGTGCCTAGCTTCACTGAGGTAGACATCGAAGGTAATGAACGCACGGCCGTACGCATCAGCATTCTTAAACGTTGTGCTGAACAGCAGGGTTGATCGTACGTCGTGTAACGTAAATTAGCTTGTTCTAAACGGCAACTCTCTACGATCCAAGATCGATTTGCGCAGTTCATGAATCTGTAGAAAAAATTTTGCATGGTAATGGCAATATAAGCAGGGTGGAGCATCGTTTGCTCCACCCTGCTTATGATCTATACGGTTTTATCTAGACGGGTTTCTAGGTTTTACACCTTATTGTTTGGGCGGCGACGACGGCGCGGGCGTTTGGCAGCGTCAGCGGCTTGGTCGGTTGTATTTTCGACTTCATGTTCACTGCTAGCTTCATTGTGCTTCCGCTGGGCGGTCAGCTGTTGGCGCGCCGCTGGTTGACGATCCGGCTGTTGCTGGCGGGCACGTTCATTATCTTCTTCTGCGCCAGCGCGCCGTTTTACCGTGCATCCACCACAAGTGCTACACCCACTGCCACTGCTCGTTTTGCTAGATATTAATTCTGTTACCGCAAATTCAGTCAGTGCTTTGCTTTCTAACATAACAGTGACAGTCTCTTTGAGGGGGTGGATGTGGCGAACCCGCCCAGCACCCTGGGGCGTAATCACCTCGGCGCCCAGTTTGGGCATTTTCTTATTCTGCTCTTTGTAGTGGGCGTCTTCATAGGAAAGGCAACAGAGTAAGCGCCCGCAGACACCGCTAATTTCTTCTGGGTTCAGTGGCAACTGTTGGTTTTTTGCCATCTTGATACTGACAGGTGTAAATTCACGCAGCCAGCTTGTGCAACAGAGCTGCCGCCCACATTTGCCAACACCATCGAGCAACTTGGCTTCGTCGCGCACGCCAATCTGGCGCATCTCGATGCGGGTACGAAAGATACGCGCCAAGTCGCGCACGAGCGACCGGAAATCAATGCGTGCTTCAGACGAAAAATAGACTAATAACCGGCCACCGGTATAATTATAATCGCAGCGTACAATTTTAATATCCATGTTGTACTCACGCGCCTTCGACCGGCAAATGGCGAGGGCTTCTTTTTCTTTATGCGCCCACAGATCATCTTGAACCATATCCCAGGCGGAAGCGCGGCGCATGACACTCTTCATTTCCCCCACAATTTCATGTTCAGCAATCATGTGTGGTGGCTGTACAATCTGGGCCACCTCTGGTCCTTTAGCCGTGTTGACGATCACATAATCATTGAACATTAAATCAAGCAAGCCATTCGGATCAAAGTGATAAACTTTGGTCACCGGCTCGAATTGTACTCCAACAACAACTGGCATTTTAGATTTTTTCCTCTGCATATGGCATTTGCAATAACAACACATCCAACGCTAAACGCGTGTTGACCGTGTGGTGCAAATAAGTTTCAATTCGTTTTAACGTGTGCAGATAGCGCTGCACTTGCTGTACCGGCAATAAACTGGCTTGACGAACAATTTGCGGCTGTTGATCAACATTGCAACAGGCTTCCAGACTCCCTACCTGCGCCAGCAAAATATCGCGCCACCAAAGCGTCCAGAGTTCTAGGAGTCCAAACAACTGTTGATTGTTACGGTTGGACGCCATCTGTTCGGCTACCGTCAACCGTTCAATTCGATCCGCACCGACCAGTCGCCAGAGCTGCTGTAACTGTTCTAGGCGCTCTTGTTGCGCCGTGGCATTCTGCAACTGTTCTACCGCCCAGCCCAGCCGACCATTCGCCAAGCGTGCCAGCAAGGCCGCCTGGGTCGGCTCTGCTTGCCACTGGTCACTCAATACCTGCGCCACGCCCTGCACATCTAACGGGCGCAATTCCACAATTTGGCAACGGCTCACAATGGTCGGTAGAATGCTACTTCGATCAAGCGCTGTCAAGCATAAAATGGCGTGGGCCGGCGGTTCTTCAAGCGTTTTCAAAAGTTTGTTAGCAAAGCTATCATTGGCGTTGTGAAAGTCTTGAATAATAAAAATTTTATAGTGCCCCTCCGCCGGTCGCAGCGCTACATCATGGATAATATCCGCTGCCTGTTCCGTGCGGAGGAGGCCATCGATTCGATCAACTGCTCCGGTTTTGTCAACGGGCTGGATCAGGCGAAAATCTGGGTGGCTGCCTTTCTCGATGAGGCGACATGCCCGACAATGGCCGCAAGGGCGTTTTTCGTCGCTTATACACAAAAGCGCTTGGGCAAAGGCGCGTGCCAGCGTGCTTTTGCCGATCTGGCGAGGACCGAGGAATAAGTATGCATGGCTTGGACCACTGTGGGCCGCACGTTGTAATAACTGGACAGCCCATTGATGGCCTGCGACGGGCCAGCGATGATCGGGATTCAGCACAGAGATCATAGATAAAGATTGTATCACGGGAGATCAGTCTATACAAATAGGAATTGTACAAGCGAGGTAGGCAGGTTTTCAAACGTACAGTATGCTATAATCAGAACGGGGTAAGGATATATTCATGAAGAATTTGTGCAAGGTAAGTTATTTACTGTTTTATGGGCGGATGCGTAAACGCTGTTGGGGGATATGTGCTGTTTTGTTACTTGTTGTTGCATGTGGGCGTAGCACCCCTTTGCCAGACCCTTTGGTGACGCAGCCGGCGATTGTCGCTGTAACACCCACTGCGCTGCCAGCCATGACAATGGAGGCTGCTCCCCCTGCCGAAAATCAATTGGTCATTTGGGTGCCCGATTTTTTTGAGGCTAAACCAGATGACAACGCGGGTAATGTGCTTCAAGCTGTCTATCGCCAATTTGAACAGGCCAATCCCGGTGTGCATGTCGACGTTCACAGTAAAGGCGAATCCGGCGATGCGAGTGTGTTCAACTATTTGCGCAGCGCCCAACGCGTCGCACCCACCATTTTGCCCGACCTTGTCTTAATCGATACTCAGTATCTTTGGCAAATAGCCGAGCTGGACTTAGTCCCGCCAGTCACGTTTGACGATCTGGGGCAGAATGCGACTTTTTATCCGTTCGCTGTCAATGCCGTTACCTTCAAACAACAATCCTATGGCATTCCCTATACGGCCGATGTGATCCATGCGGTCTATGATTCAAAGGTGTATACAACGACGCCGACAACCTGGGCCAGCGTATTGTCCATGAAGCAGCCTTATTTGTTTCCGGCTGGCCTTCACGACAGTTTATACGATGAATCACTGCTGTTGCAGTATGTTGGCGCAGGTGGTCAACTACTAGACAGTGGTGAAATTAATAATCTGGATGCAGCCAAAGCCTTACTGACATTTTTAGTGCAAGGTAAAGCCAGTGGCATTATTCCCGATACCGCGCTCAATCTAGCGAGCCTGCATTCGGTTTGGACCGATTTTGCGTCTGAGCCATCGGGTGTCGCTAATATTTCGGCCAGCATCTATTTAAGCCAATCTAAATCTCCAGAGCGTCTAAATTTTGGCCCCGTGCCAACGCTTAATGGTCAGGATATTACCATTGCCCGGACTTGGGCATTTGCGATTTTGACGACTGACCCAGAGCGCCGGCAATTAGCGTTGCGGCTTGTAAAAGGTTTTTTAGAGCCGACCGTTCAAGGGCGATGGAGCCAATTAGCCAATCATTTACCCACTTCGTCCGCCGCCTGGGCTGCTTGGACCAACACCAGCCCGTATCAGGATTTTCTGCGTCACCAATTAGAAATAGCGATGGCACTTCCCGCTGGGCGGCCTTTTGCCGATTTTTCAAAACGGTTGCAAGATGCGCAACAGGCTGTCTTGCATGGACAACTTTCTGCCCAAGATGCCTTGGCTCAACTGCAGGCCAAGCCGTAAACCCTACCCTAATCTCAGGGTAATAAAAAAGGCGGGCTCCAGAATTTTTATTTCTGGAGCCCGCCTTTTTTTACAACTAGCATTAAGTCAACTTACTTAACGTCGACCTGAGCGCCTTCGGCTTCCAACTGCTTCTTGGCATCAGCGGCAGCGTCCTTAGCGATCCCTGTCAATACGGTGGCTGGCGCGCTTTCGACCAAATCTTTGGCTTCTTTCAGGCCCAAGCTGGTCAGTGCACGTACCACTTTAATGACATTGATCTTCTTGTCGCCTACAGCCTTGAGTACGACATCGAACTCAGTCTGCTCTTCCACAACCGGCGCAGCAGCGGCAGGGCCCGCAGGGCCGGAGGCCATCGCAACCGGGGCTGCAGCACTGACGCCCCATGCGGTTTCCAACATTTTAACAAGCTCAGACGCTTCCAATAGCGTCAGACCATCTAATTGTTCCTTAATTGCTTGCAAATCAGCCATGATATTTTATTCTCCTGAAAATCAAAAATTCTTTTTACGGGTACGTTTTAAAAAATGAGTGATAGTCTTTTGGGATTAGCACAGTAAAATCTGGGCAATGCCAGATTAGGCTGCCTCTGCCTCTTTTTGCTTCTCGACATGGGCATTGAGCACGCGCGCTAGACTTGAGCCTGGTGCATTGATAATGCGGGCCAAACTGCCTGCTGGCGCGTTGATCGTGCCCAAAATCATTGCCAACGTCTGTTTCTTGGTTGGCAGGCTTGACAGTGATTCCGCCTGAGTGGCATTCAAGACTGAGGATTCCAGCAATGCGCCGGAAATCTCTATGATCTTGGCGTCTCTAATCCAATCTTTCAGCGCAGTTACACTTTTGCCAATGTCTTCCCCAACAAAAGCAACTGCATTAGCGCCTGTCAATAAGCCATCTGGCTTGCCACGCCCACTTTGCTCAAGTGCAATACCCAGCAGCGTATTTTTTATAACGACGTAGGTTGCACCTTGTTCTTGTAGTTTTGCGCGCAAAGATTGCACTTGTGCCACTGATGCACCCTGATAGCGTGTGAAAACAATCGCCGGTGATTTAGCGATCTCTTTCTTGTACAGCGCAATTAGTTCTTCTTTCTTTTCCCGATTAATGGCCAAGGGACCTTCCTCCTTTCTTGATTGATCGTTCAGGCTTGCAGTAGGAACTCGTCTGCATTGTTAGACATACGCAATAGCTACAAACGGCAAGGCAACCAAACAAAAACGCCTTTACGACGTGCGTAAAGGCGTTGTAAACACAAACTTGCAATGCGCTCCACTGGATTACAGCGTTGCGCCTGTAGTTTTCTGCTCTTCTCACCTCGGCAGGCTGTGGTAATGAGCCACATTTACATTATAACCTGCTGTCTTCAGCACATTCGACAGAAATCATCGAATATTCAGTTGTCTGTCAATTATATAGTTGGATTCAGCATCAGCCAAATCGCGGATAGCGTGTTCACCCCATCGAGTGGCGTTCACAGACTATACCAAAACAACTTATAGAGAAAACAAATAGAAGTCATACAAATGTGGAGGTCGCATTCTCTAATGCGACACTGGCAGCATTAGAGAATGCTGCCTCCGCATGGTATGGAGTTTAAATGTTTTCTCTATTAGTAGTTGTCTGAGCGCATGCCTGTAGCAGCGGATGTTTCCATCTTGATGCCAGGTCCCATCGTGCTGGTCACCGTGACCCGCTCAATGTAGTTGCCTTTAATACCGGCTGGTTTGGCACCGACAATGGCTTCCATTAACGAGGCCATATTCTTCAACAATTTTTCTGAGCCAAAACTAGCTTTGCCAATTGGCACATGAATATTAGAAGTCTTGTCAACCCGAAACTCAACACGGCCAAGGCGTGCTTCTTGGATGACGCGTGGCAGTTCTTCTGCCGGGACAATCGTGCCCGTTTTGGGGCTAGGCATTAAACCACGCGGGCCAAGCACGCGACCTAGTTTACCAACCACGCGCATCATATCTGGCGTGGCGAGTACGGTGTCAAATTCTGTCCAGCCTTTTTGAATCCTCTCAGCCAAATCATCGCCGCCCACAAAGTCGGCCCCAGCGTCTTGGGCCAGTGACTGTCCATCCGGGCCTGTGAAGACCAGAATGCGTATTTGGCGACCCGTGCCGTTGGGCAGCGTTACGACGCCACGCACTTGCTGATCGGCATAACGTGGGTCAACGCCCATACGCAGATGCACTTCGATGGTTTCATCAAATTTGGCGTTGGCTGTTTCCTTGATGAGGCCCATTGTTTCGTCGGCCGTATAGAGGCGTTCTCGCTCTACTTTTTCTCGAATCGTGTTATACCGTTTACTGCGCTTTGTCATGAGTTACCCCTCTGTGGTACTAGCGGGAAAAATTTCCCTTCCACTTTTTTGTAGAAAAGTTAGTCGCTATCTGTCATCAGTCAACGCTATTTGACGACCAGTCAGGCGAGCAAGTTGCTCACACGTAACTGCCATTGGTTGATTAATTGATGACGATCAATCCTAATCAACCACCGTGACACCCATGCTGCGCGCTGTGCCTTCAATCTGGCGCATAATACTCTCTAACGGGATTGTGGTCAGATCTTTAATCTTCACTTCGGCAATCTCGCGTACTTGCTTGCGCGTGATATTGCCCACTTTTGTTTTGTTTGGCTCTGCACTACCACTGGTAAGGGCGGCGGCTTTCTTAATTAAGTCGACGGCTGGTGGAGTTTTGGTGATAAAGTTAAATGAGCCGTCGGTATAAATCGTGATTTCGACCGGAATGATCTGGCCGATCATCGCCTGTGTGCGGGCGTTGTATTCCTTGCAGAAGCCCATGATATTGATGCCCTGCGGACCCAACGCCGTGCCAACGGGCGGCGCCGGATTAGCTTTGCCAGCTGGAAGCTGTAATCTAACAATTGCTTTTAGTTTCTTTGCCATTTTTCGACTCCTTCTGGCCTGGTAAACGCCGTTTATCTTCTGCCCTATTACAAGATGCAGCAGGATGTAGCGGCTGGCAACCGCTCGCCGGCTCCCAGGTGCCAGCATTGGATAAATAAAATTTAAACGATTTACGCGTCGCGTTCGAGCTGTAAAAAATCCACTTCAACCGGTGTTTCGCGATTAAAGAAGCTCACAAGCACTTTGGCTTTCCCTTTGTCTGGGTAAATTTCGTCAACAATTCCACCAAATTCGGCAAATGGACCACTCATGATCCGCACGTGCTCACCGAGTTGGAAATTTACCTTCATTTGGGGCTCTTCAGATTCGATCCGCCGCATGATCTTGTCCACCTCTTCATCACGCAGCGCCGTCGGTTTGTTGCCCATGCCGACGAATCCAGTAACGCCAGGGCTGTTGCGCACCACATACCAGCTATCCTCATCCATGATCATATTGACAAGGATATAACCCTGAAAAAGACGGCGCTCAACCTCTTTGCGCACTCCATTCCTAATCTCGATTTCCGTAACGGTTGGCACGACAACTTGCAGAATATGGTCAGACATACCCATTGTTTCAGCGCGATGTTCAATGTTTTTCTTCACCTTATTCTCCATACCGGAGTAGGTGTGAATCACAAACCATTCGCTGTGCGGACCGGTGACGGCAGCCTCAGCGTCAAGTTGCGCGGCAATTTCTGCATCGAGCGCGGCTAACTCAGCCTCGTTGATATCGTGTTTGGGTTTGTTTTCACGGGACCCATTAGCCACGATTGTCTCCTTTATCACCAACTATGTTTACCTTGTCCGCATGTCGATTGGATGAATTATCGGCGTGAATTCTCATTTACCAATGCCGACAAGCAATACGACAATCGCACTAAAAAGAGAATCAATGCCAAACAAAACGATAGCCGATATAATCGTCACAACAAGGACAACCCACGTAAGACGAAAGCCCTCTTCACGGGTCGGCCAGGTAACCTTTGCAATCTCGGCGCGTGTATCCTTGAAATACCGAACAAAAACATTGT
>JBBREZ010000305.1:0-8511 GCA_038225095.1 Caldilineales bacterium
GTCGTTGGCGTCGTCACAGTAGTTAATCTTTTTGAATAACGTAGCCTGATTCCAAATAATCTCGAATGGCCTATTGTTGGCTTTGCACCACAATCGCTGTACCCGCTTCAGCGTCTGGGAGAGCGCCTTTACGGAATAACAGTAAAAGGCCGGTCTCTGTATTGTTCGTGAAGGCGCCATAGTCCTGCACGTGCAAATTGTCGTTGCTATTTTCAAACAGTGTAGCAGCTGTATTAGCGTTGCTGGCAAAAAGGCCCACATACTGTTCACCCAGCGGCGCAATCGTCATCCCCGTGAGCGTGTCACCGGCCCCGCCAAAATAGAAATCACTGGCAACAGCTTTCACATTCATGGGGTGGAAGAAATCCGTAGCATTCATACCAATTTGGTCAGCGCAAAGCAGCATGACGGTATTGGCGCTATTGGTGTCGTGATCGGTGAAGAAATCAGCCGAAATATCACCGGTAGCTAGATCGACGACCCAAGTTAAATTGCGGCCATCTGTAGTTCTGCTAAAGCTGGCGTCGCGAGTCAGAACTTTATAGTCATATGTGCCATCCTGGTTGGTATCCAACCAAATCTCAAAGCTGGCTGGACTGTTGGCGTGTACCTGGCGCGCCCAAGTGTTGATAGCAAAGCCGAGGACAAAAGAATCGCTTGTCCCACAGACGCCCGCCGCCACAGGATAGGTGGCATAGCCGAGGTATTTGAAGTCAGGCGTAGGATTCTGCGTACCAGCCGCACCGCTGGGTAAATTATCGCTTACGCCGATCAGGGAGAAACTCTCCACATTGCTCATCGCCACGCCGCGGTTGCGAACATGCACCGAGGCTTCCGCTGATTTTGTGGCTGATTTTAAGGTAACGTCGCCCGCCCTGCGTGGCAAGACGTGCCAAGCCAAATGCAAGGTATTGATGGCATTGCCTTCCGCCGTCAAATACAGATAACCATCGTATTCGAGCAAGGTCAGCACATGGCCATCCGCCCCTGCCGCCCCTGAATTCAGGGTCCAATCGCGCAGGAGGTGGCCGTCAATCAACATAATTACGGTAAATTGAACATCGCCATGCGCTGGAACGATAACCTGTTCCGGGGTATGCAACTGCACAGCGCCATTCGTTTCGTCGTTGGCAAACCGAAAAGTTGACTTGACCTGGTAAACCAGCGCCTGATCCGAATAATTACGGACATTTACGGTGTGGGTTAACTCAACCTTGGCCTGGGCAACATCTTGAAACCCAAACGAGAGTGAACCGCTCTGGCTAGCGACATCCCAGGCCGCCGCCGGCGCAACCACGGCCGGATAGACGCGCACCTCGCCGCTGCCGATGCGCGTGATCGGAGCTAAATCGCCCCCAAACAGCGCCAACTTATCCATCATGTTTGTTTCAGCCGTATTCATCAACACAGCTTTGATCTCGGCCGCAGAGCGTTCGGGATGCGCTTGTTTGACCAACGCTGCGGCGCCAGCCACCAGCGGCGCCGCCCCCGAAGTGCCACCAAAGGTGTTGACACCGGTGCCGGAACCAGCCAGCGCCGATACCAACGCACCAGGCGCACCAATATCTGGCTTGATCTGCGCAGCGTTGAGCGATGGCCCACGCGAAGAAGAAGCAACCATGTACCCCGCTAACGAAAGCTGTTGCGCCAAGTCAAAACGAACGGTGACAGCCGATGCTTGCTTGAGCATGTTAGCATCAAGCTGGCTGATGACAAAACCGGCGATAATAATCGGACGTTGGCCGTCATCGCCGCTGACAAAAGGATCACCCGCCTCCGTCAACCCGACGAGACCGAGCAGACCACCACCATTGCCAATATTTTTAACTTTAACGGTCATGTTACAAGAGCCACGATCCACCAGGACAATTTTGCCGCGTAAGCTGTTGTCGGGAAAGGCGGCACAACCATTCACATTGCCACCCGCGCCATTGCCATATTGAACAGGTGCTTCAATCGTGGTCGTTAGGGGAGCCGACCAGGGCTGGTAGGTGGCGGCGTATTGACCGCCCACCCCAGCGGGCGCTGTAATCTCCATTAAGGATTGGAAGGCAGATGGCACATTCGTCTGCGCCACAGCCAGGGCCGAAGGAGCAGCGCCGGGCGTCCCGTGGACAAACGGTTTGTCGGCACTATTGCCGGCCGAGGCCACGGTCAATACACCTAGCTTGCTGGCATTTTCAACGGCCTGCGACAAATCGTCGTCAAAGGCGGAGCCGTAGGATGTCCCCAGTGACAAATTAATAATATCGACTCTATCATCAAAATTCAGGTCGTTATTCGGATCGACCGCAAATTCCAACCCTTCCAAGAGCGCAATGCCACTACAAGCACTGGAAACCGAAGAACAAACCTTAACCGCATAGAGGAGAACGCCCGGTGCTACGCCACTTGCGCCGCCGATAATGTCGGCGACATGGGTGCCATGACCACGGCCTGGGCCAGCATCCAACGGGTCGGGATCGGGTGCCAAACCAGTGCCACCGGCGCTGCCCGTCCATGTTCCACCCACAAAATCATAACCGCCGACCACTTTAGCCGTGGGAAACGTACCTGGCTCAATTAAAGTCGGATCGTTTGCGGTAAAATCAGCGACATTGCCAGAACCGCCTAAGTCGGCATGCAGATAGTCAATTCCACTATCCAACACAGCGACGCGCACGCCAGCCCCGTTAAAACCAGCCTGTTGCGCAGCCGTAGCGCCGATGTAGGGCACGGTTTCCGAAAGGTCGATTTCGTAATTGATCACCGGGTCAATCGAGAGGACAGCCGGATTGGCGGCCAGATTTTGCAAGGCCGCAGCACTCGTTTCTAACATGACAGCATTGAGAACCTTTTGTACGCTACCAAGCACTTTTGTGTTAGGAGCAAAGGTTAATGCCTGCTGAACGATGCTTGTCTGTTGGCTTTGCAGCAATTGCATTTGCGCCTGAACCACGTTGATTGCGCTTGCCGTTATTGCACTTGCCGCCAAGGGTGCTTTATTCAAACGCACAATCACTTGTTGGGTGCCAGTACTATCTGATAAATTATTGGCCAGCAAATTAGCATCAGACAAGGTGCTGGCCGCCACGGCCTGCTGACCACTAAGCATACTGACCGGATAGCCAAGCTTCAAGTTGCTAAAGACTGCTGGCAGAGCCCGGTTTTGCGCCGTACCGCGGGCAGCGGGTAATTCCACATCATCAGCGACTAATTTCGGCGTAACCTGCACGTTCAGCACAGCCGGTTGCCCGTCAGCTAGCGCCAGGTCATCTTCTTGCCCCGTCACCTGCGTTGCTTGACCATCAACCACAATCGGCAGAAAGATTTTATGCGTCTGATCAATTGGCTGGTCAGCATCTGCTTGTGCGAACAGAGGAAGTGCACTGGACAGCAGCAACCCAATGATCAGAGAAATAAATCCTAATTTGCGCATGAAATCATCCTTGTTGTTATGGCTTGAGCGATACAAACCTTGTGCAGTATCGCTTTTGAGCCATGATAGCATGACTTTCAGGCATTTTTTGTTGCAAACTCTTACGAAAAAATCCCATAAATTTGTTACATTTTCTTTGCAATCAACCTCTGGCCGTTTACACTCCCACACAAAAACCGGCGCCTGTATAGGCACCGGTTTTCAGTTCAGGTAAAAATTAGTAATTCTCGATTAAGCAATCCGGCTAGGGAGTGGCTTCCCTTGTAGGCCAGCATGCAGATTGTCTACGGCGCGCTGGGCCATATTGTGGCGGGTTTGGCGCGTGGCGCTGCCCAGGTGTGGCGCAATGATTACATTGTCCATGCCTAACAATGGATGATCGCGCGGCAAAGGTTCTGGCTCGGTAACATCGAGTGCGGCGGCATAAATCCACTTTTCGCGCAGCGCTTCGACTAGTGCATCGTGATCGATCACGCCGCCGCGCGCCACGTTGACCAGGATGGCTGAAGGTTTCATCAATTTCAACTGCTCGCGCCCGATCATGCCGCGCGTTTCGGGGGTCAGCGGCACGTTCAGGGTGACAAAATCGGCCTGGTGCAGCAGATCGGGCAAGGTGGCGTAGGTGACGCCCAGTTCAGCCTCGCTTTGTGGATTGGGCTTACGATTGTGATAAATCACTTTCATATCAAACCCCTGGGCCCGCCGCGCCACCTGACGCCCAATGTTGCCTAGCCCGACAATGCCTAACGTGGCTCCATGCACATCATAACCGTGCAAAAGATTGGGGTCATACTTAGTGAAGGCCGCACTGCGCGCATATTGTTCACCAATCACCAAATTGCGGGCGGCGGCCATCAGCAGGGTAAAGGTCATATCGGCAGTAGCGCCATCGACGAGGTTCGGCGTATTGCCCACCGGGATGCCATGAATTTTGGCATCGTCCAGATTAATATGGTCAACGCCCACCCCCAGATTACTGATCACGCGCAGTTTGGGCATAGTGTCCATCACCGCACCCGTGATCTTAGGATGTCCATAGCAGAAAAAGCCTTCGGCCTGGGCTAATAAAGCTGGGTCGGTGTCGGCGCCAGTCCAGAGCTTGACCAAACAATTATCGCCAAGCATTGCGATAATTTGTTCAGACAGTTCGGTATTGGTCAATATTTGATAGGGCATAAAATCTCCTTAACAGATTGCTATGAGTGGCATAAATAATCGCAGGCGGAAAATGTTTCGCCATTATAACCGCGCCCACTTTCCATTTGAAATTAAGCTTTCGAGGTAACTACGCAGCCCTTGTGGAGACAGGTAAATAGGTAAACACATAGACAGGGCTTGCTACCTGTTTACGTCCCATATACTGTTGGGTGTCTACGTGTCTATCTTCGATAAAGAGCAAAAGATACCAACACAACAGACGGGCATGCTCCCTGTTTACGTGTCTATCTAGCATAACGCTCCACCTGAGTAGTTACCTTTCGAGCATAGTTATGCGCACACGGCGCAGGTCACACGCTCGCTCTTTACACTTGTGCTTAAATTCATATCCCTTTTCTATACCTGGATCTATAGCGATTGGCGCGCTTTGGTTTTATGCTAGGTTACTAGGTCAAAATCAAGATAGAGCCACTAATAGCTGATAGGCACCGATAGGCGAAGTCTTGAAAGAGAGTATCTGAGCAGGCAATCACTTGAGCAATCTGGCTTTAGTAATATTCATAATTCACCCATAATCGCAAACAAAGGAGAAAAGGCAATGGCGAAAGTAATGGCAATTTTGCCCGACGAAGAGGTAGCGGAAAAGGTCACCAGCCAATTAAGCGCACTGAACAATGATGATATTGACTGGCGTTTGATTGAGCCTGGCGATGATGACGCAAGATTGTTTCCTGCGCTTGGTTGGCCGCTTGGCGGTGGCAGTAGTGGTGCAGCGGCCGGCGGTGGCGGACTGATTGGGGCTGCGATTGTCACAGATTATCCAGAGGATGAGGAAATGCACGACCGGGGCGCATCGGATGCTGATGCCGAATTTTACGGACAAAGTGTGAAACATGGTGGCATTGCCATTGTGGTCGAAACGCCGAGTGAGCATGTGGACAACGTACGCAGTATTCTAGAAAAAGCCGATGCGCAACAAGTTACCACCCAATAATCAAATTCGGTAACTAGCGATGCGATATTCGCATGCGGCCAACTTGAATCTAAGCTGGCCGCATTTTTTATGGGTAAGGCAATAGCTCACCAGTGCATAACAAACCCACCATCGACATTCATGGTTTGGCCGGTGATGTTATTGGCATGTGTAGAAGCTAAAAAGACTACCAAATCGGCGATATCTTCTGGCTTTTGCCAACGGTTGAGCGGCACGACGCGCTTGATTTTTTCAGCGCCCCATTCTTCAAAAGTCGGCCGTTGATCAGGCGGCAGATTGTGGCAGTGGGCAGCCCAGATGGCATGATTCAGCGGTGTATCAACCATGCCTGGATTGATCGTGTTGACACGAATGTTATAGGGCGCCAAATCTTTGGCTGCACACTGGGCAAAATTGATCAGCGCCGCCTTAGAGGCACTATAAGGCGGATCGGTCTGCGAACCAATCTGGCCGGCAACCGAGGAAATAAAGCCCAGTGTGCCGCGCCGCCGTTCGATCATGGCCGGGATAAAAGCATGCGTCGCATTGACGGCCCCTTGCAGATTGACCTGGAGCACCCTAGGCCAATCCTCAGGGGTAAGCTTCCAAAAAGGCATCCCGACTTTACCGGAACCGATCCCCACGGCGAAGACTACATGCTCCACCGGGCCTAATCCCTTTTCAATGTGCACCGAAGCCTGTTGCATCGCGGCGTAATCAGTCACATCGGCGACCACGGACATAATTTTGCTGCCTTGCATCTCTACGATTTGTTGAGCTGTATCAACGACGCTGGCCGCTCGATCCACCAGCGCAACATAGGCACCTTCGTTGACAAATGTCTGCGCAATGGCGCGTCCGATGCCGCTCGCCGCACCCAAGACTACTACAGTTTGCTCAGATAATCCAAGGTTCATCCGTCTGTTCCTTTTTATAAAAATTTAGGTTGCTATGCTTTTCAATGGAGCAGAGTATAACATATTCGCCTTCTCCGCTCAATGGGCTTTATGATAAGACACAGGGCCATCGCGAACTTCAGACCTGACCGGTGCGCTGCGCCTGTGTTTGGTTGCATCCACGGCAGGCAGAGCAGCGCACCGGTCAGGTCTTGGTCGAGTCGCAAGCAAAGTTGGCGATGGCTCTATAATATAACATTGTCCGCATATGATTGATAGGGCGTGCTTGGGAGTATTTATGCCTCGAAAGAAACTTTGTTTGTCCTACCCAATAATGACCCTGGCTTTGCTCGTGGCTGTTTTGGCGATTAGCCCAACTGCGTTGCGCAGCTTTGCCCAAACCATTCCCAGCCAGCCAATCAAGCCCAACCCTTTCGCCGCCTGTACAATTGGTGGGCCGGGCACAAATTATGGCAACGCCGAAGTCGAGCCGTGGGTGGATGTCAACCCAACTGACCCGAATAACATCGTCGCCATCTGGCAACAAGACCGTTGGTCAAACGGCGCAGCGCATGGGCTGATCACGGGTGTCACGCACGATGGCGGGATTACCTGGCAAAAGCGTTGGGCGCACCTGAGCCAATGTGCCGGCGGCAACGCAATAAATGGCGGCAACTATCAGCGCGCTTCCGACCCCTGGTTATCGTTCGCACCCAACGGCGATCTGTACCAGAGCAGCTTATCGGTAACGTTCTCGCCGGTAGCCACAGCGGTGCTCGTCAGCAAGTCTACGGATGGCGGTGACACTTGGGGCAAACCCACAACGATTATCAGCGATACAAATTCGCGCTTCTTCAACGATAAAGAATCGATCAGCGCTGACCCGACTGACGATCATTATGTCTATGCCGTTTGGGATCGCGTCACCAGTTCTCAAGACAATGCCACAGAGAATGAGTCTGATGCGGGTACACAAGCGCCAGCCATGTTTGCCCGCACAATCAATGCTGGGCAAACATGGGAGAAACCACGCGCGATCTATGATCCTGGGCCCGACAATTCAACGTTGGGCAATCAGCTCGTGATACAGCCGGATGGCACGCTACTCAACTTCTTCAGCGAATCCGTGGTCACGCCGAACCGCAGTAGAAACGCCAGATCTACACGCTACCTGGCCTTGGTCCGCTCTAGCGATAAAGGTGTTACCTGGAGCAAAGTGATCCGGGCCACGCAGGAGAATTCACGTGGCGTCGTGGAACCGGACACGCGCAAGCCGATCCGTGCGGAAGGCTTTATCCCGTCCGTTGCGGTAGACCGGCACAATGGCAACCTTTATGCAGTCTGGCAAGATCGACGCTTTCGCAACGTCGATGAGATTGCCTTCATCAGGTCAATAGACGGCGGTGAAACTTGGTCACCACCCATTCGCATCAACCAGACGCCCACGAGTACAACGCCGCTGAATCAACAAACTTTGTTGCCGGCCATCCACGTTGCAGATGATGGCACAATTGGCGTTACTTATTATGATTTTCGCCACAACACACCAGCGCCTGGCGTCCCAACCGATTACTGGCTGGTCACCTGCCGCCCATCCACTATGGTCGCATGCACGAGCCAAACCGAGTGGCAACAGGAAAGTCGCCTCACCGCTTCGTCGTTCGACATCACGCAGGCCCCGGTGACCAGCAGCCCAGCCGGGTTTTTCATCGGTGATTACCAGAGCCTGACCAGCATCGGCCATAATTTTATGGCTGTTTTTATCCAGGTGAACAACGGGCAGCCAGCAGATCGAACACACGTTGCCTTTGCCAGAGTGACGCCCTAAGGCGATTCCCAATCAATAATGATCCAGGGATCGAGACCTTCGGCAGAGCTCAGGTCGACGCCTGACAGGTGGAAAAAGCTCCGCCTGTCAGGTCGGTCGATGGCCTAAGAGACGGTCTGAAAAGAATTCGTAGGTGCGGTTTGTAACCGCACAATCAGGGGATGACCGAGAACGTGCGGTTACAAACCGCACCTACAAAGTCCCTGATCCACCCTTTTCAGACCGTTTCTAAGAGAAT
>JBBREZ010000306.1:0-8501 GCA_038225095.1 Caldilineales bacterium
AGAAAACCATTGCCCACCGACCACAAACTCATCACCTGCTTATCCAGCGGCATCGGTTGGTATTGTGGCTGCTTGAGCAATTCTTGCATACGGTAACCACGGTCCAACTGGCGTTGGGTCACCGGATCCAAATCACTGCCAAACTGGGCAAAGGCCGCCAACTCGCGGAACTGGCTCAGCTCGGATTTCAGACGGCCGGCGACTTTCTTCATCGCCTTGGTCTGCGCCGAACCACCAACGCGACTCACCGAGATACCCACATTCAAGGCCGGGCGAACACCAGCATAGAAGAGGTCGCTTTCCAAGAAAATCTGACCATCAGTGATCGAAATCACGTTCGTTGGAATATAAGCAGAAACGTCGCCAGCCTGGGTTTCGATCATGGGCAAGGCCGTCAAGCTGCCGCCACCCTCTTCATCGGACAATTTGGCCGCACGCTCTAGGAGGCGACTGTGCAGATAGAAAACGTCACCGGGATACGCCTCGCGGCCTGGTGGGCGGCGCAACAACAGGGAAACCTGGCGGTAAGCCTGCGCATGCTTGGAAAGGTCATCATAGACGATCAAGGCATGCTTGCCCTGTTCCATGAATTCTTCCCCAATCGCGCAACCGGCAAACGGTGCCAAATATTGCAACGCCGCCGGGTCAGCCGCCGAAGCGCTGACGATGATGGTGTGTTCCATTGCGCCATATTTTTCCAGCGTACCGACAACCTGGGCCACGTTGGATTGCTTCAGACCGATCGCCACATAGATGCAGATCAGGTCTTTGCCCTTCTGGTTGATGATCGTATCCAGCGCAATCGCGGTTTTACCGGTTTGGCGGTCGCCAATGATCAACTCGCGCTGGCCGCGGCCAATCGGAATCAAAGCATCGATGGCCGTGATCCCGGTTGCCACTGGTTCTTTTACGCCTTGGCGCTTGATCACACCGGGGGCAATGCGCTCGACATTGCGAAATTTGTCGGTGGCAATGGGCCCTTTGCCATCAATTGGCTGGCCGACGGCGTTAATGACACGGCCAATCAGCGCATCGCCGACAGGCACCGCAGCAATGCGCCCGGTGGTGCGCACTAAGTCACCTTCTTCAATGTTGGCATACTCACCCATAATGATGATGCCAACGTTGTCTTGATTTAAGTTCAAGGCGATGCCCAGTGTGCCGTTTTTGGTAAACTCTAAAAGTTCACCGGCCATGGCGCCTCGCAGGCCAGAGACCAGTGCAATGCCGTCACCCACCTCCATCACTTCGCCAACATCGAGCTGGGTCGGTGCAACCGTGAAGTTTAAAATTTGCTGTTTCAGCAAAGCTGTAATTTCGTCTGTGCGTAAAGCCATAAAACACCTCCTACTGTGGAACGATTTTCAAAATCGCTCTACGACTAGTGAACAATCGTTGACTAGCGAACAGCTGCGGTCAAAGATTCACGCAGGGCGCTCAGGCGACTCGCCACTGAAGTATCGATCAGCCGATCACCAACGCGCACGCGCAACCCACCCATTAAGGCTGGGTTTACATTGAAATTGAAGATCAACTCTTCACCATGCTCGGCAGAAAGCGACTGACGTAGCTTCTCCTGTTCTTCGGGCGCAAGCTCGACCGCACTCGTAATTTCGGCCTTAATCGGCGCTGTATTGCCAGTGGCGAGTTGCGTCAACGAGGTCGCAACTCCAGGTAGTAAATCTAAATCACCCGCTTGCACCAATAGTTTCAGTAGATTCGAAACTTCTGCCGGGGTATCAGTTGGCAGAGCAACTTCTAATGCCTTCACCTTGTCGGCTGTACTTTTGCCAGCATCATTCAACTCGGCGGCCAATGCCTGATCCTGACTGAGCCGATCAGACACTTGACTGAGCGCAGCTTGCCAACGATCCAACATAGCCTGGAACGCAGCCTGGGCATAACGGTTCGCGCGTGCGCTCTTGTCACTCATCGGGTTACACTCCCATTCGTCGCATGTTGCGCCAAGAATTCTTCCACCAGTCGTTGTTGTTCACCCTTGTTGCTCAACTCGCGGCCCAACAATTTCTCGGTGGCGGCAATCGCCAGATCAGCGATTTGTTTATTAGCATCGCTCAAGGCTGCTTCAACCTGGGCTTTGGCATCGGCCTGCGATTTCATGCGAATGTCGGTCGCTTCTTGCTCGGCGCGAGCGCGAATATCCTGGGCAATCTTTTCGGTATCACGCGTGGCCTGGGCCCGAATTTCTTGCGCCTCACGGCGCGCCGCTTCAAGCACTTTCGCCTTTTCCTGTTCTGCCTCGCGCGCAGCTACGCTGGCGCGTTCAACTTCCTTCATGCTTTGAGCGATCCGCGCTCTGCGCTGCTCTAACATCCCCAAAATGGGTTTATACAAAAATGCTCTTAGAATAAACATCAAGAGCACAAAATTGACAAGCTGGGAAATAAAAAGTGGCCAATTGATTCCGAGTACACCAAGTACTTGACTCAAGCGTAGCCTCCTCTCTGCGATTCTGAATCGGACTAAACAAACTTGACCAACAGCGAAATCACCAGGCTGATAATGAAGACCGACTCAGCAAAGGCAATGGCCAAAATCATGTTTTGCTGAATGATGCCGGTCACCTCTGGATTGCGCCCGATGGCTTCCAACGCCTTTGAACCAATCAGACCGATGCCAATCCCAGGGCCAATAGCGCCTAGACCGACCGCTAATGCGGCTGCAATTTGTCGAGCAGAAGCTAAATCCATTGTAAGATCTCCTTTCAAATACCGTTTAACTTTATGAGGTTTGAATTTTTTGAGCAATTTAGTACTAACAACACGTAGCCGTTTAGAGGCTATGTGAATATTTCCCTGTAGGGACACGAACTAGCGTGTTCCTACAACGAGGCAAGAGTCTGTTTGCAGATTCAGGCTCGGATCAGGTTTATCAATTAGTGCTGTTCGACGCCTTCTGGATGCTCACCACCATGACCGCTCGTTGCCAGGGCAAAGAAGATCAGCGACAACATCGTGAAGACGAAAGCTTGGATGACGCCAACCATCACTTCCAGCCCATAGAAAGGAATCGGCACTAGAAAGGTGACCAGGAAAGCGAGGGTTGCTAGCACGACTTCACCGGCGAAAATGTTGCCAAAGAGACGAAAGGCAAAGGTGAGAATACGAGAAAGCTCACTGATCAACTCAAGCACGCTAACGAAACCGTTGATCCCTTTCATCAAGCCCGCACCCTTGGCCTTCCAGGGGAGGAATTTATCGAAATAACTGGCACCAAACGCCTTCACACCATAGTACTGCACCAAGATCATAGTGCTAATCGCCAGAGCAAAGGTCAAATTCAAATCTGTGCTAGGTGGCCGAAAAAGCGGAACCAGTTCCTTTTTGTCCGCCGCTGCGGCTGCTTGAACGGCGGCAGATTTGACCAGCATTAACTTTCCGCCGGCCATCGCAAGCTGATCACTCAACAGGTGCGTCTCACTGGTATGTACGGTGTGGATAATGCCGATACTACCCACACCCGGAATGATACTGGTCCAGTTGCAAATCAGGAGAAAGAGAAAGATGCTGGCTGACCAAGGAAAATATATGCTGGCGGCCTTGCCGGCAATGCTTTCGGCAAGATTGTAAAGAAATTCAAGAATTGCCTCTACGACATTTTGCAAACCGCTGGGGATCAGGTTCATGTTATGCGTTACAAACCAGACAAGGACAAGCAAAATAATATCAACAACGAAGGTGGTCAACAAGGTGTTGGTAAACCAGGCTGGGCCATTTTCCAACAGCGCTTCGCCCGCAATCGATACATGGGGCTGTGGCACGCGGATGACCAGGCTTAGCAGCAACAAAACAACCACAGAAGCGATAATTGTCGTCTGGCGTGGGTGAGCTCGTACGTAAGCTTGTGTTCTGGCATACAGGTTATTTAAGTACTTTTTGATAGATTCCATAATCATTTACCTTTTCTGCTATTCCTGGCTGTCAATCTTTAGCGGCGCCACTTCTTCAATCACTCTATCGAGTTCAGATAATGCAGACCGAATCACAATGACGCTTGATATTGGGATCAACACCACACTGGCGACAATGGTCAGTAGGGGTGTCAGACCCAAATTTAGATCGAGCAGAACCACAATCACAAACGGCAAGACCAGACTCACTAAAACACTCAGCATTAGGCGACGAATATTGATGCGTTTAGTTTGCATAGGTTGTGTATAGAGTAGTCTGTTCAATAGAACAGCCTTTTATAAACAAAATTTTGCCGTAAAATGATACGCTTTATTCTTGGGGCAGCTTAACAACGCAAAAAGATTATAGCAGTGGGTTTTATTTTGCGCAAATTTTCACATGCTTTGAGGACAATGAGTTATGCCCTGCAATAGAGCCATACTATAATAAAAGTTGGGCCTTAGACGGCTTTTTGGCTTTTGATCCACAATAAAATGATGAGTACTACTTCGATCAATTTATCGATATACGCAATGGTGGCGCGTGCACCCATGAAAACCCATAAAAGCACGGTAAGCGCCGTATAAGCCATGAATAACCAGCGGATTTTAGCCCGGTGTTCAATCAGTTGGGGCAGAGGTAGATAGAGGGCCGCCACCAGAGCTAGGTAGCCCAGGCCGTTGAGAATGAAAACTGTGTCAGGAAAAATTAAGCTGAAATGGACAAGAGCCGTGGCAATGGCTAATAAAATAATGACATAATCCTGCGCATCTAGTTTTGCTTGCGATTTGGCCATCGTCTCTTCTCCTTTTTAGTCCTTTTTGAGCGGCGTTTGAAATCAGTTAAGGATGCAAATTTAACTTTACACTAGCTTTAGCGCAAATGCAACCAACTTGTAAATTGAGGGAAAATTGACTGTAACTTGCTTTGTCTTTTCCCCGCAATGGAGTAGACTTACTAGGCATAAAATGTAGCAGAATGAGCGCGGATGATTGGTAGAAGAGAATTAACTACTCAGGTAGAGGATTATGCTAGGTAGACGCCCATCCGTAGATGGGACGTAAACAGGTAGCATGCCTTGTCTATGTGTCTACCTATTTACCTGTCTACACGAGGGCTGAGTAGTTACGAAGAAAATTAAGAATTGCACTGAAGCATTTCGATTCTGACAAGACCTTGCAGCTTATCGAATGCAGGGTCGCCTGTCACCAAGATAGCATTCTGTTGGAGGGTAGCGACGACGGCAAAGGCATTGGCATATGAAATTGGGTACAACATTTTATAGCGCGCCGCTTGAATAACAGTCGCTTCATCAACTAGTGTGTTGTCAAGCATGAAATGATAGATGACTTGTCGTGACAACTTTAGTTGTTCTTGGTCGCACACCGACTAAAGTCGTCACGACGAACTACTCAAATTAGCCTTGACAACACACTAGTAGGATTGTGAGCGGCAACGTGCGAATTTCATCCAGTGTCTCCTTCGCAGCCCTATTACCTCTTTTTCTGCCAATAATGTAGTAAATTTTACCCAGATTGATGAGTGATAAAAAAATATTGAGCTGCTGTTGTTTAGGATTAGCGATTCAATAACTTGGACAGAGGAGAGTAGCGATTTTCGCTCCAATCTCCATTCTCTACGCTCTGAAATGCACGAGTTATTTAATTGTCATTCCTTAGCTTCGTATAATAGCGCTCTGACTCGACTTGCCGCAGGTTCTTCCCGGTTCAACAGCGCCATCAGTGCCCATGAATCTAGAACTAAGTTAATCACTCACGTTACGCAGGGTGCCAGTGGTAGGGCCACGATAGTTCGTGGCTGTACGGACGAGCGTCTGCGTAACATGACTTAATCATATCGGGCATTATCGTGGGCAATTTCCCATTTACGGTCGTTTTCTAGCATTGTAAGCAGATCATCACCAGCAAACTTGCCATATAGCGACTCGATTGCCGGGTCAACATCATGCGCTTCCGGCAGAGGCTTCAGAATAATTTGCTCATTTTCCATCTCAATCACAAATTTTGTTCCTGGATTTAGAGCCATAGCTTGGCGGATTGAGCGCGGAATCACCAGTTGGCCTTTCGATGAAAGTGTGGTAACCATCTATGCTCCTTTCGTCTTACTTTTTGGAAGACTTTGTAAGACATTTTAACAGTCAACGATTATCCCGTCAAGAAGGAATTGATTCTCATGCCAGACCTGCTTTGGAAACCCGAAAACATCATTCACTATCCCTTAATCGAGCATGTTCACCTGGCGCCAGACGGCCAGCGTGTGCTGTTTACTGTGCGCACTACGTATTTGAACGATACGGCCAGCGAATTTCGCAACCAGATCCTGGTGGCGCCGGTCGCTGGGGGCGAAGCACTGCCGCTTACTTTTGGCGAAGCCGCCAGTCAACCGCGTTGGAGTCCGGATGGACGGCACATTGCTTTTCTACGCAAGATTCCAGAAGCCGAGGGCAAAGTGGGTCTATGGGTCATGCGCGCCAGCAGCGGTGAAGCGTGGCCGCTGACTGGCATTGGCAACGGCATTCACAACGATGTGACGAATTTCCGTTGGAGCCCCGATGGACGCCAACTTGCCTTGATCAGTACGCCATACAACGAAGCCAAGGAGAAAAAACGCCAGCAGCGCGATGACGTATTACATTGGCGCGTTGATTATGACTTTGCCCAACTGTTTGTGATTGAATTTGTCGAAGCCAGCGCGCCACTTCCACCGGCGCGCCAACTGACGCATGGCCGCTTTTGTGTGCTGAATTTGGATTGGCGGCCAGATGGGGCGCGCCTTGCCTTCACCCACCGGCCTACGCCGCTGATGGATAGCTGGCCGCAGAGCCGTTTGGCGACGATCGCGGCCGATGGCAGTGAAAGCGAACCGGTCGATGTAGGCGCCATCGTCAACGTCGATGCTATGCCTGCCTACTCGCCCAACCAGCAATGGCTGGCCTGCGCCGTGGGCACAGAAGGGGCTTCCTGGCCCTATGCTAGCAGAGTGATGCTCTTTGCGGCAGAGGGTGGGCGCGAACCCGTGCAACTGGCCGATGTGTCCGACGAACAGCCCAGCGTTGTCGGCTGGGCGCCGGACAGTAGCGCGGTCTATGTGCTCAACCAATTTGGGCTTAGCTCGCAATTAGTTGCGCTGCCCATAGATGGCAACGCAGCCCAAGTGCGCATTGGTAGCGAAGGCCAATTTGAAAATGTCCATATTAATGCAGCTGGTCAAGCTGCCTTGGCTATGCAAAATTTTACAACGATCAATGGCGTTTACGTCGCCGATTTAATCAGCCAGGTTGCGCCTGTCTCTGTCCGCCAGATCGCCCAACCCACGGCAATCCACTATGCGCAAGGACCGCTGCCGCAAACGAAAATTTTGCATTGGCGCACGCCCGATGATTTCGAGATCGAAGGCATTCTCTATCTACCACATGACTATGCAGAAAATAGCGGTGTAAAGTTACCCTTATTGTTGCACATTCATGGTGGCCCGGCTGGTGTTTTTCAGCGCCAATTTGCCGGTTATCCTTATTACTACACCCCGGCGGCGCTGTGCGAACGTGGTATCGCCGTCCTCCGTTGCAATCCACGCGGTAGCGGCGGCTATGGGAAACAATTCCGCTTTGCCAATTTGCGCGATTGGGGCGGTGGTGATTATCGGGATCTGCAACAAGGCGTGGACACCGTATTGGCGATGGGCATTGCTGACCCAGCGCGCTTGGGCATTTGCGGCTGGAGCTACGGCGGTTTTATGACCAGTTGGACGATTACACAGACCAACCGCTTCCAGGCCGCGTCGATCGGTGCCCCCGTCACGAATCCAACAAGTTTTAACGGCACCGCTGATATTCCTGGTTTTATTCCCAACTACTTTGGCGCCGAGGCGTGGGAAGATCCGGCGTTTTATGCTGCGCATTCCCCAATTGCCCATGTGCAAAACGTGCAAACCCCTGCTATCATTCAACATGGTGACGCCGACATTCGCGTCCCATTGGAGCAAGGGTTGCAATTTTATAACGCACTGCACCGTCGTGGCGTGCCTGTAGAAATGTATATCTATCCGCGCCAGGGCCATGCCCTCAGCGAGCCGCGTTTGTTGGCGGATGCGTTGCGGCGCAATTTAGACTGGTTTACAAAAATGTTGGTATAACCAAGAAATACAAACGAGAATTTCCCCAAAAACAAGTATGACGAATTTTCTTTTCTGGAATTTACACAGGAACCCGATTCATGAAATTATTGCTCATTTGGCACACCAGCACCAAATAGATGTAATCATACTTGCCGAATGCAGGATTCCGCCAGCTCCTTTGCTAAAAGCGCTGAACCCATTAGGTAGTGCAGACTATTTTTATGCGCCAATCTTTGGTTGTGAAAAGCTTGAGTTTTACACACGATTTTCTAGTGAATACCTTCTACCGCTAGAAGAATCGGATAGATTGTCTATTCGGCATCTAAATTTACCTGGAATTATTGATATATTGGTTGCCGCGATTCATTTCAACGATAAACGTAATTGGTCTGGTAATAGCCAAGCAATGGCGATTGGCAATTATGCGCGAACAATCAACGATGTGGAAAAGAAAAT
>JBBREZ010000307.1:0-8438 GCA_038225095.1 Caldilineales bacterium
CGCAATATCAGGTTTGACTTCTTCTTTGGTTTTGATGTCAAACTGGCTGAGGTCAACGCTACTGACGTCCATGCTTAATTCGTTGACTGGCGTATATTGGCCGATTCGATTTAGTAAAATTGTCAAGCGAACTATACATAGACAAAGCCCCTTGCCTGCGATCCCTAGTCGCTTACTCCTAGATAAATCAATTAAAGTCACCCATGCATAGGGACGCGCCATGGCGTGCCCGTCCGGTTGATTGGTTGGCGTTGATTGGACTCATCTATAAGCCATTTAGCGTAATCATGCCATTACTTGTTTAGCTTGATCCACATGCGCGTGATTGAATCACGCTCCTACAGTATGGCCCTAAATTTAGGATACACCGGCAATCGACACCTCTTGTTAATCCTAAAACGGTGTTGTATACTGTTTTTAGCACGGGTTGGAAAAGAAATGAGGTGAACAATGGACAAGGCCAAAAAGGTAAAGCAACCGGTGATGCAGCAAGCGCCAATGTTGCGTTATCGAATTGTCGAGACAGACAGCGGCCCGTTGATCAGTGAGAGCCGTACCAGCGTCTTTGACGTAATGGAAGCGCAGGCGGCGGGCGATTCCGTCGATCAAATCGCCATGACGTTTAACTTGTCACCTTTGCAGGTGCAGACCGCGCTGGCGTATATTGTCCAACACCGCGCAGCCTTGGAGCCGCAATTGGCCGAAGCCCTGCGTTTACGCGGCGAACGTGAGCACTATTATCGCGCCATCCAGGCGGAGATCAAACAGAAGATCACACAACTGCCGATGACCCCACAACGCGTCGCCTTTTATGCATTGCGTGAGCAAAATCATCGCGCTGCGGGAGTCGAGGTAGATGCAGTTCATTCTCAGTGACCATAATTGTGAGGGACAAGCACAGGTAATTTTTAATCGCTTGAGGCACCAGGGTTATACAGCATTAGCTTCAATGGAACTGCTGCTATTTCGCGATGTTGGCTTGCATCATAACGCCGACGATGAAAAGGTCTGGATGTTTTGCCAGGAGCAAGGTTATATATTGTTGACAGGTAATCGAACGACAACTGATGGAAACGAATCACTTGAGCGAACCATCCGCCGTCTTATCAAGCGCGATAGTTTGCCTGTGGTTACGATCAGCAATTTACGGCGTGTGAAAACCGATCCAGATTACTGCCAGCATTGTGCAGAAGGCCTGGCTGAAATCATCCTCGATCTTGCTCTGTTGCGTGGTGTACCACGTTTATATATCCCTAGTTAGCCTACTGGACAATCCAACACCAACTTCTCAAGCGCCACGGCGGCCCCATCCTCCCCAATCGACGGCGCAACCCACTGCGCGATGGCCTTGACGCCCGCCGTGGCATTGCCCATCGCCACGCCATAACCAACGGCCTGCAACATCGGGATGTCATTGTCATTGTCACCAATCACCAATACGCGTTGGGGATCGATGCCTAACAACCGACATAGGCGCAGCACGCCTTGACCTTTGTCAACGCCCAAAGCCGTGCCTTCCACCAAACGTGGGTGCGTACGCGTGATGTTCAAAGCTGCACCAAACAACGCTTCGAGTTCGGGCGCCAGGTTGGGTTGCTGGGTTAGGTCGTTATCGACAATAAATTTGAGCGGTGGCCGGACATCTGACGCGCTGAGCAGATCGACAAAGGAAGGAGCCAGGGTGCGCGGCGCGCCGAAGACGTGATCATAGAAAGTTTGATCGGCAAGGTTGTTAGGTAACCGATTCTGGTACACACGCGTATGGCCTTCACGGTCATTGAAATAAAACGCCGTGACGTAAGACGACGCATCGACCCACTGGGCAATGCGCCGGGCATGCAGCAGGGGAATGTCAGTCTCGGCCAAAATTTTCCCCGTGACTGGATCGCCGATCACAGCGCCCTGCATGGTGACCATGGGATAGGTCAGCGGCAGATGGGCGAGATTCTGGCGGACATAATCGAGCGTGCGGCCTGTGCCAATCGTCACCGGGATGCCAGCCGCTTGCACCGCCGCAATCGCCGCCTGCACGCGTGCGCTGATGCCATTGGCGTGATACAAATCTAAGATGGTGCCGTCTAAATCGAGGATGACGAGGTCGAATGGAGAATTGTTTTGGCTCATTGGCATTTGAAGTTTCTGGATGAGGGATGAGTGAATTAGGCTATCATCTTTCAGCGAGCACTGAAACCCTGTTGAAGTCTGGATCCAGCAACAGGGCTTCAGCCTGTTTTGTGTAGCAGACGGTGAATTCATTCACCAGTTTCTTTCATCACATCTTACATTTCAATGGTGACCAGGCGATCACGGCCGCTATAATCCTGGCGCAGCGTGACGCCCCGGTTCTGCGGCAAAAGTGAACTGGCTAATCCAAGCACGGCTGCTCCTTGATCATAGCCAATTTCCAGGTAGATAATGCCATTAGTCTGCAAATATTGCGGTGCTTGGCCCAGCAAGCGCGCCATCGCGTCCAGTCCTTCTGGGCCGGCTTCGAGCGCCACTGGCGGCTCATAGTCGCGCACGTCAGAATCCAGAGTGGGATAGACCGGGCTACTGATGTAAGGCAGGTTGGCGACAATAATGTCCACACGTTCCGGCAAAGGCGTTAACAAATCACCTTGCAACAGGGTAACTTGGTGGCGCTCATCCAGCCGTTGCGCATTGGCGCGCGCCACTTCCAGCGCGTCCGGGCTCACATCGATCGCATAGAGCGTGGCGTTGGGCGCGTTCGCCGCGATCGATAAGGCGATGGCGCCGCTACCCGTGCCAACATCCGCAATGCGCAGCGGGTTGTGATCGCGCAGTTCGCTCTGGTCGAGCACGGCATCCACCAGCAATTCGGTTTCGGGGCGCGGGATGAGCACACGCCGATCCACCATAAACTCAAGGCCATAAAACTCCTTACGGCCGATGAGATAGGCGACTGGCTCATGGTGCATGCGGCGCACAATTAAAGTGGTATAAGTCGCAGCCTGTTCGGTGGTCAGCTTGTAATCATAATGGGCGAAGAGCCAGGTGCGATCAACATCTAAAACGTGCGCCAAAATTACCTGAGCGTCTAAGTGTGATGTGGGACAATTGGCATCATCGAGCCTTTGCTTGGCTGCATTAATCGCCCAGCCCACGGTGGTCTCGGGCATTAATCGCCAGGCAATTTCTTGTGGAACAGACACAGAATGTCTTGGCACCGGCGTCTGTGGCGGCGCAATCATCATAGTCAGCGAAGTAGCCTGGAAAATCGGCGGTGCGATGTTAACCTGCGGCTGTGTGGCTAGCCCATCAACGCTAGCTGGCACAGATGGAGTCTGATCTGACGGGTGTGGTTGCGCTGCGAATTGTCGATCAACCGTCAAGGTAGCCAAGGAACTCTCCTTTATACGCCTACTTCGGCCAGAGCTTCCAGGCGCGCCGCCTGTTCACTTTGGCTTAATTCATCGATAAATTCATCTAGATCGCCACCCATCACCGTCTCTAGTTGATAGACGGTTTTGTTAATCCGATGATCGGTCACCCGATTTTGCGGAAAGTTATAGGTGCGAATCTTCTCGCTGCGGTCACCAGAGCCGATCATGCTTTTGCGTGCGGCGCCCATTTCGTCAAACTGACGCTGTTGCTCCAGGTCATAAAGCCGTGTGCGCAAGATGCGCATGGCCTTGGCCCGGTTTTGCAACTGGCTGCGCTCATCTTGGCACTCGATCACAAGACCACTGGGCACATGCGTCAAGCGCACGGCAGAATCGGTGGTATTGACGCTTTGCCCACCAGGACCGCTGGAACGGAAGACATCTGTCCGAATATCGCTCATATTTAGCTGAACGTCAATCTCATCCGCTTCAGGCAACACAGCAACGGTTGCCGCGCTGGTATGAATGCGGCCCTGCGTTTCCGTGACGGGGACACGCTGCACGCGATGCACGCCGGATTCGTATTTCAAACGGCTAAAGGCGCCTTTGCCTTTGACGCTAAAGATCACTTCTTTAACGCCGCCAATACCGGTCTCGCTTGTGTTAAGAACTTCGACTTTCAAACGATGCGTTTCTGCCCAACGGTTATACATGCGGAAAAGTTCGGCAGCGAAAAGCCCAGCTTCTTCACCGCCGGTGCCGGCGCGAATTTCGACAATTACGTTTTTGTCATCTTTTGGATCCTTGGGCAGCAATAAGTGCTTCATGTGCTGCTCAAGCTCTGTATGCTCGCTTTTTAGCTGCTCAATCTCAAGCTCCGCCAATTCGCGCATTTCGGCATCGCCATCATCCAGAAACGCCTGATTTTCTTCAATCTGCTTTTCTACTGCCTGGAAACGTCGATAGTCGCCGACCAGTTCCTCAATTTCATGGCGTTCTTGGGCCAATTCGTTGAGCCGGCTAAAATCAGCCAAGACATCGGGCGCGGACATTAAATTATCAAGTTCGTCGAAACGCGTGGCAATTTTGTTGATTTGGTCGTAAATGGTAGACATAAGTAGGATGCACCAGGCTACAATCTATAAGGATAAGCGAATATTTGCGTAGTCAGTAAGCGATATTTAATCGTAACTATTCAGCCCTCGTATAGACAGGTAAACAGGTAACATACCCTGTCTACGTGTTTACCTGTTTACCTGTTTACCTAGCGTAACGCTCCACCTGAGCAGTTACATTTAATCTAAACAGCTAGTCAATAAAAACTGGCAAATGACCTAAAGCAATCACGCTTGGCCAATCCATCGGCGTGCCTTCCGTGAAAACCGCCATTTCGCCGGTGATCTTGGCATGCGCAGCATCCATCAGCATGCGCATCCCTTTGATCGTGCTGCCACTGCTGATAACATCGTCCAAGAGGATAACATTTTTGCCACGCACGAGCGGCAAATCTTTGCCATCTAGATAGAGCGTCTGCGGCGTGCCAGTCGTAATGCTGACCACCTGCGCTTCCAGGCAATCGACCATATACGGCTTGCGCACTTTGCGCACGACCACATACGGCAAATGACTCTGCACCGAGATCGCATGGCCTAACGGCACCGCTTTCACCTCGGGCACAACTAGCACATCAGCCTGGGCTGGCAGGCGAGCGGCCAAAACATTGGCTGCCATTTCGACCACTTCGGTATCACCGAGCATATTAAAAATGGCGATTTTAACCCCAGGTGCAACCTGAAAAATGGGCAAGTGGCGCGTCAAGCCGCCGACTTGAACCGTATAGACGCGGCCATCATAGCTCATGAATTCATCCTCCTTTTTTGCATGCTCGTCAGACGGCAGTGGACTCATAAACCATTTAAAAGTCGGACAATCGTAGGCACCCAATGGGTGCCTACGTCGTTTGTGTCATGTTTAAATGATTTGTCTATCAGTTTGTACCGATGGCGCAATTCGCAGCGTAGGTCTGCTTGATCCAGCGCCAGGAAAGAGCTACACACCGATCTTTTATTTTACCATAGCGCAGCCAGAGTAACCAACGTTTCATCTTTGGAAAACAATTTAATCTGAGGTAAAATTCTAGCTAAATTGTTATTGTTGATTTTTAGCCTCTGCCAGACAACAAAATCACCCAAAAGCATGACCGATCAGAGCCGCTGATGCCGTTTCAACCATCAATTTTGCTGCCAAACCCTACAACCCGTAAGTCGATCCTAGCCGTGCTCGAAGCAGCGCTCACGGCTGTCGATCCAGCGCAGGCGGTGCGAGCCGTACTGCATGTTGAAGATCACTGGCTCGTGCTCGGTGACCAACAATATGATCTGACCCATTTCCAGCGCATTTTTGTGATCGGCGCTGGCAAAGCAGGTGCGCCGATGGCCCAGGCCGTGGAAGCTGTGTTAGGCGAACGGATTACAGATGGCCTGGTGGTGGTAAAAACGGGTCACAGTGCTGTGACTAAGTATATTGAAGTGGTAGAAGCGGCCCACCCGGTGCCCGACCCAGCCGGCGGCGAGGCAGGGCGACGGATGCTGGCGCTGGCCGAACAGGCAGGCCAGGGTGATCTGGTAATCGCTTTGCTCTCTGGTGGTGGATCGGCGCTGCTCGTCAATCCGGCGACGGGCTTAACGCTGGCCGATAAACAGCAGATGACCAGTGCCTTGTTGGCGTGCGGGGCCACGATTCAAGAGATCAACTGTCTACGCAAGCATTGCAGCGCCGTCAAAGGGGGTCAACTAGCGCGCGCCGTTGCGCCAGCGACCTTGATCACACTGGTGTTGAGCGATGTGGTGGGCAGTCCGTTGGACGTGATCGCCAGTGGCCCGACTGTGCCCGATAACAGTACATGGCAAGATGCCTGGGCTGTCGTAGAAAAATACGCTTTGGCCGAAACCTTGCCTGCTGTGATTATAGCCCGCCTGCGCGCCGGTTTAGCGGGTGAGTTGGCGGACACACCGAAGGCTGATGATCCAGTTTTCAGGACAGCACAAACCCTTGTTGTTGCCGACAATTATGTGGCGGCCACGGCAGCAGGCAAGCAAGCCAGCGCGCAAGGCTTCAATTCATTGCTACTCACTACCTATCTGGAAGGCGAAGCCGGTGAAGTAGCCAAATTGGTAGCGGCACTGGCGAAACAGGTACGCGCCAGTGGACAACCGATAGCCACGCCAGCCTGCTTAATTTTGGGCGGTGAAACCACGGTGACGCTGGGCGCTAATCCAGGCCGCGGAGGGCGCAATCAGGCGTTAGCGCTGCAGGCGGCCGTGATATTACAGGACATCCCTGGTATCACGATTGTCTCACTCGCCACCGATGGCAGCGATGGCCCCACCGACAGCGCTGGCGGCATGACGGATGGCGCAACCGTGCAACGTGGGCGCGCGCAGAATTTGAATGCCGCCGAATATCTGCGCCGCCACGATGCCTATCCATTTTTACAAGCCACCAACGATTTACTGATCACAGGGCCGACGCAGACCAATGTCAATGACTTGATCTTTATATTTGTCGAATAAAATGTTTGCTACCATACACCCCACCCCAGCCCTCCCCTAGACAGGGAGGGAGTCGATTGGTGGAGCGAATTATCAGAATGCTCTGTCCCTAAACAGTACCCTCCCTGTCTAGTGCAGAATCAGGCAAGGTTATCGGTGAGGGTGAGCAGAGGCTGATGGTCACAACCAAAGTAGGCACAGACCCGATTCTTGAGTTCTTGAGCAGTGAGCAGACGAGCGGGCTCAACAATATTGCGCTTGGCGTGCATCCAGTGCGGCTCAATGCGATTGAGCCAGGGACACTTGCTCGGCAAGTAGCAGGCAACGATGCGCACGCCGATGCCTTGTTGCCTGACCTGTCGATTGTGGGCTTTGATCCAGGTGCGCACCTGCTGGCTGCTGTGCCAGGAGGCGTTGTCCCAGATCAGGAGCAAGGCTGTCTTGCCGACCTTGGCGAGTTTTTCGCAACACCAGGTCAGGTACTGCGTCGTGATGAGGCTCACCAGGCGGTTCTCGACAAAGCGCAGCCAGACCTGTGGCGCCAACGGGGCGGGGGCGGCAGGACAAGCGAGCAGCAAGCCATAGCAGGCCAACGCCTTGGGGTCTGGATCAGCCTTCGCCGGCGTCTGTTCAACCAGCCGCCGTTGCGCATGCTTGTCCGTCCAGGTGCGCAAGGTCGGTTGTGTCATGCGGCTCCACCACACTTCGTCCTGGAAACCCAATGCATAGTTCGGGTGCTGTGCGACGAGGGCCATCAGTCGATCGCGGGCGTTTTTTTTCGCCCATACGCGGGGTCAGGACTGGTAATCCATTGTTTTGCACGTTTCCAGCGCACGCCCAGTCGTTGTAAGGCAGTCCGCACGGCCTCGCGGCTCACGCCTACGGGCGTCAAGCCTTGCGCGCAACTGACCTCAGCCGCCAACGCCAGGCTCCCTAGACTCGTCTGCTTGCCAAAGTTGCGTGGACTCTGGTGCAGCAACGCCCGCAGTTGCTCGGCTGCGGCCGAATCGAAGGCCAAGGCGTCCGGTGGGGGACCGATGAGCCAGGCCGCCAGGCCGCTAGTCCTGCCCGGTTAAAGGCATGGATGGCGTTGAGCGCCGTATCCGTCGCACAGCCGACTTCGCGGGCAAGCTGCGATGCCCGCTTGCCACTGGCGCTGGCGAGCACGATCTGGCTACGGCGCAAGACGAAGCCATCGCACGAGCGTAGCCCAACCAGCAAGCCCGCTCGCTCTTCATTGCTCAATGTTCTTACATAGATCGGTGTTTTGCACATGCTCACCATTTTATATCACCGATCACCTTGTCTGCAATTGCACTAGGGACTTACCTTTACCCACAAGTGAGAGAGGGGGTATCGGATAGTAGAATACTTTGATACAATAGGCATCAGAAAGGATGCCACAGCATGAAAAATGAACAACTGGCGAGTGAACAGTGGACGGCATACGAATTAAGTGAAATCAGCCTGGGCGACAAACGGCTTAATTGGCGATTACTAGCTCCAGCCTCAAAATTAGCGGCGCGGCCCAGCCTATCGATCA
>JBBREZ010000308.1:0-8422 GCA_038225095.1 Caldilineales bacterium
ACAGTGAAAGGAAGGTGACGCTTCAGAATCGAAGCGTCAATATGGATCATGCTGAAGCATCGTCCGCAGTAGCGTCCGAACCGCTTAGCCCCTCATATCCCAAAGCTAAAGACATTGGGTTTCACGGGGCATCCTAATGAAGGCATCATTCGCAACCGGACAGCTGGCAATGTCAATCTGTTCCCCCTGGTAGTTACTAATCACCCATTGCTTCGCTTGTTCCGGTCGGGCGATGCTGAAACGAGCACCTTCTTGGGTCAGATCGACCTCATGATATTCCGCCAAGTCAGTAATGACTGCTTGCATCCGAGGGCTGGCGACTGGGGTTTCGGCGCGGCGCTGGTAGTGGTATTCGGGCGAGGGCATAGCTGCTGAGTAGTATAGCGGATATCTTCATGTAGTTATAGATAGCCTTCGCTCATACTTCCCCCTTTTGTAGCATGCTTGGCTGGTGACCCCGTCAGGGTGGCGCTGAACCCGGCGTCCGCTGCGCCCCTGGCACGCCAATGCGATAGGTGCTCACGCGCTCCTCGAGTTTCAGCAGCATCGTGACCAACTCCCACGTTGGATCGTAGGCCGCGACCATGCGCGATGCGTCGGCGTCGCTCAGCTCGTTCACCTGTTCCTGCGTGAGATAATAGAAGGGATGGCCCTGGTCGGGTGGGTGGACGGTGGTGTCCACGGTGATAGCGCCACGGCCCAACGCGGCAAAGGCGGTCTGCGCTACCGGCCAAGCATAGGCAGGTTCTCAGCGAGCCAGGCCATGTCGCTCAGGCGCTCCTTGGCGGCCCACTCGGGCCTCTGTGGACGGCGACATTCGGGCATATGGGTTTACTATACCAAAGGCGGTAGGCCCTGATACAAGGGGCGACCAGGGACGATTTCGCTTCTTACCGTTTTTTTACCAAACTTTTACTGATTTCTTACCCAAAACGCTTTACAATGGCCGACGAAATTCCCATAATGAACTATGGATGGTCTGCCCTGGTTTCCATCCCGCCTGTTTCCTCATGCCAAAGCCACCGTGATCTTGGGCACGCATGGTTTGTTTGGTCTTGCGCCGGTCCATTTGGACCTCGGTACGTTCAACTCCCATCTCTATGTCGTCGGGGCCAGTGGGCAGGGGAAAAGTAAGTTCCTCCAACAGCTACTCCTTTCAACTGGCGGTCGTTGGCCACGGCTGCGGCGTCTTTGACCCGCATACCGACCTCGCCAGTGACCTTCTTGCACAGCTAGCCTCATATCCTAATCCGGCCTGGCTCTCAAACCCCAAAAACAGAGACCGAGTGATTTACCTCGACCCCTCCCGGACGGATTACCTCATTCCCTGTAACCTCCTCAAAAGCAGTTGCAGCACACCGTATGAGATTGCTGAGAACGTCGTGGAGGCCTTCAGACGGGTGTGGCCGGCGACCTTAGCCGAAGCCCCACGCTTCGCCCAGATCCTGCGCAATGCCGCGCTTACCCTGTCCCTCAATGGCTTATCCTTGTTAGAGCTAGAGCCACTGTTGACGAATCGAGAGTTTCGGATGCGCTTGCTAGCGACGACGTCTGATCCCTTAGTAGTCAGTTTTTTCATGCACCAGTATGATAAATGGGGTCGAGAGCAAGCCATCTTTGCGTCGCCGGTGCTCAACAAAGTGTCTGCCTTCTTGTTCAAACCACAGGTCAGATTGATGCTCGGGGCCAACGAAAACCGTTTGGATTTTAGAGAAATCATCGACCGTGGCAAGGTGCTCATCGTCAACTTGGGCGGCTTCCATGACGAAGAAACGCAGCGTCTCCTCGGGGCATTACTTATTACTGCCTTAGAACAGGCGGCATTTTCGCGTAGTAATCAGAGACCGGAAGCTCGGAAACCCTTTTTTGCCATGATTGATGAGTTCCCGTTGTTTTGTTCGAGAGATCAAACAAGTCTGGCGCGTATCTTGTCAGAATGCCGGAAATATCGCCTGCATTTAGGCCTTGCGCACCAGACGATTACCCAGATCCCAGGGCAACGCATTCAAGGGGCTTTAGAGAATGCTAAACTCAAAATTATCTTTGGGACTGGACGGCAGACCGCAGAGGCGATTGTGAAAGACTTATTTTTGCCCGATCCAAAAGTGATTAAACACGAAGTAGCCGATGTAGAGGCCCAAGACCGTACCCATCCCATCTATTCCCAACTGACCGAACAATACGAAACGGCGATTCAGAAAATCCAAAAACAACCACGCCAACAGGTGTTAGTGAAGCTACCGGAGAGCGATAAAGTAATTCAGGCGAAAACGCCGGTAGTACCACCAGCCCGCATCAATGCCGACACCTTGGCGCAATGGAAACGCTATTTAGCCAAGCAAAGGGGCAAAGCTTGCACGGAGTTAGAAGCAGAAATCAACGACCGAACGCAGCGCTTGGGTCTACCGACGATGCAAGCACAGACAACTGAATCAGCGCCAGCCGTTAATGAGGATGATGTGTGGCAACCGATCGGTGACAAACCTATTCTATTGTAATGAGGAAGCCTTCGCCAGGCAGGCAGCCCCGGAAAGCTGGCGCTTTCCTGACTGGGCCACAGTCTGTTTGATGGGTGCCGGGCAAGGGGCGACCCGCTGCGCAGGGAGTTTGCCTCGCAAACTAACCCCGTTGCCCTCTCGACTGGCTTGGTAGCGTGAGTCAACCTACTGATCAAAAGACAGCGGCGAGAGATCATCGAGAAGTCCAGGGCGACCGCAGGGCGTCACGGAGCAAATTCCGGCTGTTTGGAATTTTCGCAGTGATTGAGCGCAGCGAAACCCTTGACTGGCAGCCAATCAAAGCAACATATGGCTACACGAAAAGCAAAAGCTTTTCGGACGCCTCCCCGGCGAGGGGCTTTTAGTCTTGCCTATTTAGCGCAGTGAGGATGAAGGCAAGCAGAAAACATTATCCGTCATGCCGCAAAAGAGTCAAGCCTAGAGCACAGTCGATTGCGGAACGGCATGCGGCTCTTTCGTGACCGCTACTTCTAAGACAAATTCCTCGCCCAGGGCGTTCAGATAGCGCCGCAGTGTTCGCAAGGTGTAAGCGTCATACCCACGTTGTTCAATGCGGGCAACTTGAGCCTGCGAAACTCCCATGCGCTCAGCAACCTGGTATTGGGTTAAGCCCGTAGCTTGGCGAGCCTCTACCAGTTGAAGCCAAAGCGCTTTCTTGCGTGCTTCCTCGGCATAGATTTGACGAAATTCCGGGTCCGCCATTTGTTTGGCCCAGTAGTCTTCATATCGCTGTTGACCTTGTGTGATATTTTTTTCTGACATAGGCTTTATCCCCTCCTTCCTTTTAGGGTTAAAAATTCTTGATAGCGACGCAGGGCCGTCTCTAGTTCACGCCGTGGGGTCCGTTGCGTTTTCTTTTGAAAACCATGCAGAAATATAATGCGTCGGCCAGTGAAGAAAAAGTAGACGATGCGATAAATATTAGTGCTACTCTCTTCCCGCAATTCCCAGAGGTCTCCGTCTAGGTGACGCACGAGCGGCTCGCGAGCCTGCACATTGCGGAGCCGTAATTGCTCCATAGACCACCGAAACCGTGCGCGTGTCTTTAGATCCACGCTGTCTAAGAATTCTTCCACCGGACTAGAGCCATCGGCTTCGAGATAGAATTCGGTCGTCCACTCTGCTGTTTTTTGCATTATACGGATTTTAGTATATTGGGGCCAAATTGTCAATTAGATGCAACGAATGACCAAAAGCGAGATTATCGGATCTTCTATATAGTACATTCGTAAAAAAGTAACTTTTTGGTAAACACCAATTTCCATATTTACCACTTTACCATTATTGGTACGGTAGTAAATATAAAAACAGACAGGTTTGAGCTATTTGCTGCTCTATTCTCAAAAATGATATCCCACAGTCGTATAGTGGTAAAGACGTATCTACATAAAATGGTAAATAATTATTAGAAATAAAGTTACAAGCATACGTCTATACAGCTAACCCTTTTTGTTTCAGTAGTAACAGGATTGCTTCATCAACTACATCACTCGCACTAAGATTTTCTCCATCCTTTGCCGCTTCAAAACGAATCCGCTCAATGGCAAGGATGGCTTGGTTGGTCAACGAGTACGTCTTCTTGCGGCGTTTGGTTGCATCTATAGTAGTCTTCTTTGGATCCCCGCTGCCGGCGCTTTGTTCCGCGTCCAGTTTGTTCTTAGATTTTCTCAAAGATTCAAGCGTAGAGGATTGATTACTGGCCATGATGAGAGAGGATCTCCTGTGCAAACTGTTGGTAGGCCAACGCTCCGACACTAGCTGGTGCATAGGTCAACACGCTGACATGCTGGCTATGGGCGTCGGAGACATCGACGTTTTTGGAAATGAGGGTGTTAAAGACACGGTGGCTGTAGACTTCCCGAAGTTCCTGAGCAATTTGCTGGGCTGATTTGGTCCGCTCAACTCGACAGAGCAAAAATCCTACTTCAATCTTTTTCCCCCGGCTTTGTGCAATCATACTGATGTCATCGACCAAATCGACAATGCCTTCAATCGAAAACAAATCGGTGAATAAAGGCACAATTACCTCATCCGCGGCAAAAAGACAGTTGCGGTTTAAGAAAAGGCTTCTGGGTGGTGAATCTATCACCGCAAAGTCAAACGTAAATTCGGTGGCAACTTCTTGTAATCGATTCAGTAATAGCCGTTGATTATCAATATATTTGACAAACTCGACTTCTGCATTCGCTAACAGCGGCCCGCTTGGAATAATAAACACTTTCGCTTCAGAGCTTGGCCTAATGGCACTTTCTGCCGGGATCTGCCGTTTTTGATCTTTGAGCAAATGATAGATGGTAAGCTCGGCATTTTTATGACCAACGAGCACCGACGTGGCACTGGCTTGTGGATCCATATCAACGACTAATACCGATTTGCCGGCGCGAGCCAGACCTGCAGCCAGATTGATAGTCGTGGTGGTTTTGGCCACGCCCCCTTTTTCATTCGAGACGACGTAAATATACACGTATTTTGCCCTTTACCATTTGCATGAGTGCGTTAAGGTATCTCTGAGATTGTACGGGAAAGTGCCAATTCAAGCAAACATACAGAGGTAAATCCAACTTTACTGATACAGGTATATCCGTAAACACATAAATTGGTAAATACGTAAAGTGGTAAATCCGTATTTCAGACCTGCGCATTTTTGCTCGATCAGGCAATGATAGATACAATCAAGCCGGTATATATGCAAGAAAACCGAATATGCGAATAAATTTATAATCGGTCACGTAGGAATGCAAGCAAAGGGGTGTTTACCGAAGGAATATCTAACCTAGAATCACGAGAGCGGCTGTATCAGGGTGCGAATCCATGCTCCTACAGCCTCGCCCTACGAACCGCTGAGGCCACCGACGAGAGAGCTTCCACCAGCGGCCACTGGCTAATTTGCCTTGTAGATAGCTAGTGGCAAAGGTGTAATTACCCTGTACTCCATACGCCTTTCAGCGGTTTACGTTTCTGTCTCCGTTGGAGGGTGTTTACTTTTTCCCTCTGTTTGCTGTAATAGTGCAGAGGTAGCCTATGTCTCTTATTCCACCAACACTCTATACAATCCGGGAAGCTGCCCATATTTTGCGTTGCTCCACGAAAACCGTGCGCCGCCAAATTGCGCGTGGTCATTTACTGGCAACCAAACCCAAAGGGCAGCGGATCTGGCTCATTCCAGAAACAGCGATTAAACATCTTCTCAATCAGGGGGTGTGCGATGGCAATCACTAAACAGGTTGTTACGCCGATGATTGACCCCGATACGTTGGCGATGTCCCTTCAAGAACATCGCCTAGACCAACAGACGTGGACGGCGGATATCCTTGTCCCACTCACCCAAAACATTTGTGGGGGGACTGCGCTGGGCGCATTAGGGTTTATTGGCTTTGTAGCAGTGAGTGAATGGCGCCGCATGGTATGGTATGCCGATGATGCCCTGTTGTGGTGCCTCCTGTTGGGGTCAGCGGTGACCTGTGTCATGACGGTGATTCGCTTCTTTGGGGATGACCTGGGATTGATGACGCAGGCCTACAAAGCCGGTCAGCGCTCCATGCTGCCCCGTATTAGCGCCTTAGAAACCAATTTGCAGGCAACCAGTGACGTGCTGCATGGAAAATACGAGCATACAAGTGAGCAGGCCCAGGTGTTGGAAGTGTTAACCCGGGCGCGCACCAATGCCGAACGGCTAATTCGTCTGTATTTTGAAGGGCAGAAAATCGACCGTAAAAGCATGGTTGAGCGGGGCATGGGCCAACGGGAATGGGAACGCGCCCGACGCTTATTGCAAGGTGCGGGCATCGTTGCCGGAGATGGGAAATTTGTCAGCCAAACGCCTGCGGAAGCCATTGAGCAGTTGCATGCCAAGTATATGACAGCCGCCAAACAGAAAGGCCAGCAGCGCACGTTTACGCCGGCGTGGAGGTAGACACTGCTGGACACAGTTGGACTGGGGTGGACCGGGACACGACTGGACACGTTTGGCCAGCGTTGCCCACTCCCCCGTCATTTTCCGGTGCAGTGCCGTGCTGCACCAGTGTGGTGTACCAACGGGAGGATATATGAACCAAAACAGTGCCGTGGCGCTCTTTGCGGCGATTCTGTTGTGTACGGGGATCATGATTGCGGTGACGGCAACGGGGCTCCACCGCACCTCGTTTTGTCTTATCCCAAGCCTTGGGGTGGTGGTGTTGATCTGGATGGCCTATCCCCCGGCCCAAGCATTGCCACCGATTGTCAGTATTCTGTTTTGGACGCTGATTACATTCGTGATGTACCACTTTCCGACGTCACCGTCTGATGCAGCTACGACCGAATCAGCATCGCCTTCTGATGACGATTTATTGGAAATATTCTTCAAGGAGACGCACATCCGATGAAAAGTATATCTCTTCTTTTGCTAGGCCTTTTAACCTTTTCCCTGTCAGGTTGCTTCGTGGTGCCCGCGCTCAAAGACCCCTTTGGAGCGTATGAAGCCAAAGTTACCATCAATGATCGCAATGCCGAGGCACGGGAGACCATTGCCCACTATGACCGCGATGCGCGCATGGTGGAAGCCGAGCAGGCGGCGGGGGCGAAAGTGAATACGGCCCATGCCTGGGCGGGGATGGTGCCAAACGTGGCACTCATTCTAGCGGCTTGTGTGATTGCGGTGGTGTTCATTCACTGGCATGGTCGGATAACTCTGGCCCGGCTTGCCTGGGGTGAGCGTCCTGCCCTCCCACCAGCACGACCTGCTCACCCGCTCAAAGATAGGCCCAGTATCGAGCAGCTCAAAACCCTGGCGGAGCGGCGCAATCAATCCTTCACAGTCGTCAATGGGGTTGCCTTGCTCATTGATAAGGACAGCGGCGAGGTGGTGAAGCGGCGCTTACTGCATGGATAATCGAGGCTTTCTTTAGGAATGAGTTTTACAATTTCTGCGTCTTGCGGTATGGTAGGCACGCTGCAAATGACAGCGAACGAATAAAAAAAGAGCTCTGGCATTCCGAAGAACCCAGAGCTTGACAGCGGTACTGAGAAATCTCAGTAATCTTTTCATTCGCACGTTTAGGTTACTTGAATTTCGCCGGTCTGTCAAGCTTGCATTTCTTCCGTTGTGCCTTTGCTTGCATGGTACACGCCAAGGAGAAATTCACGCTATGATAGCTACGCTCTCTTCCCCACCCGTTGATGTCCCGTTCACCGTTCGGGATCGGCGCCGTAAAGGCTACTTCACGATTGACAATGAGTTGCTAGACCGTTATGGTGCCCAGCTGGGACCGTATGGACTCGTAGTCTATATGGCCCTGGCGCGGTTCGCCAACCAAGATAGCGCCTGTTGGCCCTCCCTGGCCACCATTGCCCACCGCACCGGTATGAGTCGTCGGCAGGTTATTCGGGAGATCGACAAGCTGCAAACGGCAGCTTTAGTCACCGTTGAGGCCCAGCTTGATGCCAGAACCGGCGAACATAAGACCAATCGCTACATTTTACTGGATACCGCAAGTGGTGACTCGCAGTCACTAGGTAGTGACACCCCGACATTACCCCGTAGTGACTCACAGACACTAGGTGGTGACTCCTCGGCACCCAAACAAGACACAAAGAACCAAACCCAGCATCGAAACAATCCTCAAAGAACAAACCGCGCGCGCTGTGATCAGGAAAACACCAACACCAGCGACGAGCACCAAACTACTGTTGTTGGTGCAATAGGCGTCATAGCATCTTTTGCTGGGGGTAGCACTACACTGGAAAAAAGCACGAGAAACCAAATATCTGTGACCAACGTCCCACCCCCTCATTCCGGCGACTCCCCCTCCCCAACGCTGGAACGCCACCAGACCGGGGTGAGTGCGTTACTGGTCGCTGGCATGACGCCCAAGGTCGCCCAACGATTGGCCGAGCGCTACAGCTTAGCACGCATTGAAGAGAAA
>JBBREZ010000309.1:0-8410 GCA_038225095.1 Caldilineales bacterium
GGACACCTACCATGACCACACTGTTAATTCAACACGCCACGATGCTCGTCACGATGGACGCCCAACGGCGCGAGCTGCGCGATGGCGCAGTTTTCGTGCAAGATAATGTCATCATCTGGGTCGGCGCCACCGTTGATCTGCCCGCAGACCTGGCGGGACGCGCGGACCGGGTGATCAACGCATCGGGCAAAATTGTCTTGCCCGGTCTGGTCAACACCCACCATCACTTTTACCAAACGCTGACCCGTGTCATTCCTGGCGCGCAGGACGCCGTCCTCTTCGACTGGCTCAAGACGCTTTACCCGATCTGGGCCGAATTAACGCCAGCGGACGTACATATAAGTACGCAACTGGCGCTGACCGAATTGCTGCTCAGCGGCTGCACCACCAGCAGTGATCATCATTATTTGTGGCCCAATAATTCACAGCTTGATGACCAATTCCAGGCAGCGGAAAGCGTAGGGGTCCGCTTTCACGGCGCACGCGGCAGCATGAGTTTGGGCGAAAGTAAAGGTGGTCTGCCGCCAGATCGCGTAACGGAAAATGAAGCCGCGATCTTGCACGATTGTCGCCGCGTGGTCGAAATCTATCATGACGCTAATCGCTACGCCATGCGCCGGGTCGTGATCGCGCCGTGCAGCCCATTCAGCGTTACCCAGGATTTGATGCGTGAAAGCGCTGCCCTGGCGCGCAGTTTCGGCGCCCAGGCCAATGTCCATTTACATACCCATTTGGCCGAGACCAAAGCTGAAGAGGACTTTTGTCTGGCCCGTTTTGGTCAGCGCCCCGCGGCTTATGCAGAAATGCTCGACTGGACGGGCGCGGATGTCTGGCACGCGCATTGTGTTCACTTGGAGCACGCGGAGATCGGCCTGTTTGCGCGTACGCAGACCGGGGTTGCCCACTGCCCGACCAGCAACATGCGCCTGGCCAGCGGCATTGCCCAGGTGCGTGCCATGTGTGATGCGGGTGTGCCGGTTAGCCTGGGCGTGGACGGCAGCGCCAGCAACGACAGCGGTCACTTGCTGGCCGAGGCGCGCCAATGTTTGCTTTTGCAACGGGTGCAAGGTGATCCGCGCGCTATGACAGCGCGCGCAGCGTTAGAAATTGCCACATTGGGCGGTGCGGCCGTGCTTGGCCGTGATGACATTGGGGCATTGGCGCCCAGCATGGCCGCCGACATCATCGCCTTTGATCTGAACGCGATCGGCTACGCGGGCGGCGCAGTGCATGATCCAGTAGCGGCGCTGCTCTTTTGTCACCCGCAAAATGTAGATTTTGCGATAGTCAATGGGCGCGTGTTGGTAGCAGAAGGCCAAGTGCGCAGTCTTGATTTGCCGGTGCTTGTCGAGCAGCATAATCAAGCCGCCACGCAGTTGTTGGTGCGCGCGGGGAAAGCGTGACCTCTCCCCCCGCCCTCCCGTTCGGCTGCGGTTCGACAAGCGCACCGCACGGGGCCTGAGCGTTCGACGACTCGACTGAGCTCGCCGAAGTCTGAGCGCACGCCGCAGGCCACGTCGTAGCCTGCTGGGCGGGAGCCAGTCACAGGACAGAACAAGTCACTTCGGCTGTCCACCAAACAGTCCCCTCCCTGTAGGCTTCGACGTGAGCCGGGTGCCCATTGGGCGCGAACGGGAGGGCTAGGGACACTGCCAGTAAGTTAAGGAAATATGTGCAGCGCACGGCAATCGCATTGGGTGTCCAGCAAAAAAGTTAGCCTGCCGTGCAATGCACTCGCCTTAACTTACTGGCAGTGAGGGCTAGGGAGGGGTCTATTACCCCATCGCACAAACCTTATTTTCCCGCATGTATGATAAAATGCTCACATGGCAACGCCAACTTTCGAGGTTATCCTCACCCACGAACATACCGACTTTGACGCGCTGGCCTCACTGCTGGCAGCTGCTTTGCTCTTTCCCGGCGCGATCCCTGTTCTGCCCTATCATCTGAACCGCAACGTGCGCGATTTCCTCGCGCTATACAAAAACCAATTTCCCTTTGTCAAACCCAAAGAATTGCGGCGTGGCCGAATTACGCGTGCCATTTTGGTCGATACGCGCACGGTGAACTTGCCGAAAGGCACGCATGATAGTACGCAATTTTTCGTCATCGATCATCATACCCCGCCGCCAAATCTTCCCCAAGACGCCGGGCGCGGGGATGAGTGGAGTGAGCCGGTCGGCGCCAATACAACGTTGCTCGTGGAAAAATTAAGCGAGCACAATCGCGCCCTTTCGCCCGTGCAAGCCATTTTACTGGCTTTGGGCATCCATGAAGATACCGGCAGCCTGACCTATGGCGCAACCACGTATCGGGATGTCCGCGCGCTGGCGTGGCTAATGGAACCCGAACGCGGCATCAATTTGGATGTGCTCAACCAATTTCTGCGTCACCCGCTCAGTGAAGAACAGCGAAAATTACTAGAGACCTTAATCGACCAGAGCGAGTTTTTGGAAATTGCCGGTCACATGGTGGTAATCGCGCAGGCAGACGCACCTGGTTTTAACAGTGAACTTAGTTCGCTGGTGCATCGCCTGCGTGACATTTACGAAGCTGAGGCGGTCTTCCTGGTCATTCGTCTGAAGGACATTGTTCAGGTGGTTGCCCGCAGCACCACCGATGACATCGACGTGGGCGAGGTGACCCGTGCGCTGGGCGGTGGTGGACATACACGCGCCGCCGCGGCCCCGGTCCGTGAACCTGATACGCGCACCGTGCGCGATCGGATTGTGGCGCTACTCCAAAAAAACAGCCGTCCAGCGCTCACCGTACGCCAAATTATGAGCATGGGGCGACCGCAAACCTTGTCACCAGACTTGTCCATTCATGAAGCCGGCATTCTCATGCGGCGCTATGGACATGAAGGCTTTCCGGTGGTAGAAAAACAGACAGATGGCCGAGAAATTTTACTTGGTGTCTTGACCCGCCGCGAAACCGACCGCGCCCTCAATCACAATTTGGGCGACGCCCCGGTGCGCCGCTTTATGCAAGCCGACCAGGTGACCGTACGCCCCACCGACTCGATTGCGACCTTGCACAAGACCATGATCGAGAGCCACTGGGGTCAGATTCCCGTGGTCGATGAGCAGGATCGGATCATTGGGATTGTCACGCGCACCGACTTGATTAAACTGTGGGATGACGGAAAACGCGCCCATCAACCCCAGGATCAAATCCACCAGCAGCTCAAAAACACCCTGAAGCCCGCCCAATATGCCTTGTTGCAACTAGTTGGCAAAGCGGTGGATGAACTCAATTTCACCGTCTATGTGGTCGGTGGCTTTGTGCGTGATCTACTCCTGAATGATGCCTGTGCGCGCACAGGCGCCCTGGATATGGATATTGTGATCGAGGGCAACGCGATTGACTTTGCCCACCATATTCAAAGCGAGTATGGCGGGCGCGTGGTGGCGCACAAGCGTTTTGGCACCGCCAAATGGCTGCTGGACGATCTAGAGCAGCCAGTACAAATTGCGAAGTTGCTGGCGGATCTCTCCACCGATCTTGCGCCGGACAAAGCAAGCAGTCAGGTAGCACAGTGGGGTGAGGAATTGCCGTCGCATCTGGACTTTGTCTCGGCGCGCACAGAGTTTTATACGGCGCCAACGGTGCTGCCAACCACCGAGCAGAGCAGCATTAAACTGGATCTGCATCGGCGCGATTTTACGATTAACACGCTGGCGATCTGTCTCAATCCCGACCGTTGGGGCGAATTATTGGACTTCTATGGCGGCCGGAACGATTTGAAAGAAGGTGTCGTGCGTGTGCTGCACAGCCTCAGTTTTGTGGACGATCCAACCCGTATTCTGCGCGCCGTGCGCTATGAACAGCGGTTCAACTTTCGGATTGGGGCGCGCACGCTGGAGCTCTTGCAAGACGCGCTGGAATTGTTAGATCGGGTGACGCCGGCGCGCATTCGCCACGAGTTGGAGCGCATTCTACAAGAGGCGACGCCTGAAAAAGCGTTGCAAAGATTGGACGAATTGGGCGTGTTAACACGCTTGCACCCAGATTTAAAGATGAACGCCTGGACTGCTACACAATTTGCCCAGCTGCGTGCGGCGCACCACACAGACGCCGAGCCTTTGCTGATGCAAGAGCCAATCGAGCATTTGTATTGGGGCTTGTTGATGTTACCTTTGCCAGCAGAAGCACAGGCCGCACTAATCGAGCGCTTGAGTTTGAAGGGTGAAACCCAGCGGCTGGTCAACGGGCTGCGTTACTTGCAAGAAAACAGTGAGCTGTTGCGCGATCTACTGTTGCCGCCCAGTCGCGCAGTAGAGATTCTGGACAAAGCACCGCTGGTGGCGATTGCACTCTTTCGGGTTATAGACGTGGAGCCGCCGATCGCCGATGTTTTGCGACGCTATATCACCGAGTGGCGAACTGTTCATGCGGGCCTTAACGGGGACGATTTACAGGCGATGGGGCTGCCGCGTGGTCCACTATACAGCAAAATCCTCACCCAGTTGCGTGCGGCGCGGCTCGATGGTTTGATTGCGACGCGTGCAGAGGAAATGGCGCTCGTCCAAGATTTGTTAGCGGATTAGTTCGCACCATCGTCGATTGGTGTGAGGGAGTGCAGCGCACTGGTCAGTAGTTGGTTTCTGATGGAAAGATCAGGTGGACCAGTGCAATGCACTCACGAAAAGCAGGGTTGATGATGAATCTAGCGGGCAAACAGGCGTTGATTACGGGTGCAACTGGCTACATTGGGCACCGATTGGCCGAGCGCCTTGGGCAAGAAGAGGGCGTACAGGTGCGCGCCCTGGTGCGCACGCCCAGTAAAGCACAACGATTAGCGGCGTTGGGGTGCGAAATTGTGCTCGGTGACATAACCGATCCGGCGTCGTTGCCGCGCGCGGCGACCAATTGCCAGATCATCTTCCATGCCGCAGCTTGGGTGAGTGAGCGGGGCGGCAAAGATGAAGTTTGGGCAGTGAATGTTGGCGGCACCCAAAACGTGGTCGATGCCGCGCTGGCCGCGCAGGTGCAGCGGCTGGTGCACGTTAGCTCCTGTGCAGTCTATGGTTCGCAGCAAATTTTTAACATTGACGAGACAACGCCAACGCGGCTGAATGGCAATGTGTATGCCGATTCCAAAGTAGCGGCGGAGGAAGTGGTCTTGCGTGCCTATCAGCAACACCATTTGCCCGTTGTGCTGGCACGCGCTTCGCAGGTCTATGGCCTGGGGTCGCCGCAATTTACGCTGCGGCCCATCGAGATGATCCGCAAAGGTAAATTGATGCTGATCGACGGCGGGCGCCATCTGTGCAAACCGATCTATATTGATAATCTGATCGACGGGCTGATTTTATGCGCCAAAGTAGATGCCGCGAGTGGCGAAGCGTTCAATTTTACCGATGGCGATCCTGTGCCCTGGCGCGATTTCTTTGGTGCCTATGCCACGATGTTCGGCAAAAAGCTTCCATCCGTCCCTTATCGCGTGGCTTGGCTGGCGGCGCTTGGGACAGAGATCCAGGCCAGGCTCACGGGCAAGCAGGCCAGTTTAAACCGCCGCGCCATCAAATCACTGCGCAGTAACAACAGCTTTAGCAACCGTAAAGCGCGCGCAGTGTTGGGCTGGCAACCAAACATCGATCTTCAGGAAGGCATGCGCCGCACCGAGGCATGGTTACGCGCAGAAGGGTATCTATCCGAAAAGAAAGGGTAACAATTTGCGGATAGGTGCTTAAACACTTTGCTCCTCCCGTGCTTCTTTGATACAATTCTCCTGTAGACTAGACTGCACACGGTCTAACGGGCGCTCGTTGGCGTCAGATTTTTACGGTATATGTGAAGGAAAGATCAATTATGAGCGTAGCATTCTGGCGCGATATTTCAGTCATCTGGCTTTCTCTATTCTGTTTTGTTGCGCTAGTTATTCCCATCGTCATCCTCTATTTTGCCGTGCGCGGCATGAATTTCGTGCAAGTGAAAACTCATATGCTCTTTCAGAAAGCCCAGGGCATCAGCCGACTGGTGAGCGTGCAAACGGAGAGCATCAGCGAAAAAGTTGCCGAACCTGTCATCCAAGCGCATAGTCGTTTTGCAAAAACGAGAATTTGGTTACAGAGTCTTTGGGCGGATGGCAAGTAGTCTAGGGTGCATTCCAAATTTTTGGCGCAAAGGGAATCCCCGCGAAAAAGTCGCCAAAAATCTGAGACGCACCCAGTAGTCTATAAGCGGTTGACATTTGTGTGGGCTTAGGCTGCGAGCGTGCAGTGCACTGGGTAGTAGATTACTCGAATGCAAGAGATGACGGCACCCAGTGCATTGCACGCAGTTGGCAACCGAACGAGTAGCAGAATAGGTAACGGGGAAAAACGGCTGGCGAATTTTCCCAATCGGCAAATTTCTGGGCTTTATCATTTACCTTCCAATTTAGGGGAATCAATATGAATTATCGGACAAAATCACTCTTGATCGGTGCGGTGGCGGGCGCGCTCCTGGGCGCAACCTTTGCTTGGGTTTCCAGCGATAGTGATCCCAAAGATCCCGAAGCACGGGTCGGCTTTTCGCAAATGGGACCCACTGATTATTTTCAATTGGGGATTAGTATTTTGAATCTAGCTCGCCAGTTTGGTGGCATGGTTAACAAAGCGTAAAGTACAGGCAGCCAACTACCAGCAATGGGCAATGCGTCAACGATCCAGGCGCATTATGACCTGTTGTCCCCGTGTAAGGAGAGCATTGTGACCAATCAGGTTGGTACGGTGGAGCGTCCGCTGCGTGTGGCCATTATTGGCGCGGGTCCAGCCGGATTTTATGCAGCGGGTGCGCTGTTACAATCAAAAGTAGTGGTTGTTTCCGTTGACATGTTTGACCGCTTGCCTACGCCGCATGGTCTGGTGCGCTATGGCGTTGCGCCGGACCACCAAAAGATCAAGGCGGTGTCCAAGGCCTATGACCGTACCGCCATGTATCCGCGTTTTCGCTTTTTCGGCCATATCAACTTTGGCAAAGATATCACACATGCCGATCTGCGCCGCCATTACGACCAAATTATCTATGCCGTGGGCGCTCAAGCGGACCGCAAGCTGAACATTCCCGGCGAAAACTTGGCTGGCAGTCTCTCCGCCACCGAATTTGTGGCCTGGTACAATGGTCACCCCGATTTTGCTGACCTCGAAATTAATTTGCAAGGTGAAAACGCGATGGTGGTTGGCATCGGCAATGTGGCGTTAGACGTAGCACGCATTCTCGCCAAATCGACGGATGAACTCCAGGAAACCGACATTGCCGACTATGCTTTGACAAAGTTGGCCACCAGCCAGATCAAAGACATTTATGTGTTGTCACGTCGCGGCCCGGTGCAGGTCAAGTTTACAGCAGCGGAGATCAAGGAGTTTGGCGAACTGCCCACGGCCGATGTCGTGGTAGATCCCGCCGAGCTGGAACTTGATCCGTTGAGCGCAGCGGAAGTTGCCAACGATACCGAAATCCGCAAAAATCTGGAACATTTGCGCGACTACGCAACGCGCAATTTAACCGGCAAGCCACGTCGCGTCCACTTTTGCTTTCTACGGTCGCCCGTTGAAATCCTCGGGGAAAATGGCCAAGTGACCGCCATACGCATTGAGAAAAATGAGCTGCGCCCTGATGCAGTTGGCGCGCTCAATGCACACGGCACGGGCGAATTCGAGACCCTGACCACCGGTCTGGTCTTGCGGTCGGTAGGCTACAAAGGTCTGCCGCTCGCCGATGTGCCCTATGACACGCGCACCGGCACGATCCTGAATGAAAATGGGCGGGTCAAAAACCCCACAACCGGTGCGTTGGTGAGCGGCGAATATGTCGTCGGTTGGGCCAAGCGCGGTCCAAGCGGCGTGATCGGCACCAACCGGCCCGACTCAATCGAAACGGCGCAACGGATGGTGGAAGACCTGCCCCAACTCTCCCCTGCCCCTGAACCCGATCCAGCGGCGATTGAAGCCTTGCTTGAAGAGCGCAAATTACGCTTTGTCACCATCGACCAATGGCGTATGCTGGACCAGATCGAGATGACGAATGGTACAGAACGCGGCAAACCGCGTGTCAAGTTCGTTCAGGTACAAGATATGTTAGCGGCGCTGGATGCAGCGGTGAAATTAAAATTATAGAAGTAAGTAAGTTCTTCAAAACGCTGGCTCGCCCAGGCTCTCAGCCTCGTTTTTCACACCAAATGATTCTCAATGCACCAGTTCGTCTGAATTCCAGCAAAGATTGTATCTTTTTTTACATCGCTTCGCTATCCCCAGTTGTATTGTGCATATGACCCACTTGCAAGCATAATCATCTGCTGCATTTTCAATTGTCTATTCCATTTTTTTAGAATTTCTCGCTTAATCTGCATACCGCGATCAAGTAACCTCTAGTCAAATTGATCTTCCCCTGTGCGCGTTGATATGGGGCAAGCGAGTGACCAGCC
>JBBREZ010000310.1:0-8358 GCA_038225095.1 Caldilineales bacterium
CTCGGCCCGGCGCATCAATGAGGTGCTGGACACCGTGCCGGAGATCGAGGAACTGCCGCAAGCGCAAACTTTGCCCGTCAACTCACCTGGTCGGATTGTCTTTGAAAATGTTGGTTTTCATTACAACGGTGACACCGATGAAGCGGTTTTGGATGGGATTAATCTAATCGCCGAACCGGGGCAGACAATCGCCATTCTGGGCGCAACCGGCGCGGGCAAGACTACGTTGGTCAATCTTGTCCCGCGTTTTTATGACGTTTCCAGTGGACGGATTTTGCTCGATGGCGTGGACATTCGCCAGCTTCAGCAAGATTCTCTGTTGGCTCAGATGAGCATCGTGCCGCAGGAAACCGTGCTCTTTTCTGGCACGGTGCGCGACAATGTGCGCTATGGCGCGCCCGATGCCAGCGAGGAAGCGGTCGTGGCCGCGGCCAAAGCGGCGCAGGCCCACAACTTTATTCTCACGCTGCCTAATGGCTATGATACGCACGTCGAAGAGCGCGGTGTCAATTTATCGGGCGGGCAAAAACAGCGAATTGCCATCGCCCGCGCCTTGCTCACCCAACCGCGGATTTTGATCCTCGATGACAGCACGAGTGCGGTGGACGTGGAGACTGAAACCAAGATCCAAGCGGCATTGGACAAGGAAATGCGCCAACATACTACGCTCGTTGTGGCACAGCGCATCAGCACCGTGTTGAAAGCGGACAAAATTGTCGTCATTGATCGAGGCCGCATCGCCGCTGAAGGAACGCACCGAGAACTGATGCAGTCCAGCCCGATTTATCAGGAGATCTATGCCTCGCAATTGGGCAGTGGGCCTGTTCTGCAAGCAACCGCAGCCAGAGAAATGGAGCGAGAAATCCTATGACTCAAGCCGTTAACCAGCGCAATTCCGCCCCTGAAGCGCGCACTGCGATGCAGGCCAGGCACCCAATTGGTGTCGGCAAGATCGAGAAAGCCAAGGATGCGCGGCATGCCCTAACTCGCTTGATCCCCTATCTGAACCCGTTTCGCACCGCGCTGATCGGCGTTTTTGCTTGCGTGATCATCTATACGATTTTGGGCTTGCTCGGTCCCTACTTGATGGGCGTCGCAATTGACCGTTACATCATCCCCAAACAAGCAAGCGGTTTGGCGAAGATTTCGCTGATCATGTTGGCTGTTTACTTGTTCAACAACTTGTTCCAAGCCGTCGCCGGTTGGGTGATGGCCGCCATTTCGCAGCGAGCGCTTAAGCAACTGCGCGGCGATCTGTTCGCCCATTTGCAAAGCCTGTCGCTCAGTTTCTTTGACCGCAACCCGGCCGGCCAGTTGATGAGCCGCCTGACTAACGACATTGACGCGATCAACCAGGCCGTTTCGCAAAATGTGACGACGTTGCTCGCCAGTGTGCTTTCGCTGGTCGGCATCTTGATTGCCATGTTTACCCTGGATATCTGGCTGGCGTTGTCTGCAGTGCTCGTGGTGCCGATCATGTTTTGGTTTACGCAGTTTGTGGCCCGTTATACACGGCGCGGCTTTCGCGATTTGCAGCGCGATCTAGGCGAACTCAACGCCGTGATGGAAGAAGCGATCAGCGGCCAAAAGGTGGTCAAGGCGTTCCGGCGCAACGACGCCGTGGTGGCTTCATTCCGCCAGCGCAACGAAGCAGTCTTCCGCGCCGGCGTCTATGCTAACAGTTATGCCTTATTGTTGATGCCACTGACCAACGTGTTGGGTAACTTTTTCGTGATCGTCCTGGCCGCATTGGGCGGCTGGCTGGCCCTGCGCGGTTTGGTCAGCGTGGGCATCATCACCACGTTTATTATCTATGGGCAAAATTTCATCCAACCGTTACGCCAATTGGCCAACATGTACAACGCAATTCAGGGCGCATTGGCGGGGGCGGAACGGGTCTTTGAGATCATGGATACGCCCTCCGAAGTGGATGACGCGCCCAATGCGATGGCGCTTGACCACCTCCAGGGCAAAGTGAAGTTTGATCATGTAGAATTTGCCTACGAACTGGGCACGCCGATTATCAAGGAGATGACGTTGGAAGCCAAAGCCGGCGCAACCATCGCCTTAGTCGGGCCCACCGGCGCGGGCAAGACCACGATTATCAACTTGCTGACCCGCTTCTACGAGATCAGCGGCGGCTCAATCTCGATTGATAACGTAGATATTCGCGACATTAAGAAAGCCGATCTACGCCGTCAACTGGGCTTGGTGCTCCAAGACACGTTTCTCTTCTCCGACACCGTGCTGGAAAATATCCGTTTCGGACGGTTGGATGCCAGCGACGAAGAGTGCATCCAGGCCGCTGTATTGGCCGATGCCGACCATTTCATTCGTCAATTGTCTCTGGGATACCAGACCCAACTCTCCGAACGTGCCAGCAATCTCAGTCAAGGCCAGCGTCAACTGCTTGCGATTGCCGGTGCGATTCTCGCCAACCCGCGCATTCTGATCCTCGATGAAGCGACTAGCAGCGTGGACACGCGCACCGAAGCGCGCATCCAGAAATCCCTGTTGCGGCTAATGGAAGGACGCACCAGCTTTGTGATCGCCCACCGCCTGAGCACGATCCGCGACGCCGACCAAGTATTGGTGATCAACAACGGCGAAATTGTCGAAAAAGGCACGCATGACGAGCTTTTGGCACAGCAAAGCTTTTATCATCACCTGTACATGAGCCAGTTCAAAGGGCAAGCCATTTAGTTCATAGGCTCTGCTCACAAAAATGAACTCAAAGTCGGCTAAAATATGATACAATGGATGGAGATAATCTGCTCTGCAAAGTATGAGGTGAAAATGCCCCAGATAATCACCAGCGAAATTCCTGTCGTCATTGTAGAGATGATCGACAATTTGAACGAAACTAGGGAAACCTGATTTATTTTTAACTGCTCGTCAAAGGTACTTATGAAAGCGCTGACCATTATCCGGCATGCCAAAGCTGCTCCGCCTGAAGAGTACGCCAATGATGTTGATCGCCCGCTGACCGCGCGCGGGCTTAAAGACGCAAAACATATGGCTGAAGTGCTAACCCGGTTGGAACCGCCAGTCGATTGGCTGATCAGTTCATCTGCGATCCGCGCCCGCGAAACAGCGGAAAAGTTGGCCACCGGATTAGATTTTACGAACCCCATCATCTGGCAAGATACGGCTTATCTAGCGGATGCCGACACCTTATTAGCCATTCTAAGCGAGGCGCCGCAAGATATGGAACATGTGGTGTTGGTGGGGCATAACCCCGGCATGGAAGCATTGGTGGCCGGCCTCTGCACCGGGGCGCCGCCGCATATGAATGTCATGATGCCGACCGCAGCGCTTGCCCATCTGCACCTGGAAATCTTTTGGTGGAATCAGATTCGTTGGGGCTGTGGTCAATTACAACTGCTGGTGACGCCCAAGGTGTTGAAAAAGTAGATGCAACAGATTGCTGCGATTTTTGACCTGGATGACACGTTGCTAAACGAGTCATCGGGTCGGCTTTTGGTCCGCTATCTACGCCGCAGCGGCCAGCTTGCGCGTTATTTTCGTCTGCGGCATAGCTGGATCCTCGCCACCGCATTTCTGACTTATCGCATCGGCGGCCGCCAAGACGTGACGCAACTGATGGGGCGCAGCGCCCGCATTGCGCGCGGTATTCCCCTGGACGAGTTTTGGCAACTGGTGCAAAGCTGGTTTGATGAGTTGGTGGTGGATCACATTGCGCCACCAGGTCGAGCCCAATTGGACTGGCACCGGGACCAAGGTCATATTCCGGTTATTTGTAGCGCCAGCAGCCAGTTTAGTGTGCAGCCCGTGGCCCACTATTTAGGCATTGAGCACATGGTCTTTACCGAATGGTTGAGCAAAGACGGCTATTTGACGGGCGAAATCCGCCAGCCGATTGCCTACGGCGCGGGCAAAGTCTACTGGATGGAGCAATGGGCCGCCTCGCAAAATGTTTCACTGGCCCAAAGTTATTTTTACACAGATCACATCTCCGATTTGCCGCTTTTAGAAGTGGTGGGCCACCCGGTTGCCGTCAACCCGGAGCCGCAACTGGCGCAACTAGCCAGTGCGCGTGGCTGGCCGATCGTCGATTGGCATTGAGCATTGTCCAGCCGCTTTTCAGCTTGCCTAGATGAAAATTATTCTCAGCCGCAAGGGTTTTGACGCCGATTATCTAGAGGCTTTTGCGTGGCTGCGCGGTATTTTTACAGGAGAAGCCAATAAGATTTAATGCTAGAGGCATGCGGTAGGGCGGGATACAGATGGCTAATATCACGATCTCCTTCCGCCCTATTGCGTGCCCTTCTGTTCTCGAAAATCATCGCTTTGGACGGGCACGCAATGCAGCGGCGAAAGTTTGATTAAGGCTTGGTCTGAATTATTCCGCCGCTGCACCGCATGACCCTACATTGGTTCGGTGATCTGGGGTTCAGTGATTTATTAGAAATGATTCGGAATCAGCAGTCACCACAGGTAGACAGGTAGACGCCCATCCGTAGATGGGACGGAAACAGGTAGGCATCACCTGTCTACCTGTCTACCCATCTTTGTTAATCCAGATAATGTCTATTGTGTTGCCCAGGTTTAGTGGTACACAAACACCTTTTTGTCACCCTTTTGCAAATCGGTTGCGAACACATCCTTGATCGCCGCCAGGGTATGTTGGACATCACTGGCGCTGAAATGATAGTTGACCACGGCGCGCAGACGGTGGCTGCCGGTGGGGAGGAGCAACACACCGCGCTCAGCCAGTGCGCTTGACAGTTGCGCCGGGGTAATGTCATCCCGTGTCAACGTAAAGAAGACCAGATTCGTCTCCACTTCCTCTGGGTTGATCGCAATCCCTTCAATTTTGGCTAATCCTTGGGCCAACGCTTGGGCATTGGTATGGTCGTCGGCCAGCCGCTCCACCATTTCGGTGATGGCGACAATACCTGCCGCCGCAATAATACCAGCCTGGCGCATGCCACCGCCGACAATTTTACGATTGCGACGTGCTTTGCGAATAAACTCGGCGCTGCCCGCCACAACCGATCCCACCGGCGCCGCCAACCCCTTACTCAAACAGACACTCACGCTGTCAGCCTTTTGCACCAAGCGCGCCGGTGATGTATTCAAGGCGACCGCGGCATTCCACAAACGCGCGCCATCGACATGCAACTTCAAAGCGTGGGCATGCGCCAAATCGCCTGCGGCATCCATGTATTCTACCGATAAGACGCGGCCACCACATTGGTTTTGCGTGTTTTCGAGCGCCAGCAACCGCGTGGTTGGATAATGTTCATTGTCGCCCCGGATGCTCTCTTCGACGCTTTCTAAGTCTAGCGTGCCGTCGAGTCGGTTGGGCAATTGACGCGAAGGGACGCCACCCAACGCCGCCGAACCACCCTGCTCGGCCAAGAAAATGTGCGACTTGTCACCCAAAATGATCTCATCGCCGCGGCCACAATGGCTGAGCACGGAGATCAAATTGCCCATGGTGCCGCTGGAAACATAGACTGCGGCCTCTTTGCCCAACATTTCGGCGACCATCGCTTCCAGGCGGTTGACGTTGGGATCTTCGCCAAAGACATCGTCGCCAACCTCGGCTTCGGCCATCGCTTTGCGCATGGCTGGCGTGGGCTTGGTGATGGTGTCGCTCCGTAAATCGATTACATGTTCACTGGTTGTCATAAATTGGTTCCTTTCTAATCATTAATTGTGAATAATTAATAGACATGATTCGGAATCAGCATTCACTACAGGTAGACATCACCTGTCTACCTGTATCCCATCTTTGTTAATCCAGATAATGTCTAGTGATTAATTGTTAATTGCGAACAGCAATGTGTGGACCATTAACCATTAATTATTTGTAACGACGCAGGTGGAGCGTTACGCTAGGTAAACAGGTAGACGCCCATCCGTAGATGGGACGTAAACAGGGAGCATGCCTTGTCTACGTGTTTACCTGTCTACGTGTCTACACGAGGGCTGAGTAGTTACAATTATTTCATTATTCCGGCATATCAACAATGATCTTGACTGCCCCTTCATCACGCGTGCGTTGTAGCTCATAGGCATCCATCACTTGCTCAAACGGAAAATGATGCGTCAGCATCGGGCCAACGTCAGCAATGCCACTGTTGATCAGGTCCAATGCCATCCAAGTGCAGGATTGATTGGGATCGGTGCTGGCGCCGACAATGGCCTGCATTTGCAGACATTTACCAAAGAAGCCCGCGATATTGAAGGGCATTTCATGGGCGCGCGGCACGCCAAATTCCAGAATAAAACCGTGGCGTTTGACCAGATCAATTGCCAGATTGATCGACTCCACCTCGCCAGCGGCCTCCACCACGACATCGGCCAAATTGCCGTGCAGAATTTCTTTCAGCGCCTGCACTGGATTCACGGTTGCATTGTGAATCGTATGCGTCGCGCCATAGTGGGCAGACAAGTTCAGGCGATGAGCTTGCAGATCCACACAAATCACGCGGCGCGCGCCCAAGCGACGCAGCATAAAGTTCCACCAAAGGCCGGCCGAACCCTGACCAATCACGACCACATTTTTGTCCACGATACTGGGCAATTTCTTAGCGGCATAGATGATCGTGCCCAACTGTTGTCCTTGCAGCAGATGTTCGATCGGCTTACCTTGGGGCAGCACCAGCACATGCTCAATGGGTGCCAACAAATATTCGGCCATCGCCAGGTTGGCGGGGGACAGGCCCATCGCCAGGTCACCTACATTAATCCCTGAACCCGGCGCATCGATGGCCTCGATCACGCCGACCATCTCGTGGCCGCTGGTGCCGGGTGGAAAAGGATATTCCTGGGGATGAGCATAACAGAGCATGTGAATATCGCTGCCGCACAATGATACGCGTTTGGTGCGGATCAAGGCATAGCCTGGTTTCAACTCAGGCTTGGGCGTTTCGACAAATTGCGCTTTACCGGGGGCGACGACTTGCACCGCTCGCATGGGGTTTCCTTTCGATAACAGGGATTTTTATAAGAGCTGATAAGGGTCAGACACCCCACCCTAACCCTCCCCTGGTAAGGGAGGGGACAGATCAGGGACAGAATATATTGAACCTTCTGTCCACTAAACGGCTCCCTCCCTTACCAGGGGAGCGGGAGCCCACTGGGCGCGGGTGGGGTTCTTGGTTTTACTTGCCAAGGTCAAAGGCACGCTTATACACCTGCACATAGCCATCATAATTGATATCGCGCGGGTTGCCGATGGTTTGTGGATCTTGGAAGGCAATTTCGGCGAGCAGAGGAATCTCATCTTCGCTGAAACCTAGTTGCTGCAAGGAGGGGATCCGCACATCCTTGATCAAGCGATAGACGGCTTCTACCGCTTTTTCCGCCGCTTGCCAGACGGACAGACCGCGTGTATCTTCGCCGAGCGCTTTGGCAATGCGCGCAAATTTCTGCGGCTCGCCCATGTAATTGTATTCCATCACCGGCCCCAGCAACCATGCGGTTAATGGCCCATGCGCTACGGTGTCGTGGACGCCACCGGCGGTCTGGCTCATGGCATGAGCGGCGCCGGCGCTTTCGGTGCCATAGGCCATCCCACCTAACATGGCGGCCATGCTCATTTTATAGCGCGCTTCCTGGTTCTGGCCCTGTGCATAGGCGACGCGTAGATAGTCGCCGGCATATTCCATCGCTTGCAACGCCACCGCGTCGGGCCAAGCCTGGGCATAGGAACAGGTGTAACACTCAATCGCGTGCGCCAGGGCATCCATGCCCGTACCGGCGGTGATCGGCGCGGGCAAGTTGAGCGTCAACAGTGGGTCGATCAGCGCCACTTGCGGGCCGATCAAGGGCGTGCCACCCACATTGTATTTGATTCGACGTTGCGGATCGGTGATCACCGCCCACAAGGTAACTTCGCTCCCCGTGCCCGATGTGGTCGGGATCGCGATCAGGGGCGGCAAGCGTTTGACAATTGGGTTTGGGCTGGCCCATTCAAAATCGCGAATCGAACCACCGTGTGCCACCACCACGCCAATCGCCTTGGCGGCGTCAATCGAACTGCCGCCGCCAAACCCGATCAGGCCATCGCAACCGGCCTCTTTGTAGATGGCTGCGCCCCGATCCACCAAAGCAATCGACGGATTCGGCACAACCTCATCAAAGAGAAAGTAATCAATATCGCTGGCTTTGAGAAGGCGCTCTACCTCGTGCACCAGCCCAATTTTGACCAAATCGCTGCCGGTCACAACCATCGGGCGTTTCATGCCCAACGCCTTGACTTCATCCGCCAAAAACTCAATCGCACCCAACGCATGTTTGACCACGGTTGGTACTTCAAAAGAACGAAGATTAATCATAAAATAAATGGACTCCTCTAAATTTTTGTTTGAAAACAGATCTTCT